>DUCU01000120.1:0-56336 GCA_012959605.1 Dehalococcoidia bacterium | reverse complement strand
CACTGGGGTATTTGTGGTTGATCCCAACACTGGCCAGCGAGCGGATGAGTATCTCACAGCCTTTGAAGTAGAAGACTAGGATACTTATGACGCATCTAGTTGGAGCAACGTGGCTATCTCAGACGGGATGGCCTATTGGGCGGGTTTTGGGGACAGCCCCAGCGGCTACAAGATAGAGATTCTGGCTGCCAGTCTCTCTGACCCGGATATCTCTCAATCTATGAGTTTGATATGCCATCCTCGTCGGTTGAAGTCACCGGATTCAACTCAACCATCGATGCGGACAGTGGCTATATTTTAATCAAGCCCTTCTATGCGGGCGGAGACCGGTCCAAGTTATTGATCTACGACACGGTTGAAAAAACGTCAGAGATTATCGAAACCGTGTTTCATATAGCGGACGCTTAGTTGCCGTACGTAGACCAATAGCCGACGAGGAATAGCGGCTAGAGTTCAAACTCTCTGATGTCTGGTGATATGGTCAATTTGGCCCCGGTTAGTTGCTGCACCTCTTCAGGTGTCCAACCCGGGGCTACTTCTTTAAGTGTCAGTCCTTGACCGTCACATTCAATGACTGCCAGGTCGGTGACTATCAGGTAGACGCACCCCTTGCCGGTCAGCGGAAATGTACACTCCTGGACTATTTTGGGTTCGCCGTTCCGGTCGGTGTGCTCCATGGCAACAATCACCCCAGAGGCTCCGGTGGCCAGATCCATCGCTCCACCCACGTTGCCTACGCCCCGTTGTGGCAGCATCCAGTTGGCCAGGTCTCCGGTAGCTGACACCTGATGGGAGCCCAAGACCGTCACGTCAACATGTCCGCCTCTGATCATGGCAAAGGCCTCTGCAGAGTCGAAGAACGACATACCGCCAACCGGCTCTAAGTACTGCCCACCGGCATTGATCAGGTCAATGTCTTCATTTCCCTCTTCTGCCAATGGCCCACAGTTCAATATTCCGCTTTCACTGTGGTAGAAGACGGTGCGGCCCTCCGGAACAAAGCTTGACACCATTGTGGGGATACCGATGCCCAGGTTCACGTACGAACCATCGGGAAGCTCTTTGGCAACGCGCATGGCCATAATTTCTCTGGGCAGGCGCTCTTTATCAGCTAACGATTCCATCAGTTCGACCCTTTATCATGTCGGATGATTAAACAGTTGATTAGATTTCTAGATAAGCCGAGAAGTCGGCTGGCCGGACCACGATTCGGTTGACAAATAGACCGGGCGTGACAATCTCTTCTGGGCCTAGTTGGCCGGGTTCTACTATCTCATCTACCTCCACCACCGTTATTTCAGCGGCGGTAGCCATCACTGGGTTGAAGTTTCGGGAGGTACCCTTGTAGACCACATTGCCTAGAGTGTCGGCTTTGTAGCCTCGGATGATGCAGAAATCTGCCCTGAGGCCTGTTTCCAGGATGTAGTCCTTGCCATCAATGATCCTGGCCTCTTTGCCCTCACCGAGCAGCGTACCGGCGCCGGTGGGCGTGTAGAACGCCGCAACTCCGGCCCCACCGCTGCGGAGGCGCTCCGCCAGCGTACCCTGGGGCACGACTTCAAGCTCGGTCTCGCCGCGGTTGTAGGCCTCTTCAAAGGCGCTGGGGCGGGAGGCTGACGGCGATACCGGGTAGGATGCAGTGGCTTTCACCACTTGGTTATTCTCAACCAGGATGCTGTGGTCGATTATGTTGGGCACTCCAAAGGCGCTGACCCTGGCTACACCAGCAGTATTACTAATTAATTGCAGTTTTTTAACGCCCAGGTCGCGCAGTCCGACCATCAGGTAGTGCGCCATGCCGCCGGGTCCGGCGAACCCATCCACGTTTATGATCGAGCCCTCCAGCACGTCACTGAGGGCTTCGATGGCGCTGGAGTAGACCTTGTTCGTCGGCTCAAGAGTCGGGACATTGAAGGTCATTCCTTTCAGGTCTGAAGACACCGTTAGTGGTGCGTCGGTGATGGCGATTATCTCTTCAGCCGTCCAACCGGGGGCCGTCTCCACCAGTTCCAGACCGGCAGCAGTGACCTTGATTACCGACACGTCGGTGATGATTATGTTAACTCTGCCAGCGCCATCCACGGGAAGGCTGCACTGACTGACAATGTTTGACCTTCCTCCAGGATACTGGTGGGGCATGACGGCTATTACTGTTGCCGCTCCGTAAGCCATGTCCACTGCAGAGCCGGGCGCGAATAAACCTGCCGTCTCTTCTGAAGTCCAATGGACAAAATCGCCATTGGCGGCAACCTGAGACGGTTGCAACACCGCGATGTCGGTGTGTCCGCCCCGCAGGATACCAGCAACGTCCACCACTCCCGTGAATGACCCACCGGACAGCAAGGATGCGGAGTTTTCCCCGGCATCTACCGCGCTGCCATGGGCCTCGCCACCTTTGGATCCCAAGGCGCCACTGTCAGCGATGAACCATACGCCACTGGTATCGGGAAGCGCGTCGGGTAGGTAACAGGGCAGTCCCGGACCCAGGGCGACGACCGCACCGGAGAACAGTTCTTGAGACACGCGTTGGGCCACGCTGGCGGGTTCTAAATGGGTTCCTGGCATTAAAAACTCTCCTGTGATCAGTCGGACAGAACGAGGCGGTCTATAAAAATGGCCTGGGTGATAACCAGTTCTGGGTCTATGCCACCCGGGTGGTGCACCGCATCAACTTCAACTACGGTTACCCCAGCAGCCATAGCCATGGTTGGGTTCCAGTTGCGGGCAGTGCCGTCATAGACCATGTTGCCCAGGGTGTCTGCGGCCTGGGCCCTGAGTAGAGCGAAATCAGCCTTCAACGCCAGTTCCAAGACGTGTTCACAACCATCATATTGACGGACCTCTTTGCCCTCAGCAAACCTGGTGCCGGAGCTGCTAGGCAAGAACACGCCACCGATGCCTGCGCCACCGGCTCTAAGCCGCTCTGCCAAGACGCCCTGGGATACGATCTCAATCTCCAGTTCGCCCGACTCCCATTGTTCTTTCACGGCACCGCCATGCACTGGATGAAATGGCATTGGGGAGATCATCTTTTTGACCTGCCCACTCCCCACCAAGTCCGCCACCGTAAAATCGCCCGGCTCTTGGATCCAAGCGCCTTGGCAGATGAGCGTCAATCCTGAGACTCCGGATTCGGCTAGGCCGCGGAGCAGTTTTTGCGGGATACCGCAGCCAGCGAACCCAGCCACCAGGACTGTGGCGTCGTTGGAAATGCCTTCCAGGGCGGCAAGGGCTGAAGAATAGAGCTTGCCCTGCTTAGTTGGATCACCGGGGGAATTTTCCGGGGCGCTGGTCATGGGTACTTTCCTGTTTTGCGTGTTTTAATTGCGCTAAGAGTTTTCAGCAGCACCGCATTATAGCGGCTTATCAGCGGGCGTGGGCAGACGTGATGTGGGATATGCTTTGATTTCTGGAAAAAAACTGCCCCGGTCCTTCGGTGAAGGCCGGGGCAGTTTTGGTTTGCTATTAGTGGCGAGGACTCCTTAGAAGTCCATCCCGCCACCAGGGGGCATGGCCGGCATTGCCGGTGTTGCCTGCGGAATCTCGCTGATCACGGACTCTGTGGTGAGTACCATGGCCGCGACGCTGGCCGCATTCTGGAGGGCGGACCGGGTTACCTTGACCGGGTCAACGATGCCACGTTCCATCATGGGACCGTATTCACCGATGTCGGCGTCGTAACCGTAGTCATCAGCCTGCTGTTTGACCTGGTTCAGGACAACTGCGCCCTCAAACCCGGCGTTCTCAACAATCAGCTTTAGGGGCTGGTCAAGAGCGTGGCGGATGATGTTAACACCGACCTGTTCGTCGGCGGGTATGCCGGTGAGGCTTTCCAAGCCGCGGCCTGCGCGGACTAGGGCGACTCCGCCTCCGGGGACGATACCTTCTTCCACTGCGGAACGGGTGGCTGAGAGGGCGTCTTCGACCCTGGCTTTACGCTCTTTAAGTTCGATCTCGGTGGCAGCGCCAACCTTAATCACGGCAACGCCGCCGGACAGCTTGGCCATCCGCTCTTGGAGTTTTTCCCGGTCGAATTCAGAGGTGGTATCTTCGATCTGGGCTTTGATCTGAGTGATGCGGCCCTGGATGGCATCTTCAGAGCCCCTACCCTCAACAATGGTGGCCTCGTCCTTTGTGGCCGTGATTGTGCGGGCGCTTCCAAAGTCTTCGATCGTTGCGGCGTCCAGCTTTTGGCCGGTCTCCTCGCTGATCACTGTGCCACCGGTCAGAATGGCAATGTCTTCCAACATGGCCTTCCGACGGTCGCCGAAGCCTGGGGCCTTGATGGCCAGAACGCTGAGGGTACCGCGGAGCTTGTTGACCACCAAGGTGGCCAGGGCTTCGCCGTCTACGTCTTCAGCAATGATTACAACGTTCTTCTTGCCTACCTGGAGCAGTTTCTCCAGAGCGGGAAGCATGTCGGCCACGGCCGAGATCTTTTTATCGGTGATGATGACGGTGGGGTCTTCCATCACGGATTCCATGCGGTCTGGGTTGGTGATGAAGTAAGGGGAGATGTAACCTCGGTCAATCTGCATGCCGTCGACATACTCAATGTCGTCGGTCAATCCCTTAGACTCTTCAACGGTGATGACGCCGTCCTTGCCGACCTTTTCCATGGCCTCGGCAATGGTCTCACCAATGGCTTCTTCGTGGGCGGAGAGGCTGGCAACCTGGCCGATGCGCTCCCGAGTCTCCACAACCTGAGCCATACTCTGTACTTCCGTAACAACGGAAGCAACGGCTTTCTCGATACCCCGCTTGATGGCCATGGGGTCGGCGCCTGCTGTGACGTTTTTGAAACCTTCATTGATGATGGCCTGGGCCAACACAACGGAGGTAGTGGTGCCGTCACCGGCAGCGTCGTTGGTCTTGGTGGCAGCTTCTTTCAGGAGCTGTGCGCCCATGTTCTCAAACGCGTCGGGAAGTTCAATTTCTTTGGCGATGGTGACGCCGTCGCTGCACACTTGGGGCGGGCCAAACGACTTGTCCAACACCACGTTACGGCCTTTGGGACCGAGGGTAACTTTTACTGAATCAGCCAGAATGTCGATTCCAACACGGAGTGCTTTCCGCGCTTCTTCGGCGTAGGCCAACTTCTTTGCTGGCATCCTAATCCTCCTGCAGGTAGGTCAAGGCTGGGCTTAAGCCCGCCCTGTATTTGGTTCTTAAGTTAGGGTTGCTGGTTAGCCTATCTTGGCTAGAATGTCGCTTTCCCGAAGAATCAGTAACTCGTCGTCGCCGTCTTTGTACTCAGTACCAGCGAACTTGGAGTAAATGACGCGGTCTCCCTTGGTAAGTTCCATGGGAATCCGGCTGCCATCCTCGCTAACCCTGCCGGGTCCAACGGCGATGACCTCACCCTCCTGGGGCTTTTCCTTGGCGGTATCGGGTAGATATATCCCGCCTTTAGTGGTCTGTTCACCCTCGCTGGGCTTAACCACAACACGTTCTCCCAATGGCGTAAAGTTTGCCACCGCGGCCTCCTTCTAAATCGCCGGGGAAATATGGTAGCCCGGCATTATTCACACGTGGAATTAGTACTCCCAATTCGAGAGTGCCAATTCATGTTAGGCCGGGCACAAGACCTTGTCAAGATTCGCGTGTCCGGCCTAGTATTTAAGAGTTGCAAAACACCTGCCACCCTGTCACTGCTCCGGGTACGTTTCAGTATCCACCGGTTGACTTGAAGCCAGGATTATAGAGAGGAACTCCCATCGCCGACACTATCACAATTGGTTCCGTGACCCTCACCTTGGACACGAACGTGGCAACCGTAACCTTAAATCGTCCGGACAACGGCAACTGGATTGATGCTGAGATGGCCTTCTCTTTGGCGGAAGCCTGCCGTCTCATATCTGAAGACGATAACCTCTGTTTGGTGGTGCTGGCCGCCGTCGGGGATGCCTTTTCCATAGAAGGACACGGCGATGGGGACGATGAAAAAAGCGCTGAACCAGTCGCACGTCAGATTGCCGCGCTGAAGATTCCGGTGTTGGTGGCACTGAATGGCAACGCCACTGGACCGGGATTGGAATTGGCGTTGGCGGGGGACCTGCGCATCTGTGTCCCTTCCGCTCGTTTCGGTTTTTCTGGACTCGCAAAAGGTATCTTCCCCCAAGACGGCGGCACCCAAAGACTGCCCCGGTTGGTCGGTCCGTCCTGGGCCAGGGACATGCTACTAACCGGAAGACTGGTTGATGCGGCGGAGGCCTTGGCTATTGGCCTGGTCAACCGAGTGGCCAACCAAGCTATCGGCTTGGATAAAATGATCTCTGAAATAGCAGGACAGATAACCGGTGGCAGTCCCATCGGCGCACGCTACGCCAAAGAGGCCGTTGGCAAAGGGATGGACCTATCCCTGGACCAGGGTCTGGGACTAGAAGCCGACCTGAACGTTATACTTCAGTCCACATCTGACAGGGCCGAAGGGTTAAAATCGTTCATAGAAAAACGGGGCCCCGAGTTCACCGGGTCCTGATGCACCAACGCCCAATCCGTATACCAAGAGAATCTCTGTGAAATTAAAACTAGACCTCCACACCCACCCCTGGGAGGCTTTCAATTTTGTGCCGCCTACTGTGGAGATTGCGGAGAAAATAGTTAACCAGATCAAATCTCAGGGGATTGATGGCATCGGTATCACCGACCACCACAATAAAGAGTGGGGCATGGAACTCAGCGAAATCATCGAGAAGCATTTCCCAGGGCAAGTGGTCATTCTGCCGGGCTGGGAGATCGAGATTCGCCCCGAGGCCAACCCCTTCGCCGAGTACCAAGTGGCTGAATTATTCCTGCCCGACGGCGGCGGCGTCTTCCGCACCTACTGCCATCCGGGCTATTACTCACCAGAAATATTGATTGAGCCGAATATCCACGCCATCGAGATTGACAACTACATCCACAATTGGCACATTCGCAAGGACCAGGTCTCAGAGATTGCGTCGGAACACGACCTGATGTTGATGGAAGTGAGCGACGCCCATAACCTGGAAAATATCGGTCTTCGTTATACAGAAGTAGATTTGGACGAACTCTACGCCAGGGCCGTCCGAGAGGCTTAGCCTTTTTCTATGTCTGATTCAGGCGGCTTCCAGACCCTGCTGTTTCAGCTACGCGGCGCGGTGGCCCATATCTCGTTGAACCGGCCCCAGGTGGTTAACGCCTACAACGTGCAGATGCGGGACGATTTCTCAGAAGCCCTGGCCGCCGTTCATCTCGACCCAGACGTCCGAACATTGCTGATTACCGGCGAAGGACGCGGCTTCTGTGCCGGCGCTGATCTGACCGAGTTTGGCACTGCGCCGTCCCAGGTGGTCGCCCGGCAAGTGCGCTGGGAACGAGACGTTTGGGGGCAACTGGTAAACTTGCACAAACCAATCGTCGCCGCAGTGCATGGATACTGCATCGGCTCCGGGTTGGAGATTGCCCTTCTGTGCGATATTCGGCTGGCCGCCACGGGCACCGTGTTTGCTCTGCCGGAGGTACAATTGGGGATGATTCCGGCTGCCGGCGGCACCCAAACTCTCCCCAGGGCAATCGGCACATCACGGGCCATGGACTTACTGCTGACTGGTCGGCGTATCGAAAGCGAAGAAGCATTATTCACGGGCTTAGTCACTCGGCTGTCATCACCGGAGTCGCTCATGGGAGATGCCTGGAAATTGGCCGACGAATTGGCAGAATTACCATCTGAGGCCGTAGCGGCAATGAAACAAGTGCTACGCCAAGGAATGGACCTGGACCTGCCCAAGGCACTGGAGCTTGAACGTCGTGTGGCGGCCAGGCTGACCAGCTAGATACTTTAGGGATTACGCAAGAACTTATATATGAACACTTCTGAATTTTTAACCATTGCCGGGGCCATCGTTCCCGAACGCGCCGCAGTGGTTTTTGACGGCCAAACTATCACGTTTGGGGGTCTGGCAGAACGGGTCAACCGGCTGGCCAACGGACTCTCCGAGTTGGGAGTTGGCCCCGGTGACCGGGTGGCGACCATGCAGGTCAACACCAACCAATGCATTGAAGCCTACTTTGCCGCAGCACAGTTGGACGCCATCTACGTGCCCATAAACTTCCGGGCCAAGACCAACGAACTGGCCCAGATGCTAGAGATTGCCTCGCCCACCTGCCTGCTGCTGGGGGAACGGTATTTGCCCCTGGTACCGGAAGGTAGTCGTTTGTCTAAGGGCATAATCATCTTGGACGGAAAAGCCCCCGAAAACGGCAAGAATTACGAAGAACTTCTCGCCGAATCATCGCCCGGCCAGATGCATTTCCCGGAGGCTGGCGACGAAGTCACAACCGTAATCATGTTCACCGCCGGCACTACGGGCGTTCCCAAGGGCGTGATGCTGACCCACGACAGCTTTTCGTCCTACCTGCTGGCCACCGTTGAGCCGGCCGACCCGGACGTTGAAGAAAGCAATCTGATCACCGTTCCCTTCTATCACATAGCCGGACTGCAGGCTGCTTTGGCCGCGGTCTACGGTGGTCGGACTTTGGTGGTGATGCGCCAGTTTGACGCTGGGGAATGGTTGCAACTGGCTCAGGAAACCAAGGCCAATCGGGCAATGTTGGTACCGACCATGCTGAAGAACCTAATAGAGCACCCCAACTTTGGCGACTACGACCTTTCGTCGCTCAGTGTCATCACCTATGGCGCAGCGCCGATGCCCCTGGAAGTCATCCGTGCAGCGATAGGAAAATTCCCGGGCGCACGGTTCATCAACGCATTTGGCCAAACGGAGACCGCTTCCACAATCACCATGTTGCCGCCAGACGATCACGTGTTGGATGGTAGCCCGGAAGAGATCGAGACCAAGCTGAAACGCCTGACTTCTATTGGAAAGCCTTTGGATGACGTGGAAGTCAGCATCGTGGACGAAAACGGCAATGCGGTGTCAGTAGGCGAGAACGGGGAGATCGTAGCCCGAGGTTCCCGAATGATGGCTGGTTATTGGCAAGAAGAAGCCGCCACACGCGACACCATGCGCGACGGCTGGATCTACACGGGAGACCTCGGTTACCAGGACGAAGACGGTTACATATTTTTGTCCGGCCGCGCCAAGGACTTCATCAAACGCGGCGGCGAGATGATCTCACCTGAAGAAGTGGAACAGGTACTACGCTCCCACCCAGATTTGGACGACGCTGCCGTGATTGGTGTACCGGACGTGGAATGGGGTGAAGAGGTACGCGCAGTGGTCGTTGGCCAATCTGACCACGTCACAGAGGAGCAGATCATTGAATTCTGCCGAGAGCGACTGGCCGGTTACAAGCGTCCCCGTTCGGTAATCTTTGTAGGAGAATTACCTCGCAACGTCATGGGCAAAGTCTTGAAGCGAGACCTACGCGAAGAGTTTAGCCACCCGGTCGAAAACCGGGATTAAAATAGAGGTATCATTAATAGAGATTGATCACTTAGTTATGGAGTTGGGTTACCAATGGGCATAGGAGCCAGCGAGGAAATGAAGGTAGCGGTCATTGGGGCCGGTGGAGTCGGCGGTTACTTTGGCGGGTTATTGGCCCGTGCCGGACATGAAGTAACGTTCGTCGCGAGAGGACTGCATCTGCGGGCCATCAAAGACAACGGCTTACGAATAGAGAGTCAGTTAGACGGCACATTCACCGTTCCCGGCACCGCCACCAACAATACGGCGACCGTCGGCGAACAAGACCTGGTGATCTTCACGGTCAAGATGTACCACAACTCAGACGCCGTCTCCGCTGTCCTTCCGCTGATTGGCTCGGAGACCGTGGTACTGACCCTGCAAAACGGCATCGAAAATGGCGAGATATTGGCCGAGACCGTTGGCGAAGACCACGTCATGATCGGCTCTGCTTACATGGAAGGTCGAATCTCCGAGCCGGGTGTTGTCACCCAGGGCGGGCCTGGCATCGCCGCTTTCGGCGAGATGAACGTGGGCATTAGCCGCCGGGGTGAAAACCTGTTGCAGCGCTTCCAAGAAGCCGGTTGGCGGGTAAATCTGCACGAAAACATGCCAGGCATGCTCTGGAAAAAGTTCGCCTACATCGCCGGTTCCGCTGCCGTCTGCGCCGCCGCCAACTGCGTTTATGAAGAGATGCGCACCAAGCCAGAGACCAGGCAACTGATACGCGACGCCATTGAAGAGGTTCTGGCCGTTGGCAAAGCCCGCGGCGCTCCCGTCATGGCCGACTCTCTCGCCTGGGCCATGGATTCTCTGGACCGATTCCCCGGCCAAGGTCGTGCATCAATGGCCAAAGATTTTACCGACCAACGCCCCGTGGAACTGGAAGGTTTGACCGGCACCGTGGTCCGCATGGCGCGAGAGCTGGAAATACCCACCCCTGCCAACGACTTCCTCTATGCCATTCTGAAACCCGCCGCCGTCCGTATCGAAGCCCTGAATAAAGCGGGAGCCTAAAGCCGATCGGCATAGGTCTACCTGACCTTTTCACCGCAATATTGGCCGCACAAGGTTTCGCGCGGAATTAGTGCTCCTTGATGTGATCGTTAGCGAAGTGAAGGGTCACCTAAGTTGAAGATTGGCAGATTTTTCTTAGTCGGCTCGGGTCGGCCTACGGCACTCCTCAGAATGACATTTATTTTCCCTAGTCTTGTTGACCTCCGGTTGGCGTTGATTCGCTAATGTCTCCGCTCCTGACCGGTGGTATACTCGCCGTGGCTAAAAACAGGGCTGGTGAATTGCACTGTTTGCCTAATGCTACGAGCCCAGGAACCAGTACGTTTCAGGCACGCAGAAACGTAAACAGAAACAACAAAAATAGAGACATTAATCAGGAGGCGGCCCCAATTGAACACGATTGAAGCCATAACAGAGATACTAAAGCGGGAGGGCGTACAATACCTTCCCTGCTTCCCAACAACTCCGGTGATTGAAGCCGCCGCCCTCGGTGGAATCCGACCGATTATCTGCCGTCAAGAGCGGGTTGGCGTTGGCATCGCCGATGGCCTCAGTCGCGTGAGCAACGGCGACCACATGGGCGTGTTTGCCATGCAATACGGGCCTGGCGCCGAGAATGCCTACCCTGGAATCGCAACCTCGTTTTCAGACTCGGTTCCGATACTATTGCTGCCTCTGGGCCACCCAAGAGACAGGGCCGGCGTCGCACCACATTACAACTCGCTCAAGGGATATGCCGACATCACCAAGGCCGTCGAACAGGTAAACGTGGCCGACCGTACCTCAGATATCATGCGCCGGGCTTTTGCCGGGCTCCGCCAGGGCCGGGGCGGTCCCATGGCCGTTGAGATTCCCGCCGATGTGGCTCTGGAAGAAGTCAGCGAAGAGTCTTTCTACTACGCACCCAGTCGGCCCACCGTCAGCCAGGGCAACCCTGCTGACGTTGAAGCTGCCGCCAAAGCCCTCTGCGCTGCCCAGTACCCGGTGATAATGGCCGGCCAGGGCGTGCTTTACGCCAAGGCCACCGATGAACTACTGGAGCTGGCAGAACTACTCCAGGTCCCGGTATGCAGCACACTGCTGGGGAAGAGCGCTTTTTCGGAGATCCATCCGTTGGCTCTGGGCAGCACCGGCCCAACAATCTCCGGACACGCCTACCACTTCATCCGCCGGTCCGACCTGATCTGCGGTATCGGCACCAGCTTCACCAAGCACGGCATGGTGATGAACATACCGCCCGGAAAGACATTGATCCAAGCCACCAACGACGCCTCAGATATCAACAAGGACTACAACGTCGACCTACCCATCGTCGGCGATGCCAAGTTGGTTTTGCGCCAGTTGATCGAAGCCTGTCAGGCCATCGTCGGCAACAGCCGCAAAGATGACCAGTCCACCGCCAAAGAAGTACAGTCAGAGCGTGAGGGCTGGCTGTCCCAGTGGCGCGCCAAGCTCACGGATAGCTCAACTCCCATGACTCCCTACCGGGTCATATGGGACTTCATGCACACCATCCCGCCGGAAGACGCCATCGTCACCCACGACTCGGGCAGCCCACGCGACCAGTTGACTCCGTTTTACCAATCAAACGGCCCCCGCACCTACCTGGGCTGGGGCAAGTCCCACGGCCTGGGAACCGGCCTGGGTCTGACCATGGGCGCCAAGCTGGCCGCTCCGGAGAAGGTCTGCGTCAACTTCATGGGTGATGCCGCTTTTGGCATGGTTGGTCTGGACTTTGAGACCGCCGTCCGCAGCAACATACCAATCATCACCGTGGTTTTGAACAACTCAACAATGGCCGTTGAAACCAGGCAGATGACCGACTCCCACGCTCTCTACGGAACCCGCGACCTGGGCGGCAATTACGCAGACCTGGGCAAAGCCATGGGCGGTTACGCAGAGCGAATCACAGACCCCAACCAGATTAGCGCCGCTTTCACCCGGGCCCGCAAGGTCACCGAGGAAGAGGGCAAGGCTGTTTTGTTGGAGTTCATCACCAACGAGGAAGTCGAGTTCTCCCACCGCCGACCTTTCTAGGCGATCCACCTAGGCATAAGTCGCGGCTTAAAAATTGAAAATAGCAGGAGGCTAGCCATGGCCCCGAAATCGAAGTACCTCTTCATTGCGAGTATGAACGTCGACCCGGCCAAAGAGGCTCTCTTCCATGAGGTCTACAACACCGAGCATTGCCCGGAGTTGGGCAAGATCTCCGGAGTGGGACCCATCACCCGGTTCGAGGCCCAAGCCTTTCAAGTATTGATCGGGGGAAAGACCCAGACTGTTTCGCCCGATGGCCAGCCCCGTTTTCATGCCATGTATGAGATTGAGAGTCCGGAGATTCTCAGTTCCCCGGAATGGGGCGAAGCAGTGGAGTTGGGACGCTGGCCGGAGCAGGTACGGCCCTTTACGACCAACCGTCGGCACACCCTGCTGCGGCTGACCTTTCCCGAAGATTAGGCGTCTGGCGGCAAGTAAGAGTTGAGGAAGAGTTTCCCAGAAGTTTTCCAGGAGTTTCAATGAACCCGGGTCTTAACAAGGACCAACAGGAGTTGGTTGATACTGCAGAGCGCATTGCACATGAGTGCCTAGGGCCCCGCGCCGCCGAGGTGGACGCCAGCGGTACCAATCCCAAAGAAAGCTGGCATGACGTTTGGCAGAACGGCCTGCTGACCATTGGCATCCCCAAGAAATACGGCGGCCACGAACTGGACATGCTGACCTACGTCATGGTCATTGAGAAGCTGGCCGGCGGCTGCACCAACACCGGTATGACCGTGCACATGCACTCAACTGTGATGCGGTTCATTGACGCCCTAGGCACCGACAAACAGAGGGCCATGTACTACCCGGAGATTGTCGATGATGGCAAGCTTTTTGGCAGTTGGGGAAGTGAACCCCAGACCCGCGGCGGGTCAGCGTTTCGTCATACCACCATCACCCCTGACGGCGATGGCTATGTTTTAAACGGCGAAAAGAATTTCTGCACCATGTCGGGCGGAGCCCACCGTTACATGATTCATTGCAATGCACAAAACACGCCGGACCCAATTGGTTCACAAGTTCTGGCATTGATACCCAACGATGTTGCCGGGCTCTCCCAGATGGACGAATGGAACACCCTGGGTATGCGCGGAACAGTTAGCCCCAGCATGAAGTTGGATAACTGTGTGGTAACCAAAGATGGAGTACTGGGCAAACCGGGAGACGGCTACCACACAGGGATCACCCAAGGTTTCAGCCTGGGATTTGCTGCGGCTTACGTCGGTGCGGCTCAAACGGCCTTGGACTTTACCAAGGACTTCTGCATAAAACAGACCTTTTCCGGCGCCTCTGGTAGAGTCGCGGATGAATTACTGGTCCAGCGTACGATAGCCGAGATGACGATGACTTTGAGCAGCGCAAGAATGGCCCTCTACGATGCGGCTAGTCAATGGGAAGGTAAAACGGCAAATCAAAGAGCAGTCATTGCCGCCAGGCCCAAATACTTGGCAACCTTGGCTTCCCAAGATGTATCGACCAAGGCCATCCAGATTTCCGGCGGCAGAAGCGTCCACAAACGTTGGCCCCTGGAACGGATCTACCGCGACATTAGAACCTCAACCCTGATGCCGCCCACCCTTGATCGCTGCCTGGAATTGATTGGTCGTGATGAATTCAACCTGGACACCGCGCTGAACCGAGACGCCTAACCACACGCTTTAGGAGTATCAATTGTCTGAACGTGCCCTAGAAGGGGTGAAGGTTCTGGACCTCACCCACCACATATCCGGACCATACTGCACCAAGCTCCTGGCTGATTTCGGCGCTGAGGTGCTCAAGGTGGAAAGACCCGGCGGCGATCCAACCCGGCGGATGGCCCCTTTTCTCAACGACGATGTCGATTCGGAAAAAAGCCTGGTCTTCGCCTACTTGAACACTAACAAACAGAGCGTGACCCTGAACCTCCAAACCGAGAAGGGTATTCAGGTCTTGAAGTCGCTGATTGAACACACCGACGTTGTGGTAGAGAATTTTGCTCCTCGGGTCATGGCATCGTTGGGCCTGGCCTTTGCGTCACTACAGAAGATAAACCCCAGCCTGGTGCTGACTTCGATTTCTAACTTCGGGCAGACTGGGCCGTATCGGGACTACAAAGCTGCAGACATCATTGAGTACGCCATGGGCGGGCTGATGTATATCTCCGGCGGTTACGACCGGGAGCCCCTGAAGCACGCGTTCAACCAAGCCCAGTTCAAGGCCGGCACCGACGGCGCGGCCGCAACGCTGATGGCCATGTACCACCAGAGGCTCACGGGCGAAGGCCAGCACGTAGATATATCCATCCAAGAGGCAGTTGCCACCGGCCTCAGGGATGTGGTGAACAACTTCACTTACACCGGCGCCGTTCGCCGTCGGCAGCCAAACCACAGCGGCGACCTAAGCCGACTCAGGGCCAGTTCTGATGGTCACCTAATTCCCAACCCCGGCATCGGTACGGGACTGAACTGGGGTGTCATGGTGGATTTCATGGATCTCCCTGAGCTTGGCGATGATAAATTCAACTCTCCGTCGGCGCGTCTGGTCAACGCCGAGGAGTTGGGCCAGATACTCGACAGCTATTACCTCAAGCAGAACAAATACGAGCGGTTCTACGCCGCCCATGAGAAACGGTTCATATTTGGCGTGGTGCAGTCTCCGGAAGAAGTAATGGCCGACCCGCAGTTCGAGGCCAGAAGCTTCTTCGTCGACATCGACCACCCGGCCCTGGGTACCCTGAAGTATCCGGGTGCGCCTTTTGAGATGAGCGGGACTCCGTGGGATGTTCGCACCCCAGCCCCCAGCCTTGGCCAACACAACCAGGAAATCATCGGCCAACGCCTGGGCCACACGCCGGAAGACCTGGCCCAGATGCGGGCCAACGAGATAATTTAGTCCGTAATTAACCCTAATTCAGGCCACTTACCAGAACTTCTAATGGAGAATTACTAAGAAATGCCAGGTCCTTTAGCAGGCATCAGAATAATCGAGATGGGGCAACTCATCGCCATTCCCTTTTCCATGAAAATGCTGGCCGACATGGGGGCGCAGGTCATTCGCCTGGAGTCCACTGGACGGCTGGAGAGCTACCGCAGCGACTCAGTCTACAAGAATGACATTTCCGGTGAGTTTTGGAATAAGGGTGCCAATTTTTACGAGCAAAATCGCAACAAGCTCGGCGTGACCCTAGACCTGAGCAAGCCGGAAGGCCTGGCAATACTCCGAGAACTGGTCTCCGTTGCAGACATATTCTCCGAGAACTTCACCCCCAGGGTGATCAAGAACTTTGGGCTGGAATACGAAGACCTTAAAAAGATAAAACCAGACATCATCATGGTGTCTTCCACCGGCTATGGGTTCTACGGCCCGTGGGCCAACTACGGCGCCACCGGCCCAGCCACTGAGGGCGCAGCGGGTCTGGCCTATCAGACTGGCTACGCGGGCAGCGACTCGCCAATGATGTCTGAGATCCCGTATACCGACTACACCTCCGGCGAGCATACGGTCTTTGGCGTGATGGCCGCCCTGATGCATCGGTTGCGCACTGGCGAAGGTCAGTTTGTGGACATCTCCCAGACTCAGGCCACCAGTGCTACCATCCCCGAAATCCTAATGGATTATTCCGCCAACAAACGGTCCGGACCGCGCATGGGCAACCAGGACACGGTTATGTCGCCCCACGGCTGCTACCAGACCCAAGGCGAAGACCGATGGATAACCATCGCCGTTGCCACCGACGAAGAATGGCAATCACTATGTCGAGTCTTGAAGCAGGACGACTGGGCGTCAGACTCCAGATTTGCGGACTCGCTGAGCCGTTGGCAAAACCGGGATGAGCTGGACGAGCTGATTGGGCCGGTGACCAGTACCTGGCTCTCTCACGACTTGATGCACGCCCTGCAGAATGAAGGGGTTGCTGCTGGGGTGGTCATGGACAGTAAAGACCTGTTGTTTGACCCGCACCTGGTCGAGCGCAACTTCTACGAAGTGGTCTCCCATCACGAGAGCACCGGGATTCCGCCGCTGCCATACGCCGGTCGCCCCTGGAAGCTGTCAAAAACCCCAGCCGTGGATGGCATGGCCGCCCCGCTAATGGGTGAGCACAATACCCTAATTCTGGGAGACCTTCTGGGAAAAACCGCCGAGGAGATGGCGGCCTTGGAAGAAACCGGCATCATCGGCTACGGCCCCACCACCCCCAGGCCGGTGCAGCGTCCACCACTGGAAGAGCAGGTGCGCCAAGGCCGAATGCAACGCTTCGAAACTGACTTTGAAGAACAGGTCAGGCGAACGTTCCCAGCCTAATGTCTAATCTGGAGTTATTGTCTTGAGCGTTGGTTGGGCAATTCTAGGGACCGGTGGTTTTCCGGATGAAAAGGTTGCCCCGGCGCTGAATCTGGCGGATGACTGCGAACTTATCGCCGTGATGAGTAGAGATGCCGCCAGAGCAAAAGAATTTGCTGCCAAGCATGACGCCCAGGTTGGTTACGACTCCGTTGATGCGGTTCTGAGAGATTCCCGGGTTGATGCCGTGTATATAGCCAACCGGAATCACCTTCATGCACCTCACGCAATCTTGGCTCTGCAAGCCGGCAAGCACGTGTTCATGGAAAAACCGATAGCCTTGAATTTCGCCGACGGGGTAGAAGTCGTCAAGGCTTCTGAATCTAGCAACTCCAAATTGGGGGTCGGATTCGAATTGCGCCAACATCCAGGAAGGATCGAATCCAAGGAGTTAATCTCAGCGGGAACGATTGGCACCATCGCCTTGGCACAAGCCCAGTTCGGCAGTGGCGTTCGAGGAAACGTACACCCCAAACCCCGCAGCGGATACAGTGATTGGTGGGTTGACCCTGAATCCACAGGGGGCGCTTTTGCCATGATGGCTTTGGGTATCCACTGCGTCGACGAATTGCGATTCATGCTAGGGCAGGAAGTCACCGAGATCGCAGCCATCACCGATAGGCAAAATGATTCCCAATCGCTAGAAAATCTGGCCACTCTTTGTCTCAGATTCTCTGGTGGCACTATCGGCACCGTAACCTGCGGATTCCGTATGCCAGGGTTCCAAAATTCGGTGTTCCTATACGGCAGCGACGGCAAGATAATCTTCAATGAAGCATATCCTCCCCACACCCTCCAAGGGAGCATGGAGATATCCAGCCAAACGGTGAACAATACGACATCTTACGAGCGGAATGGTCTGATTCTCATGCAACGGCAAATAGAGAGTTTTAATCAGGCGATCCAGCATGGGCACCAGCCAGCAGCCACCGCAAGAGATGGCCTAAAAGCGATCCAGGTTATCGAAGCCATGATCAAATCAGCAGCAACAGGAACCACAGTAAAACTAGAGCCACTGGATTTCTAACGATTCTTAGCTCTTAAGTTTTGCAGGATAATCAGCAGGTAGATAACTCCCTGTCCAATCGAATTCCCAGAACGCAAAAATGCCAGCTAGGCGAAACTGCCCAGCTGGCATTTTCATTTATGAACTCAAACTATGGTGCCCAAGGTATCTGGGTCCAGGCTCAGCCTGGCAGCCTGGGGTTAGAGGTTGTGTTTGGACTCGTAGTCTCCGATGTCGTTTCCCATGCGGAGAGTTAGGCCAATGTCGTCTAGACCGTTGACCAGGGCGTCTTTGCGGGCGGCGTCGATCTCGAACGAAATGGAAATCTCTTCGCTCTCGTCCCAGACTCGTTGGGCGACCAGATCAACAGTTAGTTCAATGCCAGGGTCACTCTCGGCCTTGTCCATGATCTCCCGCACCTGCTCCGGGGGGAGCACCAGCGGTAGCACGCCGTTCTTGAAACAGTTGTTGTAGAAAATGTCAGCGAAGCTGGTGGAAATGATGCACTTGATACCGTAGTCGCGCAGCGCCCAAGGAGCGTGCTCCCGGGAAGAACCGCAGCCGAAGTTGGGTCCGGCTACCAGGACGTTAGCGTTCCGGTAGCCCTCTTTGTTCAGGATGAAATCCGGGTTGTCACTGCCGTCGGCGTTATACCGCCACGACGAGAACAACGCGTCTTGGAACCCACTGCGCTCGATGCTCTTGAGGTACACCGCCGGGATGATCTGGTCGGTGTCGATGTTGACGCGGTCGATGGGTGCGACCACCCCAGTTAATTTCGTAAAGGCGTCCATGGTTTATCTCCCTAGTTTATTGGGCCCTGGTCGGTATTCAGAGTTTAGTACCGGGATTAGAGGTCTCTGACGTCGACGAAGTGACCGGCGATGGCTGCGGCTGCGGCCATGGCGGGGCTCACCAAGTGGGTGCGGCCGCCCTTACCCTGCCGCCCCTCAAAGTTACGGTTGGAGGTTGATGCGCAACGCTCTCCCGGCTTCAGGATGTCCGGGTTCATACCGAGACACATGGAACAACCGGCAATCCGCCAGTCAACTCCGGCTTCAATCAAAATTTTATCCAGGCCCTCGTCTTCGGCCTCTTGTTTAATCTTGGCTGAGCCGGGGACCATCATGGCGTAAACGTCGTCGTGGACCTTCTTGCCCTTGACCACCTCGGCGGCAGCTCGGATGTCTTCCAGTCGCGCGTTAGTGCAAGCGCCGATAAAGACCCGGTCCAGTTTGATGTCCGTGATAGCCATACCGGCTTTCAGGTCCATGTACTGGAGTGCGCGAGTCAGCGCATCTTTTGTGTTCTCGTCCTCGGCATCTTCCGGGTTGGGTATTTCCCCGGAGATTGGCACCACCATGCCGGGGGTGGTGCCCCAGGTTACGTGGGGTTCAATTTCGGCGGCGTTCAGTTCCACCAATTTGTCGTACTTGGCACCGGGGTCGGATACCAGGTTCTTCCACCTTTCCACAGCGGCGTCGAAGTCATCGCCTTGGGGCGCAAACTGACGGCCCTTGAGGTAGTCGAAGGTAATCTGGTCGGGGGCAATCATACCGGCGCGGGCTCCGGCCTCGATGCTCATGTTGCAGACGGTCATGCGTCCGTCCATGGAAAGGGCACGGATGGCATCACCGGTGTATTCAATGACGTGTCCTACGCCGCCGTAAACGCCGATCTTGCCGATGATGGCCAGAATAATGTCCTTGGCAGTCACTCCTCTGGGGAGTTCGCCGTTAACCCGGATTTCCATAGTGTCGGGTTTGAAGGCGCGTAGTGTCTGGGTGGCCAGCACGTGTTCAACCTCAGAGGTCCCGATGCCGATGGCAAAGGCGCCTAGCGCTCCGTGGGTGGAGGTATGACTATCACCGCAAACCACGGTCTTTCCGGGTTGGGTGTAACCAAGGTCTGGCCCGATAATGTGGACTATGCCCTGCAAAGGGCTGAACCGATCATACAGCGTGACGCCGAACTCGGCACAGTTGCGATCCAGGGCGTCTAGCTGTTTCTTGGAAATCTCATCGGTCACCGGCAGAGACAAATCCCAGGTAGGGGTGTTGTGGTCTGCAGTGGCAACGGTCAGGTCTAAGCGCCTAACCTTGCGACCGGCGTCCCTAAGCCCGTCAAAGGCCTGGGGAGACGTTACTTCGTGTACCAGGTGCAGGTCGATGTAGATAATCGGCGGCTCACCGGGTTCTTCAGCGACCACATGGTCGGCCCAGATCTTCTCGAACATCGTCTTGGGAGGCATTGAGGTCTTCCTTTTAATTTAAAATCCGTAAAATCAAAATCCGGCTAGTGACTGCTGCCGGTGATGGCCAGATTCACGCCTAAACGGGGCGATAAAACCAAGCCGTATTATAGCACCAAGTGGTCTCGCCGCCACGCCCGCTCCGTAGCGGGCCGCTACTCCTGTTATGGGTAGAGGGGCTAGCGGGTTAATGGTACACTGGCGCTACGCCTAACTAGCAGAGCCAGACACTGTTCCAGAGGCACATAACCCGGTTTTTTTAGCTTCTGCTTTTATTTTGGATATCAGCGCTAAATAGCCTAAAGCCAACCCCAAATTTCAGGTCAAACCCACGGAGGAAGATTGCCATGCCCGCATCCGAAGCGGTGGTCCTACCCGAGACAGCCAAACCTAGTAAATATCGTATCAAACTGCAGCCAGACCTTAAAAATTTCACGTTCAGCGGCGAGCAGAGTGTGGACCTTCAGGTGCTAGAGGCCACTACCTCCATCGTACTGAACGTTATAGACCTTCAGATTAGCGTTGCCACTCTTCACGCCAACGGCGTTACGCTGTCCAAGCCGAAAATCTCAATTGATAAAGAAGCCGAAACCGCTACTTTGGATTTCGGCGAAACCATTCAGCCGGGCGACGGCCGATTGGAAATGATATTCGCCGGTGAACTTAACGACAAATTAATGGGTTTCTATCGGTCTGAATACACCACTCAAGACGGCGAGACCCGCTACATGGCTACAACGCAATTTGAGCCGACGGACGCACGCCGGGCCTTCCCCTGCTGGGACGAACCGGCCAAAAAGGCCACCTTTGAAGTGACCCTGGTGTTCTCAGACGAATACGAAGCCATCTCCAACACACCCTCTGTCGAAGAGGCCGTGCCGGGACCTGGCTTGAAGTTGGTTCGGTTTGCCGAAACGCCGGTTATGTCAACTTACTTGCTAGCTTTTATTGTCGGTAACCTGGTATCAATCGAAGAGCGGGCCGAGGGCGGCACCAAGGTGGGAGTCTGGACCACCCCCGGCAAGGAGAACCAGGCAACGTTCGCCTTGGATACCTCGGTTAAGTTGCTGGGTTATTTCAACGACTATTTCGGGATTCCTTATCCTCTAGCCAAGCTTGACCACATTGCCATCCCCGACTTCGCCGCTGGAGCCATGGAGAACTGGGGAGCAGTAACCTACCGGGAAACCGCTCTGTTGGTGGACCCGGATAACTCCTCAGCCGGCACCCGCCAACGGGTTGCTGAGGTTATCGCCCATGAGATGGCCCACATGTGGTTCGGCGACCTTGTAACCATGGAATGGTGGGACGACCTGTGGCTGAACGAAAGCTTTGCCTCCTGGATGGGCAACAAGGCAGTTGACTGGCTTTTCCCCGAATGGGAAATGTGGACCCAGTTTGTGAATATGGATACCAACCGAGCCCTCAGCCTGGACGGTCTGAAGAACTCCCATCCTATCGAGCAAGCGGTAATGAACCCCGCAGAGGTCAGCCAGCTCTTCGACGCCATCAGCTACAGCAAGGGCGCGTCGGTCATCCGCATGCTGGAGAATTTCCTGGGCGAGGAGACCTTCCGCAAAGGGCTGAACCGTTATCTGTCCGGCCACATGTACGACAACGCCCGCACCCAAGACCTGTGGTCAGCCCTGGAGACGGAGTCCGGTCAGCCGGTCACCGCCATTATGGACTCCTGGGTGAAGCAGATGGGATACCCAGTGCTGCAGGTTGAATCAGACCGGAGCGGCGCCAAAACCCAACTTTCAGTGAGCCAAGAGCGGTTCGTTTATGACAGCCTGCTGGGCGACAGCGAACCCGACACCGAAGTCTGGCGAGTGCCCATCAGCGCCAGCCAGGGCGGGGAGGAATCTCCCATCACCGTCATGGAAGGCAATCAGGCCCAGATTGAAGTTCCCGGCAACACCGATAGCTGGGTCAAACTTAACCCATTACAAACCGGGTTCTTCCGGGTGAACTACTCCGCCGAGGACTGGCAGCGGCTGGTTCCGGCCATCGAGTCTTTGGAGTTGCACGCCACTGACCGTCTGGGTATCCAGAACGATGCCTACGCCCTCTCCCGGGCCGGTATCCTACCGGTGACCCAGTTCATATCCATGGCCAATGCCTACAAGAACGAGAACGATGCCTCGGTGTGGAGCGACCTAGCCAGCAACCTACGGGACATTGAACAGCTCATCTCCGACGAGCCGATACACGGCGCGTACCAGAAGTTTGCCCTCGAACTCTTTGCCCCGGCGGCAGAGAAGATTGGCTGGGAACCCAAGGTCGACGAAGGTCACCTGGACGCGCTGCTGCGCTCGACCGTCCTCAGCCAGGCTGGCAGTTATAACAACGCCGAGGTAACGGCCCAAGCAACAGAACGCTTCCAGAAATATCTGACCGACCGCGAGACATTGACGCCCGATCTACGCGGCGTGGTCTTTGCCCTGGCCGCCCAGTCCGGCGGCCAGGATGTTTACGACTCAATCTGGCAACTGGAAGGCGAGACCAACTTGGCCGAAGAGAAGATCAGGCTGTTGATGTCGCTCAGCAGGTTCCAGCAACCAGACCTGTTGACCGCCGCTTTGGAAGACTCTTTGTCCTCCAAGGTCCGCTCCCAGGACACCGTCACACTAGTGGCCAGCATTGCTGCCAACCCAATGGGCCGTGACCTAGCCTGGGATTTTGTGAAGTCCAATTGGACCGAGTTTGACCGGCGCTACGGTGGCGGCGGGTTTGGCCTCATGCGGTTGGTCTCTATATGCAGCCACTTCAGCTCCCAGGAAAAAGCCGACGAGGTGGACAGTTTCTTCGCGGAGCATCCGGCTCCGGCGGCGGAACGGACCATCCGACAGGCCTTGGAGAGGGTGAAACTCAACATCAAGTGGCTGGAAATCAACCGTCCGCTGCTAACAGAATGGTTCGCCAACAATAAGTAAAACGCCTGCAATGCTAGCAAAGGCCCAGATCGACTCCACGCACGAAACTGTAACGTCTCCGGTTCACACATCTGTGGGCCGGTGTTACAATAGCTAGTCTTGCGATAATCGAAATCTGAGCAACCATTGAACATATATGTCAACTAACACACGTATAGATGAACTGAAATCGGCACTGGCCCAACGCTTGCTCGTGATGGACGGTGCCATGGGCACCGCTATCCAGAACAAAGACCTGGGGCCAGAAGACTTCGGCGGTGAAGAATATGAAGGGTGCAACGAGTACCTAATCATCACCAGGCCCTATGTCATTGAGGATATCCACCGGAGCTATCTGCAGGCCGGCTCCGACATCATTGAGACCAATACCTTTGGCGCAACGCCAGTGGTTCTGGCCGAGTATGACCTCGCCCATGAAGCCCGGCGTATAAACCGGGAAGGCGCAGCTCTAGCCTTGAATGTGGCAATAGAAGAATCAACACCGGAAAAACCCCGGTACGTCGCCGGTTCCATGGGCCCCACCACCAAGACCATCTCGGTCACCGGTGGAATCACCTTTGAAGAACTGGCCAACGACTACCACATCCAGGCTGCCGGTCTGATTGAGGGTGGCGTTGACCTGCTGTTGCTCGAAACCAGCCAGGACACCCTGAACGTCAAAGCCGGACTAGAGGGTATTGACCGAGCCTTTGCCGAACTTGGAAAAAAAATTCCCGTCGCCGTGCAAGGTACCGTGGAACCCATGGGCACTCTCCTGGCCGGTCAAGACGCTGAAGCATTCTATACATCCCTAGCCCACCGTGATCTACTCTGGATCGGACTGAACTGCGCCACTGGCCCCAGTTTCATGACCGACCACATCAGGACGTTGGCCTCGCTTTCAAAGTTTCCAGTCGCCTGTCTGCCGAATGCTGGCATGCCCGATGAAGATGGGAATTACAACGAGACACCCGAAGGAATGGCCGAGATTGTTGGCCGGTTCGCCGAATCTAGGTGGGTCAACATCATTGGCGGTTGCTGCGGCACCGTTTCAGAACACATCAAATTGCTGGCCGAGATGGCCGAAGGCAAGCCCCCGCGACCATTGGTGAACATCGCAGAGACCCGCGTTTCCGGTATCGAAGCTCTGTTAATTGACGACGAAGTTCGCCCCGCAATCGTTGGCGAGCGCACAAACGTATTAGGCAGCAGACGGTTCCGCCGTCTCATCAAAGAGGGCTCATTTGAAGAGGCTGCTGAGATCGGTCGCCGTCAAGTGAGAAACGGCGCCCACATCTTGGACGTCTGCCTTCAAGACCCGGACCGGGACGAGATTGCAGACGTAACCGCGTTCCTGGACCTGGTGACCAAGAAAGTCAAAGCTCCCATCATGATCGACTCCACTGATTCGGCAGTAATCGAGCTTGCGCTGACCAAACTCCAGGGTAAGTCCATCATTAACTCCATCAACTTGGAAGACGGTGAAGAGCGGTTCCAGGCCGTTGTCCCCCTGGCCAAACGCTACGGGTCCGCCCTAGTGGTTGGCTGCATCGACGACGACAAAGAACAGGCCCAGGCCATCACCAAGGAACGAAAACTTGAGGTGGCTATCCGTTCGGCCAAACTCCTGACCGAGAAATACGGGATTCCCATTGAAGACATTTTCTTTGACCCGCTAGTGTTCCCCGTTGGTACCGGCGACCAAAACTACGTTGGATCCGGAGCTGAGACAATTGAGGGCGTGCGGCTGATTAAAGAAGCCCTGCCTGGCGTGAAGACTATCTTGGGCATCTCAAACGTGTCCTTTGGTCTACCCGCAGCCGGTAGAGAAGTGCTGAACTCGGTATTCTTATACCACTGCGTCCAAGCCGGACTGGACATGGCCATCGTCAATTCGGAAGGTATGGAACGCTACACTTCCATCCCGGAAGAAGAGCGCAAGCTGGCCGAGAACCTGATCTGGTTCAGCGGTGATGACCCAGTGGCGGCCTTTGCCGACCACTTCAGGGAAAAGGCGCCCAAGGCCACGTCAGAAGAACGCAAAAGCCTGCCTCTGGATGAGCGCTTGGCTCTCTGCATCATTGAAGGCTCCAAAGAGGGGCTGGCCGAAGACCTGGACGAAGCCCTCACCCGGCGGACCCCGCTTGAGATCATCAACGGACCGTTGATGGAAGGCATGGCCGAAGTTGGCCGCCAGTTCAACGCCAACGAATTGATCGTGGCCGAGGTTTTGCAATCTGCTGAGTCCATGAAGTTTTCGGTATCGCACCTTGAACCACACATGGAGCAGGCAGACGCTGCCATTAAGGGCAAGGTTGTCCTGGCCACCGTGAAAGGCGATGTCCATGACATTGGCAAGAACCTGGTGGAGATAATTCTGGGCAACAACGGCTACAAGGTGATTAACCTTGGCATCAAAGTTCCGCCCGACGTGCTGATTGCAGCCGTCAAAGAACACAAGCCAGACATGGTTGGTCTTTCCGGGCTACTGGTTAAGTCGGCCAAGATGATGGTCGAAACAGCACAGGACTTCAGCCAGGCGGGCATCACCACGCCGGTGCTGGTCGGCGGCGCCGCCCTGTCCAACCGGTTCACCCGGCTCCGCATCGCCCCTGAGTACGACGGCATGGTGGCCTACGCCCCAGATGCCATGTCTGGTTTGGCCCTAGCCAACACGATTCAGGACGCCGACGAACGGGCCAAGTTAGTGGTGTCTTTCGACGAAGAAGCCGCCGCTATGCGAACCGCCGATGAAGTGGCCCAGTCCTCCAAGGAGGAAGTTGGCGAGGATGTGCCCCCTGCACAGCTGCGGCACGACTTTGACATACCCAACCCGCCCGACTTGCGGCTGCACGTGATCAATGACCATCCTCTGGATGAGATATTCCCGTACATCAACCCTCAGATGCTCTATGTAAGGCATATGGGCTACAAAGGCCGGTTCGCCGATGACCTAGAGTCTGGTGTACCGGCAGCAGTAGACCTGCGTGAGTCAGTAAGAAAAGTTGAAGACTTGATGTTGGCCCAACCGGACATCAAGGCCCATGCCATATTCAAATTCTTTCCTGCCAACTCAGACGGGCAAAGAATTCAGGTCTACGGAGCTGAGGACAAAAAAATTGCCGAGGAATTCTATCTGGGACGTCAGTCTCAGCGGGACGGCCTCTGCCTGGCAGACTACCTATTGCCTCAGAGCAGCGGGCAGACCGACTACCTCGGCATGTTTGTTGTTTCTGTTGGAACCGGCGTACGGGCTTTGGCTGAGAAATGGATGGCTGATGGACAGTTCTTGAACTCCCACATCTTGTCAGCGCTGGCCCTGGAGAGCGCTGAAGCCTTTGCCGAACTGCTCCACCAACAGATGCGTCAAATGTGGAGCTTTGGCGACAAACCCGGAACAACCCCTCAGGACTTATTCCGGACGCAGTACCACGGCAAGCGGTTCTCATTTGGTTATCCGGCCTGCCCTCGGTTGGAAGACCAAGAGCAGCTGTTCCGGCTGCTGGATGTTTCGGCCAACCTGGACGTGGAACTGACCGAAGGCTACATGATGGACCCGGAATCGTCGGTGTCCGCGTTGGTCTTCCATCATCCCGACGCCAAATACTTCAACCTGAGCGAGTCGGACATCGACCGGCTGGAACAGGAAGTTACCAAATAAATACTGGCCCAATCTGGCAGCCGGAGACGATGTGGAGCCAATAACAAAGATTGCAGAAGAGCTTGGCCTAGACGCTGACCACCTGGTTCCCTACGGTCGTTATAAGGCCAAGATTTCGCTGGACGCCCTGAAAGACCCATCTGACTACCGAGGCAAGCTGGTGGTGGTCACCGGGATCACCCCAACCCCAGCCGGTGAGGGCAAGACCACCACAGCGATTGGCCTGACCCAGGGTATGGGCCGTCTGGGACACAAAGTATCGGTCAATCTCCGGGAGCCAACGTTGGGGCCAATCTTCGGCATCAAGGGTGGCGGAACCGGCGGCGGAATGGCCCGGGTGGTGCCTGAAGACGAAATCAATATCCACTTCACCGGAGATGCCCACGCCGTTGGCTCAGCCCACAACCTCTTGGCCGCTCTGGTAGAAAACGCCGTGTTCCGTAATTCAGTTCAGGGACTGACCGCCGATGGACTGATGTGGAACCGCGTGACCGACGCCTCCGATAGGGGTCTGCGTCAGGTTGTTTCAGGAATTGGCGGCGCCAACTTCGGCCCCCTGCGGGAAGCGAGATTCGATATCGTGTCCGCATCTGAGATCATGGCCATCTTGGCCCTGGCCGACAGCCCGGAGGACCTACGCCAACGGCTAACCCGTATCGTCATCGGAGAGACTTCAGATGGGGAGCCGGTCACGGTTGAGCAGTTCGGTTTTGCCGGTGCTTTGATGACGTTGCTGCACCAGACAGTGATGCCAAACCTGGTCCAGACAATGGAGGGCCAGCCCTCCATCATCCACGCCGGACCCTTTGGCAACATCGCTCACGGTTGTAGTTCCATCATCGCCGACAAGATGGCCCTGGGCTATGCCGACTACGTAATAACCGAGGCTGGATTTGCCTCTGACTTGGGATTTGAAAAATTCATGCACATCAAGACTCGGCAGAGCGGGTTACTACCCAGCGCCGCCGTCTTGGTGGCCTCCTCCCGCGCCCTCAAATGGCACGGCGGCGTCAGGCGGAGAGACCTCGGCACACCGGACGCTGCCGCGGTGGTAGCTGGCGGTGACAACCTGGTCCATCACATTGGCATCGTCAAGGGATTTGGCTTGCCTTGCGTGGTGGCCATCAACCGGTTTGGCACCGATAGCGACGAGGAGCTGGCCGCGGTAAAGAAGATTGCAATGGACGCTGGGGCAACGTCAGCGGTGGAATGTGACGGATTCGCCCAAGGCGGCGCCGGTGGCGAAGACCTGGCCCAGGCGGTGGTCGATGCTTCCCAAGGCACGCCTCAAATCACCTACGCCTATCCCGCCGACGCCTCTGCCGAGGACAAGGTGCTGGCGTTGGCCCAGAAGATTTACAACGCCGCAGACGTCAGTTGGTCACCGGAAGCCCGAAGAAGGCTACGGTACTTTGAGTCGAAGGGTTGGGGCGGTCTGCCCATCTGTATGGCCAAGACCCACCTGTCTATCTCCCATGACCAGAGTTTGAAGGGAAGACCGGGCGGCTACACCTTTCCGATTACAGACATCCGGGCTTCCGTTGGCGCAGGGTTCCTCTATGCACTGGCGGGCCCCATCCAGACCCTACCCGGCCTACCGAGCCGTCCCAGGGCGCTGGACATGGACGTTTCATCAGATGGTGAGGTCATTGGCCTAAGCTAGCAAACACACTAAATTCCCATGACGCTGTAACTTTGCCCCCTGTCATATAAGCACGATGCAGAACGACTCACGCACAAGAGTAATCATCATGGGAGCCGCCGGTCACGATTTCCACTGAATTCTTTTAATATTTTTACTGAGTGACCAATATGCGCGTAACCATGATTCATGCGATTGCCGAGTCCATCCCGCCGGTGCGGTTGGCGTTCGGCGAAGTGTTCCCCGAAGCCGAGGTAATCAACGTCCTGGACGAGGGTCTACTGATCGACTTTGAAGGTCATCTGACCCCGCAGTTGCGCCGCCGTATGAGCAACATCATTGGTTATTGCCAAGACAACCACGCCGACGCTATTGGCCTGGCTTGTTCGGTCTACGCCCCGGTGGTGGACTCGGCCAAGAACCTTGTTGATGTGCCCCTGGTGTCTTCGTACGGCCCGGTAATGGCTGACGCCGTTGCCAGCGGGCCCAGAGTTGGTCTAATCGCCGCCGTCCCCGCCACCATGGCCGATTCTGAGTACTACCTACGGTTGGCCGCAGAAGAAGTTGGCGTTGCAATTGAACCCGTTCTTTGCCTGGCCGAGGACTTAATCTCCGTGATGCGCTCCGAGGGACAAGCAGGGCTGGAACGCCGACTGGAAGAAGAAGTGCTCAAACTGGCCCCAAACGTCGATGTGGTTCTGCTCACCCAGTTCTCTTTCGCCGCTGCCCTGACCCACCTGGAGAAAGTGTCACCGGTGCCGGTACTCTCCGCACCGCACAGCAGCGCCCGCGCATTGAAGAAACTTCTGAGCTAAGACGCCCCCACCAATCAGGTTTTTCCTGGTCGCAGTGGATTCCTGCCTTAGCAGGAATGCCGGGGGGCAGGTAGAGCATAGCTGATGCGCACCCTTCGACTGGCTCAGGACGAACAGTAGTGGGGGTGCATCAAATGCCAGCATAACCTCGCCCCCCTTGCGAGTTGGTACCTGGGCAACTATCATGGCCGCATCCAATGAACGCACTCCAGCTAGAGTGCTCTCAGGAGATGCGCCATGGCCCCCAGCCAAGAACTAAATGCCGTACTTGATATGATTCGAGTCCGGTCACAAGAAGTCAGGAAGACCACTGATGATGACCGCTTGTCCTACGAGCGGATAATGTCGGTGCTTCCCCTAGATGATGATATTGAGACCGTGCGGGTTGGCGTAAACGGAATACCTGCCGAATGGGTCAGCGCCCCAGAGTCTGAAGACCACCGCGTTGTGCTCTATCTGCATGGCGGCGGTTACCTCTTTGGCTCGACCCGCACCCACCGCGTGATGCTGGCCCACCTGGCCCGGGCCGCCAAGGCGCAGGTGCTGGCTTTGGACTACCGGCTGGCCCCGGAGATACCGTTCCCGGCACCGGTTGAAGACTCGGTCTCTGCCTACCAATGGTTGCTGGCCAAGGGCATCGCGCCGAAGAACATTGTCATTGGCGGTGACTCCGCTGGCGGCGGTCTAGTGGTCGCTGCTCTAGTCGCTTTGCGCGGTGTGGGAGAACCCATGCCTGCAGCCGGTGTCTGCATCTCGCCCTGGAACGACATGGAATCCACTGGAAAGTCCATGACCACCAACGCCGAGTCCGACCCTTCTGTTTCCAAAGAAAGATTGCTCAAGATCGCCGCGGTGTACCTGGACGGCAAGGACCCACAAGCACCATTGGCATCGCCCATCCACGCCGACCTCACTGGTCTCCCTCCTCTGCTACTCCAGGTGGGCGGAATTGAAGTACTGCTGGACGACTCCACCATGCTGAAAGAACGGGCCGAAAAAGTGGGGGTCTCTGTGGAGATGGAAGTGTGGGATGATATGCCCCACGTTTGGCATCATTACGCCCCCATACTGCCAGAGGCCCGGAAAGCCATTGGCAAGATCGGGGAGTTTGTTCTGGAACACACGGGTTAAATAGCCCCACCCTCGTTTTTGGCAGTGGTTTTGATTGAACTAATTTAGGGGAGAGAAGATGATTTACGACTACCGGGTCTACACACTGAAACCAGGCGCAACGGCCGACTACCGGGCCGGAGTGAAGGAACTCAGCCTGCCCATCAGACAACGTTACGGCATCAGGCTCGCCGGGTGGTACTACAGCGAGGTTGGCTCGTTGAACCAGGTGGTCCACATTTGGGGCTACGAAGACGACAAACACATGGCCGAGGCTAAACACGCGTTCCACACCGACCCTGATTGGACCGGCAAGTACCTGCCCAGGACTAGAGGCTTAGTGGAGTCCCAGAAGACTTCGCAGATGAACGCCTCCAGCTTTGCGCCCATCTATCCGGTCAATGGAGATGTCCCGGACGAAGGCACGGCGGAGTTCGACCGCAAGAACAATATGGTATTTGATTATCGTACCTATACCTTCAAGCCCGGCGGCATCCCCGCGTACATGGCCGCGGCCGAAGAAGTAGCTCTCCCCATCCGGAAGCGCCAAGGGATCAACCTGGCAGGCTGGTTCTACAGCGATGTTGGAGATCTTAACCAAGTGACACACATCTGGGCTTACAGGGACCTGAAGCATTTGAAAGAGGGCAAAGAAGCCGTCAATGCCGACCCGGAATGGACCGGCACGTACGTTCCCCGAGTCCGTGGCCTGCTGGTAGCCCAGAACACCCATCTCATGAGCACGTCAGAGTTTGGTCCAGTACCAGAGTAGCTGACAGCTCTCAGCATTCAGGAAAAACGAAAAGACCCGGCGTTTTACGCCGGGTCTTTTTTATTATCTGCCGCCGATTGTTAGCGGATAGCCCGCTCACAACCAACAAGCTGACGGCTATTAGCTGACAGCCGTCAGCTAATTATGACAACCTCGGGCTGTGATGTCCCAGACCACTTCCACTTTGCCTTTGCGTAGGCCGATGAATCGGTCCCAGCGGCTGACCATGGCGTCTTGTTGGGCCGGTATTAGCAGAACTTGGTCGCCAACTTTCAGGCTGGCTCCGGATTCAAGCTTGAATACGGCGTGGTCACTGTCCAGCGCCGCCACGGTGACACCGGGCCGTTCAAACACGGTGGGCATGCCGGAGAGGCTGCTCACGGCGCGTACACCGGCGTCGCCAATGGCAACTCCAGGCCTGGGTGTGCTGATGATGGTGGTTAGAATCTTCCCCGCGTAATGGAACTCGGTCATGTAGCTGTAGTGGGTCTCCATCATCAGATAGCTGCCACCTTGAATCTCCGTAACGCCCGGAATATCAGCCGCAACGTCATAGCTCCAGGTCTCTCCGGTGGAGACGATATCGATGAGGATACCCTCGCCTTCAATGGCATTTTTAAGGTCAATCACGCCCTTGATGGTTCGGGCTGCCTCTACTGCTCGGTCTTCGCGGTCTGGCATGTCTGGGATCGTCTGGTGGCTCATGACGCCGCGGAACCGTAGTCCCGGCAGCGCCGAAATTTCTTTGGCCAAGGCGACGCCGGAGTCGGTATCTCGCACACCACAGCGGGCCAGCCCGGTCTCCAGTTCGATTACCACGCTAATCTCCACACCCCTAGCTTGGGCCGCCTTGGAGAGGTCTCTGGCGTTGGACGATTGGTCGCAGGCCACCAGCATCTCGGCCTGGTCGGCCAGCGCGGCTAGACGCTCAATCTTCATGGGCTCCACAATCTCTGACGTGATGAACACGCTGGATATGCCACCGTGGACCATGACCTCGGCCTCGGAGACCTTGGCCGCACAGACGCCGCCCACGGTGCCGCCACGACGTATCTGCCGGTGGGCTATGGCCGGTGTCTTGTGGTTCTTGGAGTGCCCTCTAAGTTTGGTACTCTTGCCCTTATAGGTGTCGGCAATGACATCCATATTGTGATCCAGGTCGTCCATGTCGATTACCAGACAAGGTGTGTCCAGGTCTTCCATGGGCGTTCCGGGTTCCGGTCGATAATGCTCGTTCATAAAAACTCCGTTTTTGCTATCAGCTATCAGGGGGATTTACGCCAGTCTGCCTCGGGCGGAGATGGGCCAGAAACCTTCCAGTTTGCCGTTTTTAGAGGCCCTAAAGTAATCGTATTGATTCACAGTGGCACCCAGTTCGTAGGGCACCAGCCAGACTTTGTCACCTGGGTTAAGTTTGCTCTGGGCGTCGCCTTCCAACTCGACTATGCCGTGTTCGGCGCTGAAGCGAGTGGCTATCCCGCCGTCGATTCCTTCTAGAACTGGGCGTCCCTGGTCGGGGGCGGTGGCTTTGTGTCCGGCATCCAGTACCGCCATGCCGTCTATCGGATGGGATATGACCGACGCAAGGATTCTGGCTGCCGGAGCGAGGGCCGGTAGGAACGGTTTTAGTCGGTGGTCCATCAGCGGGTAACGTCCGGCGCGGACTTCGGTCACACCCGGCATCTGTATTGCCTGGGCGTAGCAGTGGGTGCCGCCGACGCTGACCACGGAGACTGACAAGCCAGCCTGTTCCGTGGCCGCCTTGTTATCAAGGATTACCTGCAAATTGGCGCGGGATTTGGCTTCGTGGGCGGAGGGATCATCGTCTCCCTTGGGGCCGGGCACCGAGCCCATTATGCCGGTAAACCTTAGGCCTGGCAGACCATCAACCACCTGAGCCAGGGCCACGGCATCAGCGCCGGGGGTAACGCCGCAACGGCCCATTCCGGCTTCTATCTCAACCAATACCCGTAACTCGGCCCCTGCGGCAACTGCGCCCTCTGATAGCTGCTTGGCGTTGTCCGGGTTGTCCACCGCAATACCTATGCTCGTCTGCCCGGCCAAGGCACAGAGTCGCCTGATCTTGGAAACGGTCACCACCTGGTTGGCCAAGAGGATATCGGTGAAACCTGAGTTGGCAAACACCTCAGCTTCGCCCAGCGTGGTCACAGCGATGCCGCCCACGGTGCCACCGGCGTCCAGTTGCCGGTGGGCTATCTGGGGACAAAGATGGCTGGTAACCACCGGCCTGGCCTTGACCGAGGTGGCCGAAAAATAGCCTTGGAATGTCCGGATGTTTTGGTCCATCACATCCAGGTCAATCACCAAGGCTGGGGTGTCTAATCGTTCTACCGGGGTGCCCACCGGGTGGAAAATGGGGCGTTCCATAAAGGTTGTCTCCAACGGCTCTAAAATCAAAGGTTCCGGATGCCATTATTTACGGGATATTGCTCACGTGTCAGGTGGGCTGAAGAATACCATAGACCAGTCACTCTTTGAGTCATGGGTGCCAGGCATCGAGCGAGGCGTGGTTGCAATTCCCAACGCCCAGTGCAACAATCTCAGCGGCTCTTGGGCGGGTATCCCCGCCTGGGATTGCTTGTATTAAAGGGAGAATATTAAATGCCAGGATTGCTGGAAGGGGTCAAGGTTTTGGACCTTACCCATTATATAGCCGGACCATACTGCACCAAGTTGCTCTCGGGCCTCGGTGCAGACGTACTTAAAATTGAGCACCCCAAGCGCGGCGACGGAGTCAGATGGCTGGGGCCATTTGCTTCAGGCAAGACCGATTCCGCCTCCGGAACCAACGCCCCAGAAGACGGTGCTTGGTTCTTGTATCTGAATACAGCCAAGCAGAGCGTTGCTTTAGACCTGCAGTCCTCTGAAGGGCGGCGGGTGCTGCTGGAACTGGCAGCCAAGGCCGACATCCTGGTTGAGAACTTTGCCCCCGGCGGTATGGACCGCCTTGGCCTTTCGTATTCTGAGCTTCATAAAATTAACCCGGCCCTGGTGATGACATCCATATCCAACTTTGGCCAGACCGGACCGTACAGGGACTGGAAGGCGGCAGAGTTGAACCTCTACGCCCTGGGTGGGTTGATGAATATCACTGGGGAACCGGAGCAAGAGCCGTTGAAAGAAGGGATGCCTCTGGCCCAGTTGGGCGCCGGACAAAATGCCTTCGCCGCCACCATGGCGGCTTTGATGTACGCCGAAGAAACGGGCGAGGGCCAACAGATTGATCTGGCCATCGCCGAGTACGCCACCAACATCCTGGAAAATGCCCTGATGCAATACAGCTACTCAGGCCAGGAATACAGCCGCGTGGGCAACCGGGGCTATGGCCGCGCCGCCTGGGGAATCTACCCTTGTCTGGACGGCCACGTTGGCATCATCGCCGGGCCGGACCACCGGTGGCCGGAAGTAGCCCGGATCATGGGCCGAGAAGAATTGTCCGACCCCAGGTTCCTCTCCCGCGCCGGTAGACTAGAAAACGCCGACGAAGTAGACGCTTACATGCTGCCGTTCCTGGTTGAAAACAATAAAGTGGACATCTTCAAGGCAGGTCAGGAAAGCGGGCTAGGTTTCAGCTTTGTCGCCACCATGAAAGATATCTTGGAGATGGAACAGCTTTTGGACCGGGCTTACTTCGTTGAATTAGACCATCCAGTGGCTGGAAAGCTGATCTACCCGGGAGCGCCGATCATGCCTGAAGAGAGTATCGACGCCTGGGTCTTCCAGCGCGCCCCACTGCTCGGTGAACACACAACATCGGCGTTGGACTCGTGGCTCAGCTACTCAGAAGCACAGGTGTCAGAGTTAATTACCCAAGGCGTACTGACCCAGGGTCAGGGGGTTTAGTCGCATGGAAACACCGCCTAAGAATATGCCCCTAAAGAACTACCGAGTACTCGACCTGTCCCGCATCTGGGCCGGACCGTACTGCACTAAATTGTTTGCCGATATGGGCGCTGAAATTATCAAGATGGAGTCCCTGAGCGTCTATGACTCGCACCGTGGCCCGGTAACTCCGGCTCGGGGCATTGCCGCCTATCCCGACGGCGAACCCGGAGAGGAACCCTGGAACCGCAACGGCTGGTTCAACTGCCTGCACATGTCCAAGTACGGCATTACCCTAGAATTGACCAAGGACGAGGGTCGCAGGGTCTTTGAACGCCTGGTTTCCATCAGTGACGTGGTCATTGAGAACTTCCGACAGGGGAGCCTAGAACGGCTGGGCTATACCTATCAAGAATTAAGAAAACATAGGCCAGACTTGATCTATGTATCAATGCCGGCATTTGGTAATACCGGCCCATGGAAGGGTTACCTGGGCTACGGTATTGGGCAGGAGCAGCTTTCCGGCATGGCCCACATGACCGGCTACCGGGGCGAGGGTCCCATGAAGTCGGGCATCAATCACGGGGACCCCATCACCGGCTCCCACGCCGCCGGTGTGCTGATGGCCGCACTGCGTCACCGCCGGAAGACCGGTAAAGGAATGTTTATCGACGTTTCGCAGCAGGAGTCGTCAGTTGCCCTGATGGGGCCGGAAGTTTTGGCCTACCAAATGACCGGACAGGAGCCAGAACGCCAGGGAAACCGTTCCGGCTGGTATGCTCCTGCCAACAGCTATCCCTGCGCCGGTGAAGACCGCTGGGTGACCATCGCCGCCACCAATGAAGAACGGTGGCAGAACCTGGCCTATGCAACTGGCATCGCCGGTCTAGCCGACGACCCCAAATTCGCCACCCTGGAAAAGCGCCGCGAGAACCACGACGAATTGGACCGGATCATTGGCGAGTGGACCTCGAGCCAAGAAGCCTACGCGATAACTGAAATACTGCAAAATGCGGGAGTTCCAGCGGGCCCAGTGCTACGCGGACCCGACCTGTTGGCCGACGCCCATTACAAAGACCGAGGGACATTCGTCACAGTGGACCATCCTCAAGTGGGACTCAAGCAATACCCGGGGATACCCTGGCGCATGTCGGCAACTCCCGGCCAGGTTCGCTGGCCATCACCAACCTTGGGACAACACAACCGAGAGGTCTACAACGAACTGCTGGGGCTGACCGGTATCGAGATAGACCAACTGGATGAAACGGGGATCATCGGGACCAAGCCTACCGGCTCCCGAATAATTTAGTTTGCATTCCAGCGGTGAACGTCCGCCTCCCAGCAGTGGTTTGATCCGTCCCGATGGCATCTTCTACGGATGGGTCATTGTTGCGGTCATGTGGCTGGTCAATTTCTCCACCATGGCCACCGGCAACCTGAGCTTTGGCCTGTTTGTGATACCCATGGGCGTTGAACTGGGTATGAGCCGCAGCCAATTGGGTTGGGCGGTCACCGACCGGCGGATTGCTGCCGGAGCTTCTAGCTTCATCGTTGGCCGTCTTCTGGACCGCTACGGCCCTCGGGTGATGATTCCGGTGTCCGGGGCAATCATTGGCGTGGCGCTGTTGGCCGTTAGCCGGGCCGACACACCGTGGCAGGTAATCGCCCTTTTTGGCGTATTGGGCTTGACCGGACTGGCCGCGCCACAAAACATCATGACCTCAGTCCCCGTGGCCAAGTGGTTCCAACGCAAACGCGGCATGGCCCTGGCCTTGGCCGTCAGCGGTGTTGGCATCGGCGGCGTCTTCTTCCTGCCGTTTACCCAGATGCTCCTGGGCAGCGTGGGTTGGCGCACAACCTGGGTGGTAATGGCCGTGATATTCATGGCCATGTCTATTCCCCTCTCGGCCATATTTCTCAGGAGACAACCAGAAGACATGGGGTTGGAGGTGGACGGAAGGCCCACGAATCAATTCCCAAGCGGCCAAGCGGCTACCGCGGTGCCTCCAGCGCCTGAAGAGCGGTCATGGACCGTCCGGGAGGCCTTCCGGACCAGCACCATGTGGAAGCTGTTGCTGGCCTTTGCCCTGGCTGGCGTGGCCCAAGGCGGCACCAGTGTTCACCGGATTCCCTATTGGATCGAAAGCGGATTTGACGCCCAGTTGGTTTCGTTCTCGTTCGCGGGTGACGCCGGTGGCGCAGCGACCATGGCCCTGTTCGCCGGGTGGATGGCAGACCGAGTGCCAATCCGAATCATCGCCGTTGGGTCGTTCTCCGGGTTGGCGTTAGCCATGGGATTCGCGCTGATTGGGCGCAACGAGTTCTTTCTCTTCGCCTCTGGCATCATTTTTGGGCTATCTGTTGGCGCGGGAATGATCGTCCATTCGTATATCTTTGCCGCCTACTTCGGTCGTGCTTTCTTGGGTAGCATCCGGGGTATAGTGTTGCCGGTTATGTTAATCAGCGCCGGTCTGGGAGCGCCGTTGGTTGGCTACATCTATGACAGCACTGGGAATTACGTTTCATCTTGGTGGATGATTCTGACCCTCAACCTGATTGCCGCATTGATCATCAGCACCGCCACCCGCCCAGCGCCGCCAATGGCCTTGGCAGAACCGGTGGTGGAAACCGCCGTCTAAAATCCAGGCAAACGAACCCTTTTATACCCATGCCGTGGGCTATACAATAGCTGCGGCCCGACCGGCCGCAAAAAGACTGACCGCCGAAGGTCCCGGTTCCATCGGGACTGACGGCTATTAATTGGAGGCACTGAAATGGCAGATGAAGTAATTTACGAGATTAAAGAAGGCATCGCCTACATCACGATGAACCGGCCCGAGAAGCTGAACGCCATTGACCCAGCCATGCGCGAACTACTCTGGGACGCCTTTCAAGACGTCCAGAACAACGCTGAAGTTCGATGCGCCATCGTAACCGGTGCTGGCAGGGCATTCTCAACGGGACACGACCTGGTAGCGATGGCCGCCGGTCACGCCAACGAAGGTCATAGCACTGGAGACCTTTACGTGGTCCAGTCCCAAATATGGAAGCCCATTATCGCCGCGATCAACGGAATCTGCCTGGCCCAGGGCTGCGGGATTGCCCTTGGCAGCGACATCCGGATTGCGTCATCAAAGGCTGAATTCGGCTGGCCCCAGGCCAAACGTGGCATCGCCTCGGTCAGCGGCCCAGCGTTGTTGTCCCAGGTTGTTCCAAGAAACATCGCCTTTGAGTTCCTATTCACCGGCGATTTCGTGAACGCCGAGAAAGCTTTGCAGTTGATGCTGGTCAACTACGTGGTTGAGCCGGAAGACGTCATGGCCAAGGCCAAAGAAATCGCGGATAAGATAGTGGCCAACGCCCCGTTGTCCATCGCCGCCATCAAAGAGGCCTCCATCAAGGGCGCAGATATGGGGCTGGAAGAGCGGGTTAAATACGCCGGACAAAAGCGCAACGAGATACTGGAGACCGAGGATGCCAAAGAGGGCGTTCTAGCCTTTGCCGAAAAACGCGCGCCGGTCTGGAAGGGCCGCTAGGAACTTCGGCAGACACGCTATTTACACCGCCAAACCCGATGCCCTTCTCTGGAAGGGCATCGGGTTTGGCGCAGCATCTTCGGCCCTTGAACGGGCTCAAGATGATTGCTCCTCGCTTATGCGCTGAATTTCCCTTAATCCTATCGGCAACTATCCCCCGCTATCTCTCTGCTCAGGCCACTAGTAACTCACCGGAGTTCTCACACAGCGTCATTGGACAAGCTATCTTTCCAAACGTATGATTCGTTTCCGGCGATCAATCGACAGTCCATATGGCATGTTTTTCAACATTTGAATCGATTCGCGTCGAGATACCAAGTTCATTTGCGCGTTAGCGTGGTGAAATTAACTGCACCTATACAGTAAGTATTTAAGGTGTCCAAGACAAGAATATCGAGTTGCTGGGCATCAACGCTTACTGCTGTATGCTAGAAATATTTGATTTGGATTTAGGGCAATAAAAAAGCCGACGATTAAATCGTCGGCTTTTGTCTTCAATTGTTACCCCAGCACGCCATAGAATTGTTCCAGGTTGAGGGATGCTTTCTTAGCGCTTGTTGGCTTTGAGTCCGTCTAAGATATCTTCCACGACTTTCTCTATCAACGGTATGTAGTTGGAAGGTGCATCGGCAATCTGTCTGTATACCCTTCCGGCGGCGTCAGTGCCGATACCGGCTTTTCGATTATAAGCGCCAGACCCATCAGATACCTTTCCGGAACCATCTGCAGGACCGTTCTCTTGTTCCAAATCGCCTTCCTCTAATGTGAGAAACCAGCGGAGGGGTTTGTCATAGAGATCGCAGAGTTTGTCTAGTAGATAATCGGGTACGGCACGTTGTGAACGCTCCCATCGGTGGACAGTCATCCAGGAAACGCCGATACGTTCAGCCACTGCCTCTTGGCTAAGTCCGGTTCCGTTACGGGCCCGGCGGAGTCGTCCACCAAGTCCCGGGATACTAATTCTCATAAAAGGCCCCATTTTTATACATTGGCGATTTTGATTGTCGCAAAGCTTGGATTTACCTCCCATATCCACATTGGTAAGTGATGGCTCTAAAGCAGACGAAATTCATTGATTTCGCAGGTCGATGTATCCTTTGTATGAATTTCGTTAGAATCCATCTTATAGCTGAAACGATAAGCTCCTTTCTGTGTTCAAGTTTCAGAGAGTCTTGGTTATGAAAAACAATCCAGAACTTTTTTACGATAGATGACCTTTGTTCACCGGAGAATTTCTGGGATTAATGGGATCTATTGGTTTACCTTAGGTTAATTGCCAAGGTAAATAATCAAGTTTTACGGCTTAATTGCATCTTTGACAACGGAAACCGAGCGGTTAATTGGCGTATAGTTTTGTATTAATCAAGTGTGGATATCACCGGCCATCGAATTAAGCTCGGTTAGGCTGATTTCCCAGATGTTCCCCGAATAAATGTCGGGTTTTGGACGTGAAATATGGGTTGGGATTGGACCATGACGCATTGGATAACGCGATGATTGATTTAGATGACATTTCAGGTTACGAGAGGTTAGACCCCTCTGGCCTGAACCGTCGCCTCCATGACCTGCCCGCCCAGTGCGACCAAGCCTGGCGCGAGGCTAAAAATACTGACATACCTGACGGTTGGCGCCAATGTACAGAGGTGATTGTTGCGGGGATGGGTGGTTCTGCCATCGCTGGAAATCTGGCCGCTGACCTGATTGACCCCTTGTCGGGTACGTCAATCAGAGTGGTTCGTGATTTCAGCATCCCTGGCATCTCGGCCAATTCTCGGCAATTGGTCGTTGCGTGTAGTTTCTCCGGTGAAACAGAGGAAACCATCTCGATGTTCAATCACGCCCAATCAGTTGGTGTATCTATGGTGGCTATAGTTGGCGGGGGAACCATGAGCCGACTAGCCACGAATGCCGGTATCCCGATTATGACCGTGGATGCTCCGGGTGAACCTAGGAGCGCTGTAGGGTGCAACCTGATGCTGTTGTCTTCATTGTTGAATAGCATTGGAGCAATCAGCCTCACTGACGCTAACGTTGCAGCAGCGGTTGCTGCTGCTGAGTCTATGGTCTCTCAGGTTGGGGTAGAGGTGCCAACTGAAACTAACCCTGCCAAGCAGTTGGCCAAGGATCTGCAAGGAGGGCTGTCAGTCGTTTACGGCGGTGGCAGTCTCTCTGGAATGGCCCTTAGGTGGAAATCTCAGATCAATGAAAATGGAAAGTCCTGGGCCTTTGCTGAAGTGCTTCCGGAGTTGTTCCACAACTCGGTTGAAAGTTTCCCCGCTAGCCCAGAGATCAAACAGCGCACCACTGCGCTTTTATTAAGGCCGCACCAAACCACTCCGGAACTGGGTAAAAGATACGATGTAATAGCGGAGACTCTGAACGGTTTTGGCATTAAGAACCGGACGTTTACCGGAGTCTCTGGCGGTGGATTGGCCCAATCTCTTGCCATGGTGGTTCTGGGCGACCATGTGACCTATTACATGGGATTGCTCAACGAAAACAACCCATCTGAAACCCCGAGCATCGATTTATCCAAAAAACGGTTATCTGGCCAAGATCGGTCTTTTTGATCTTTTCCGCCCTGGTTTATCACCTTAATTCACCTTACTCGTGCCTGGGAGTGTTGACATCAGGCACCGCGTCGGTCAAAATCCCGTTACATATCCCCGCAGGTTGAAAAGGAGTTAAACCAATGTTGAAAGTCGGTCACGTCGTGGTTCGCCCCGGCAGAAAAGCCGGTATGGATTCCGTAGAAATACCAATCCCTGAGGAACTGGAAACCGTTCCTGGTATCCCAATGGTCAGCAAAGACATTGATTTCTACAGCAGAGAGTATCCTCTGCTTCGCCAGCAGGTTGAGCATGGTGCAGACACTGAATGGGCTCCAAGTGTGGGAACACCCGCCATGCAGGCCTACCATCATGAGCATCAAGCCACGATGGAAGAGTTCTACCCTTTGATGAACCGAACTGGTGACCTGCAACCCACCGGCACCGCTTCCGGAGATGACGTTACCCAACTGATTCGTGACAAATCCGTAGAGATGGGTTTCTTGGACATTGGTTTCACCAACCACGATCTGCGGTTTGTTTACCAAGACCGGAAAGACCACGTTAAATACCCCAATGCCATCTGCATAGCATTGGAACAAGATTTCGCTGAGACCCAGACCGCACCCAGCATGGCTGCGGAGCACGGTCACTACGGAACCTATGAGATTCAAGCGCCCATGGGACTGAGGATGGTTGATTACATCCTGTCTTTGGGGTACCACGCCCAGTTGCACGGCCCCAGCAACCACAGCGCTGCGACCATCCCCATGTTCGTCGCCGCCGGGTTGGGCCAACTTGGAGCCAACGGCCAGCTACTTACTCCCCACGCCGGAGCACGCTGCCGACTGCAAATCATCACCACTGATGCCCCGGTGATCTTTGACAAGCCGGAAGACTATGGCTTCCACGCTTTCTGTCAGGTCTGCCAAGTGTGCGTCAACCGCTGCCCCGGCCGCGCTCTAATGCGCGAAAAGATCTGGTGGCGTGGTGTTGAGAAGAACAAATTGATCTACAAACGCTGCCGACCGGTAATGTCCCGGTACGAGGGCTGCGCCATCTGCATGAAGGTCTGCCCCATCAACAAGTACGGGGCCAAGGCAGTCATGGAGTATTACATCGAGACCGGCCAGGTGCTGGGTAAAGGCACCCATGACCTTGAAGGGTTCACGTTGCACGATGAGAGCACCGGTAGGTACACCACCGGCTACTTCGGCCCGGGTGAATTGCCCACGTTCGATGCTGATTTCTTCAAGATTCCCGTCGGAACTAGGGAGAACGCAGCGTTGGATGTGCTACTCGACCACATAGACAACAAGAATGACGGGCTCGACAAGGAGGCGGACGAAAAGGCATTGTTCAACTTCCGTGACCGTCTGCGTAAGATTCGCGGCGGTGAGGTTAGCGACAGCACAATGTTCTAGGCCTCCAATCTTCTGGGGGTTCGAGCCAACAAAATTGTGAACAAATAGAGGGGAGCAAGAGAAATCTTGCTCCCCTTTATATTTTTGCTCTAGACACGCGTTGGCATTGGATTGTATTGTTGCTTTCCCAAGCAAGAACTAGTTTTTAGGGAGTTGCTGATGGCAATAGAGTGGAGCGGAAAGGGTGACTTATTTGAGGGCTGTAGTTGTAATTTGTTATGCCCCTGCCACGTTTCCTTTCGTCAGCCTGCCACCAACGACTTCTGTGACACCATCTGGGCGGTTTCCTTTGATGAAGGCACTTACGGTGATGTGGACCTATCCGAACAAAAGGCAGCAATTTTCTTGCATTGCCCAGGGGCGTCGATGGCAGACGGAGATTGGACGACCGTATTATTTGTGGACGACCAAAGTTCTCCGAGCGAAGAAGATGCACTCCGGGGGATTTTCAACGGAAAAAACGGCGGGCCTTGGGAAATAATCTCCCAGTTCTACCGTGATGGTGAACTGGAATCGGTTGCTAGGACTCCACTGGAAATGACAATTGATGGTCGCACCAGGACCATCAGAGCGGCAGACCGGCTTTTCTTGGAGATGCAAACATTACGCGGTCCAGACAAAGAAGGCTTCGTTACCCTCAACAACCTCAGAAATGTCATCCACGGAGACGAACACGTACTGGGCCTTTCAAACTTCAAGGTCAACGATGAGACCATGTCCTGGGAGTATCAATCCAAGCATGGTCTCTATAGCAGGTTCGACTGGTCCAACTCTTAGCCCACTAGGATACCCAAAGATTTTTACAGGGATTTACCGGAGTTTACAAAGAAATCGCCTGCCAATAACGACGGCCATTCTCTCGAACGATCCTGCCAAACCCCGGCCTGGCCAGATGGACTGCCGCCACCGGGATACCCTCCCGTTCCAACCGATCCAATAACTCTCGACGCGTGATTCGTGTCTGTTCTGGGTCAATATCGGCTCGGGATACCCAATCAGGGTTTCCGATCTGCGCCGTGTTATGTAACACATCACCCAACACCAGACCGCTCTCGCCCTGAGAAGAAATCATCAGACTCATATGACCCGGAGTATGACCCGGAGTGGCGATTGTGCTGACTTCAGAAGTAATCTGATGACCGGCTTCCATTAGATTCAGTATCCCTAAATCTTGCAAAGGCCAGACGCATTCCGGGGCGTTTGGAAACCGGTCTTCAATCAATGCCGGGTCATGACAGGCGTCCCAGTCCGTGTTGCTCAAATAGTATTGGGCGTTGGGGAAGGTGGGCGTATATTTTCCGTCTTTTGAAATCAGGTTCCAGCCAACGTGATCACGGTGGGCGTGGGTCATTACCACCATATCCACGTCTTCAGGCTGCAAACCGTGGGCCTTCAGGTCATCCAACAACTCTCCCCACGGTGTCTCGGGGGTTTGCTTGGGCCCGAGCCCGGTGTCGACGGCGATAGTGTGGCCGTCTGACTTGATTAAGAAGCACGCCAGGTTGAAACGGACGCCATTGGACGCGGTTAGATGGTGTTCTTGCCCTTTCCAATTATCTTCAGGGATGTCAGGAAAGAAGTTGCAGAGGTCAAACTCCAATACTCCGTCAGACAGCGAAGTTATCTCCACGTTACCGATGGTCAACTTATCGTTAGGCATTGCAATACTCCTGGAAGAATGATTATTTTCCCTGATTTGGGCGTTTACCGGTGATCAGCGACGATCCGACCTTCTTTTAACACCAATTCCAGCTTTCGAAGGTTCTCAATGTCGGCCAATGGGTTGCCACCTACGACTATCAGATCGGCCAGTTTCCCTGGCTCAACCGTGCCTAGTTCCGGCCCAACACCGCACATCTCAGCGGCATTCTTGGTAGCGGCGACAAGTGCCTGGAATGCCGTGGCCCCGCACTTCACCCACAGGCCCAATTCCAGCAAAGCAGAGTCTTTCATCGGAGATATATCCGAGCCCAAGGCCATCTTGACCCCGGCGGACAACGCTTTTTGGAATGATCTTCGGTGCTCTTCAGCTGCAGCATCGGCCCGCACTACCAAGTCTGGCGCCAACTGCTTGCGGGCAGCATAGGCCTTCTCATGCTCAGTTGTGGCCAGGTTGGGAGATAGCTGGCTGATGGCCAGCGTAGGCACGTACCAGGTGCCGCTGCTCACAAAATCCGTGACGCAATCCTCGTCCATTATGTAGGCGTGCTCGACGCTGCGGGCTCCCAGTTTAATAGCCATTTTAACGGAGTATGGATTGGTGGCATGGGCCATGACCGGGAAATTGCGCTGACGGCACAAGGCAAACGCAGTCTCCAACTCTTCAGGAAGGAGGAATGACTCGGTGTGCCGGTCCCACCTGGGACCCATGATGCCACCGGAGAGATTGAGCTTGATGTGGTCAACATCATGCTTCATCTGGTCGCGAATGGCCTCTGCGTAACCGTAGGGGCCGTCACACTCTCTAGCGTGACCAGAGGTCAAGAAGTGGCCACCTGTGGTGGTCAAAAAGCTACCGCAAGCAAAGACCCGAGGCCCGTCTGGACCCGGACCCTCAAATGCTTTGCGCCATGCTACATCTATCCAATTATTCGCCCCGCCACTGCGCACTGCCGTAACACCAGACTCAACCATCCCTCTTTGCAGGTTCTGGCCAAAGTCGGCGGTGATCTGGGCGACAGTTGTGCCCTCTGGAACGGGATGCTGGGGGTGGACGTGACAATCCCAAAGCCCCGGAAGCAGGTAGGAGCCGGCCAAGTCGATTATCTGGTCATCAGACGCACTGGCCGGCGAACTGCCGTCTCGGATGTCCACGATACGACTGTCTTCAATGACGACCGTGGCGTTGGACTTTGGTTCAGGGTTTACACAGTCGATTACGTTGCAGTTGGTTAGTATCAAACGCAAAGGATTCACTTCCTGTCAAATGATCGATTAATAAGGTCTACTTAAAGATGACACACCGCGCCGGGTCGACCTCGGACAATACGGGCGCCGGATGCCCGGTGTGGATGTAGTCAGCCAGTAGCTTTCCGGACATCGGCCCACGGCCAAACCCCGAAGATGCCAGACCAGTCAGGACAAACAGGTTATCGAACTGGGGAATCTTGCCAATGATCGGTTTGCCGTCCATCGAGAAAGGCATGATGCCGGCCCAGGTGCGGACAATGGGTAATTTACCCACCAGCGGGATAATCTCAGAAGCATGGCCGCGGTTGACTTCAATGCCGGTGGCGTCTGGCGTGTAGTCATAGCCCACGAGTTGTCGGTCTCCGCCAAAGATGATCTCCCCGTTTCTGGACTGGCCGCCGTAGAGGTGCCGAGTGACACGGGTGTCACCATGGTGGGTAATCTCCGGCGGAAAGTTGTTGTCCGGTGACTGTTGGCTCCAATCAAAGGGCGATTCCATGGAACCACTCAAATGGAAGATGCTTGGCGGCACCGGCGCGGTGGCCCACATCTGGCCCTTGATGGGTGCAATTGGAATTTCGATCCCCAGCATGTCGCCCACTGGCCTGGACCAGGCACCCACAGCTAATACCAAGGTCTTGGCCCTAAATTCTCCCTGGTTGGTCTGGACCTGCCACGAACCGTCCTGCTGTTGGGTCATTCCCTCAACATTATGTCCGGTTTTGATGATGGCACCAAGAGCGGCGGCAGCATCACTAAAAGCCATAGTAGCTTTAGTCGGGTTGGCCTTGCCACGCTTGGGCAGGTACATGAATCCGGGGAGCGACTCTGATGTCTCCGGTTCCATTGCGCGGGTCTCTCTGGACGTCAGTAGTTCTGCGTGGTATCCATGCATCTGATAGTTGTGCACCCGGTCGCGGACCCAGTCCCATTGCTCTGCGGTGTGAATTCCCTGCAATCCGCCGGGAGCCATGAACTCAATGTCGTACCCCATATCAAGTTGCAGTGTCTTAAAAATCTCGAAGCTGCCTGCGGTCAAGTAGGACTGCAAATCCGGGTTGTTACCCCAGCCTAGACCGCCAAGGCCGCCGGCGTTAACCCCGGAGGCTTCACTGGCAATCTCGCCTCTTTCCAGTACTGTGACCCGTTGGCCTAGCTGGGCCAAATGGAACGCGGTGGCAACGCCACAGATGCCGCCGCCAATTACCAGTACGTCGGATTCGTTTGAGTTCACCAAGGGAATCCCTAACCTCTTTAAATCGTATTTTTATAGGTGAGCCAATCATAGGCTCGGCCATTCTGCGGGTCAATGGATTTAGCAATAGAAAAAGGACCGCTGCCATCTGGCAGCGGTCCTTTTAACACTACTGAGTGATAAACCTACTAATAGACCTACCCTGTGGGTGCTGGAGTAAGGTCAGACAGGTCTTTGACTTCAATATTGGAGACCAAGACTGTCAGGTCATCAACGCGGCGGACTTCAAATTCCATGAAGTCGTCGTCAACAACCATATACTTGGAGACCACTTCCCAAATCTCCTTCTTCATGTCCTCCAGCTTTTCCGGCGCCAACTCCAGCCGGTCTTGAATCAGGACCAACTTGAGCCTTTGTTTGGCCGTGTCTTTGGACATGGCCGCAGTGGCCTCGTCCAATTCTTTACCGCTTAGATTGAATAGCCAACGTAGTATCTCACGCATGAGAATAAGCCCTCCCGCTCATGCCAACCATTCCCTTGAACCGGGATAGTAGGCCGTTCTTGGGTTCCAGGTCCATCAATGGGATGTCTTCACCGTCGACCCTGGCGGCGATTCTCATGAACGCTCCACCGGCAGATGACTTGGCGTTGTGCACCACCGGGATACCCCGGTTGGCAGCCACCACAGTTTGCTCGTCGGCGGGTACCAAGCCAATGACCTCAACGGCCAGTAGGCTTTCAACGTCTTTTTGGTCCATCATGTCGCCGCGCTTGACCATCTCCGGAGCAATCCGGTTGATGATGAGCTTGGGGTTATGCAAACCTGACGACTCCAACAGACCAATGATGCGGTCTGCGTCCCGGATGGCCGAGACCTCCGGAGTAGTGACGATGATTGCCTCTTGGGCGGCTGAAGTGGCGTTCTTGAAACCCTGTTCAATACCCGCCGGGCAGTCAATGAGGACATAGTCGAACTCTTTCTCGAGTTCGACGCACATCTCACGGAGCTGCTCCGGCTCGATTGAGTTTTTGTCTCTGGTCTGGGCGGCTGGGATCAAGTACAGCTCGTAGTCATGCTTGTCACTGATCATGGCCTGATTCAGCTTGCAGACGCCTTCAATGACGTTCACCAGATCATAGACTATGCGGTTCTCCAGACCCATGATGACGTCCAGATTACGGAGGCCGATGTCGGTGTCGACCACCACCACCCTGTTGCCGCGCATTGCCAGAGCAGTTCCGATGTTGGCGGTGGCAGTGGTCTTCCCCACCCCGCCCTTGCCTGACGTGATTACGATGGTCTTACCCGTCATAAGGTACTCCTTTGTTATATCTAGCAAACCGGCCCGCGTATGGAGCTACGTGGATGGAACGACTCCGCACATAGGCAATCTTGGGGCCGGAAGCAGACGTATTTGATTTGCGTCGCGCCGATGCCGGCGCGGTACCCGGATACTTGGCTATTTGGAAGCGTGCCGAGGGCAGTTCCAGGGCAATGATTACGGCCTTGGTGTCACCGGAGGCTCCGGCGTGCACCCAACCCTTGAGGGAGCCCAGCACGACAATGTCGCCGTCGGCACGTATCTCCGCACCGGGGTTCACATCGGCCAGCACCACCACATCTCCTGCGTGTTCCAGGGTTTCTCCGGAACGGAACGTGGACTTGATGAATAAGGCCTCGGTGATGTTTCGGTTGCGTACGCCGTTTTTGTTGTGGCGGGCTTTTAGGCCTTCAATAATCGATTCGATGGCCGTTATAGAAGAGGCTGAGGTTAACGGTGCTTCTTCGGAGGAGGACGCAGGTAACACAATCTGGTTGTGCGCAATCGGCTCTTCTGCCTGCTTGACCTCAGGTTTGGCTACAGTGTGGACTGGTTCAGGCATGGGTGCGGCTTTGGCTTCTATCTGGAAGTCACCGCTGCCCAAAGACTCCGGCGAACACCAAAAACGGGTCACCGTCAGTCCGGAATGGGTCTCAATGATCGACTTAACCTGAGCCAGTTCATCGCGGGCCAGCATACGTTGCCCCACATTTACAGTAATGTCGCCCTTGGACCACAGACCACTCTTCTTGGAAAGGTGCTCACGTAGTTCGGCGGCTACAACGTCAAATGGGGCGCTTTCGTCAATTACAAAGGCCACGTCAGTGCCCCTTGCGATAACCTGCACTGCGCTGGTTTCTAGCAAGGAACCTCCACGACGAGCCACGTGGTGAATACCTGAATTTTAGATGACATTCTGCCCGCTCCCACCTTATGTCATCACGATTATTTCAGCCGGAGATGGTCCGGCACAACAACTTATTGGTCGGATTTTAAACAAAATTTTATATTATGTCCAATACTGAGCCCAGAGGTCGGAATTACAACCTGATGTAGGCCGTTTAGGAGACATTAAACGAGAACTGTACCTGAATCTGAATAAACCGTGGATACCTGTCACCTTGAGGTAACGAAGGGCCTCGTTGTTCTCGGGAGCGCAGTTGAAGAGCAACGAGATTCTTCGGCTGCGGCCTCAGAATGACGGGTGTAGGGCGGGTTCGGTGTGAAGGGTGTGTGGTCTATGTGGGAATTGAAAAGGCACCGATATCACTCAATACGAGCAATACCAGTGCCGTAAAACCAAGCTGTTGAACCGAAGGTAGAAACCCAGCGCTGCTGGTTAGTCGCGGGTTCCAAACAAAGCTACGGAGCAGGTGAACGAGCCGGGACGGCCTCCCAGGTTGTGGGTTAGGCCCAGAGTTGGGTCCTTTAGCTGACGGCCTCCGGCCTTGCCCTGGAGCTGTTTGTAGACCTCGTAGATCATTCGAATGCCACTGGCACCAATGGGATGGCCAAAGCACTTCAGGCCGCCGTCCGTATTTACCGGCACCTCGCCTTCCAGTGTGAAAGTGCCCGCAGCCACATCTTCGCTGGCCCGGCCCTTGGGGCTGAACCCCAAGTCTTCATAGATGATTAACTCGGTGATGGTGAAACAATCGTGCACCATCGCCATGTCAATTGCTTTGCGCGGGTCAGAGATACCCGCTTCTTGATAGGCAGCTTGACTGGCGCGAACAGTTTCCGGGAAATGGGTGAAATCCCAGTCGCTGCGCATGATTCCGTAAGCGCCCACAGATAGCCCCAGGCCCTTCACCAGCACATAGTCGTCCCGAAACGTCTTGGCGATCTCCGGGGTGGTGATTATGGCCGCCGCTGCGCCGTCGGAGACACCGCAGCAGTCATACAGCCCCAGCGGCCAGGCAACCATCGGGGCGTTGGCAACCTGCTCAACGCTGACCTCACGCTGGAAATGGGCCTTGGGGCTCATGGTCCCATTGTGGTGGTTCTTGGAGGCAATCTGGGCCAGGGTCATCTTCCCATCTTCATAGGAGATGCCGTGCTCATGGAAATAGCGGGTGGCGGCAAGTGCGAATTGGGACGGCGGTGGCACGGGCGGGTTAACGTCTGCGCCCGCAGCCTCGGCAACAGCCAATCCTGAGAAACCGGAGTCTTTGAGCTTCTCTACGCCAACAGCCAAGACAATGTCGTAGATACCGGCGGCCACGGCGTAACAGGCGTTGCGGAAGGCGTCGGTGGCTGTGGCGCAAGCGTTCTCAACCCGGGTGATGGGAATGTAATCCAGTTTGAGGGCCGCGGCCAAAGGCTGGCCGGTTCGGAACGAGGCAACAGTGCCCAGCCAGGCAGCCTGGACGTCTTTGCCTTCGATGCCAGCGTCGGCAAAGGCCTCGTGGGCCGCTTCCACCAGAAGATCTGAGGAACTGGAGTCCCAACGCTCGCCAAACTTACTGCAGCCCATGCCAATAACAGCAACTCGGTCTTTTATTCCGCTCATGATATTCTCCTGTGCCTTAAACGCCTGATTGCGATTATATCTAAAATAATTTATTTGGCCTTACGTCGTGGAATCGCCTTCCAGTAGTAATTGTGGATGCCGTTAACTACCCGCAGCTTGCGAAAGCTCATCTCCACTTTAAGCCCAATTTGCACTTCATCAACCTCACGGTCGGTCATCATGCAGAGGGTACGGCCACCGGGTTCAAAGTCCACCACCACGATTGCCAAGGGTGTGTCCACCGTGCCGGCAAGGTAGTCCAACGAATAGGTGAATACGGTGCCTGGTTGGTCACTCAGTCTGATCGGTGCGTAGTCGTCCAGAGCCTGACATTCAACGCAGACCCTCTGGGCGGGGTATTGAACGTACCCACACTGGTTGCAGGTGCCGCCGTGGAATCGGATGTTCTGCTCGCTCTCCCGCCACAGTGCAGTCACTGACGGCGACTGAGCCTGGGGACGTCTGGATGACGAGTCGGTGAGCCAGACATCTCGCCACTTGGCATAGGTCTCGTAACTGTCTAGGACTACTCCCGAATCCAGATAACCGGACACACCCAAACCATGTTCAGCATCTTTAATAGATGTTGTCGTCTTGAATCCCAGAACATCGCTGCCGTCGCCGTAGGACACGGTGAGCAGCAATTGATCCGGTGAGCCATCTTCCAGGGCCGATGCGAGCAGCATTAAAGGGAACGCTACGCCAGTGTTTCCCAACCGGCCAAAGAGCGGATCCTGAACCTGTTCCGGTTGGAAACCCAGATGTCCGGCCAATTGTCCGTGGCGGCGGGCGTCAGGGCAATACAGGGCCAGCTTGGCGACGTCGGTGACGACCAACCCCTCTTTTTTCATATAGCCTGAGACGGCTTCACCCAGGATACGTTCTAGCCCCTCTTCAATGGCGAACCGATCTTCCCAGGAGCGGACGAATTGGTCTCCGGCGCTACGCCAGGTGTCCATCATGTTTTCGGTGATGGTGTAGGATCCGGCTTGCTCGGCTATCACATCTTCATTGGAGATGATGAACGCTGCTGCGCCGTCGCCTGAATTTCGTTCTGCTTCGCCCTTGGGCGCTCCCTGGCGGCTGTCGCTGGCGATCACCAGCACATTCTTGGCCGAACCGGCGGTAACTGAATCCAACGCTGATTTCATGGCTGTGGTCCCGGCCCGCAGTACATCGGTGATATCAGCGGTGAAGATGTCCCGTCTTAGATCCAGGGCTGTGGCGATGATCGAGGCGCACTGTTTTTCAGCGTAGGGCGGGGTGGTGGTGGCGAACAATAACCCGTCTATCAGGTTGCGGCCTCGGCCATTCAGGCAGTCGATACCGGCAGCCACAGCCATGCTGACGCTGTCTTCGTCAAAGTTGGCCACCGACCGTTGACCGGCCGACTCCCAACCGACGGATTCAGATCCTAATCGGTATCTAGGTACGTATGCCCCAAAGGACGAGATTCCTGCCAAGATGCACCTTCTTGTTACGGCCTAAAATCACCGGTTAAATAGCAGCGTTTTCGTCATGCTAGCAGCTTGCCGAAATTGGTGTCAACGTGCCTGGGGCCGTTTCCCGTTAAGCGCCTCCACGGCGAACGGCTAGGGCCTAGGCAGGACATGGCCTATGCTACAATCGAGACCTTCAATGTGATTGCCACAGAACGCCCTTTCTTACTCAGTTGGAGAGCGTTCTTTCCACGGTGCCAGGAGTAACCACCCGTGATCAGAACCCCGATGTTTCGCAGATTTTTACCTGTCACCAGTTTGGCTGCAGCATTACTGGCCATAGTCCTTTTGGTTATGGTGGCTTGTTCTGGAAGCAGTAATGGCAGCAACGCCAATAACGAAATTGAAGGGCTTCCCCCTGAGTTTGCCCGTTTAACCGAAGTTTGGACGCTTCTAAATCGAGAGCAGATTAACGGCGCAGAATTGGACCCATCGGTGGTCAGTGACGGCGCAATTCGGGGCATGTTGAACGCATTGGGAGACCCCTATGCAGGGTTCCTAGACCGAGAGCAATATTCTCTGGAAACAGAGGACATTCGCGGGTTCTTCGGTGGCATTGGCGCTGAAGTCGGCCTTCGTGACGGAGAGATATCCATCCTGGCTCCAATGCCAGACACTCCAGCTGAGGCGGCGGGCGTGAGACCCGGAGATATCATCCTGGAAGTGGACGGCGAGAGTATACGAGGTCTCAGTCTCTTGGAAGTAGTCCGGCTGATTCGAGGCGACAAGGGAACCGTGGTCACCATCCTGTTGCGTCATTTGAGCAGCGCCGAACCGGTTTCAATCGAGATAAAACGGGATATAATTCAACTGGAAAGCGTCAATCTGCTGATGCAGGTGGGGCGCATAGGGCACCTGCGTTTGTCTGGGTTCACTGGCTCAACGAATGACGAATTAAAGGAAGCTCTGGAGCGGTTTGAACGCTCCCAAGGCGTTGGGATAATCCTTGACCTCCGTAATAATCCGGGCGGATTGGTGTCATCAGTTGTTGATGTGACCAGCCAGTTCATTGAAGATGGCCTAGTGCTCTATCAGGTGGACGCCAAGGGCAACCGTCGCAATTGGGGCGTTAAATCCGGGGGCAAAGCCCTGGATATTCCCATGGTGGTACTGGTGAACGAATTTAGCGCCAGCGCCAGTGAGGTATTCACGGGAGCAATCATCGATAATGACCGGGCCACAGTCATCGGCACTACGACGTTCGGCAAGGGTAGTGTCACCAACCTGTGGCCGCTGGTTGATGGGTCTGGGGTGAACTTCACCACCGCCCGTTGGTTCACTCCCAATGGTTTGTTGATTGAAGGCGAAGGCATCACCCCTGATGTCATACTTGACCCGGTAGATGAAGAAGAAGAAGAAGACGACGACGACGTGCATCTTGACCGGGCGATTGAAATCTTAAGGGAAGAAATCGGCCTGGGTACCTAGGCTTTAAGAGCACAGTGACCGGCAATGGCTAAGAAAAAGAGATCGATACCAACAACTCCGGCGAACAACAAAGCGGCTCAAAAAGAGCCGCCTGAGAAAAATTATCAACCGGTAGCGTCAAACCGTCGGGCCTTTTTCAATTTCGAGATTTTAGAGCGCTACGAGGCCGGTATCCAGCTGATGGGCACTGAGATTAAGTCCATCAGAGCCGGAAAGATCGACCTCAGCGACGCCTACGCCCGGTCCACCAATGGGGAGATGTGGCTGAACAATGCCTACATTGCACCCTACGACCCGGCCAGCAGTTACAATCACGACCCCAAGCGCAACCGCAAATTGCTGCTACACCGGGCCGAGATACAAAAGATGGCCGCCTCCGCAGCTGAGAAGGGTCTTACGATTGTTGCCCTGCGTGTATACATCAAACGCCACGTGGCCAAGGTGGAACTCGGCATGGCACGGGGCAAACGCCAGTTTGATAAGCGCCACGCCATCAGAGACCGCGACATGGACCGCGAGGCCAGGCGGTCGGTCGGTTCCCTCAGGGAATAGGAACTGCGTTCGCTTCGTTTTTCTGATGTTCTCCTGTCTTCCCCTGTACTGACCCGTAATTCCCCGTTGGGCTATAATCTACCGCTGATGCATGCCTTCCAACCTGGTGGCATGCGTTATAAATCCGTGACTGTTACGGCCTCCATCCCCATGTTGGGCGGCCGAGGATACGTACGAGATCTGGAGGACCAAGTTGATTCGAACCCTAGAAGGAATCACGCCCAAGGTGGCCGACACCGCATGGGTCAGTGAGTTTGCCTACGTTGTCGGCAATGTTGAAATAGGCGAGTTTGCCAGCATCTGGCCCGGAGTAACCATCCGGGGGGATAGCCCGGACACCATAGTAATTGGCGACTACGTGAATATCCAAGAAGGTTCTGTGATTCACGGCAACGGACTCACCATTGAAGATCATGTATCGGTTGGCCATTCAGTGGTGGTCCACTGTGATCGAGTGCGCAAAGGCTCCCTATTGGGCAACAACTGCACCATTTTGAACCGTGTGGTGCTGGGTGAAAACTGCCTGGTTGCTGCGAACTCGGTGGTGCTTGGCGGGACTCAAGTCCCGGATCGGTCATTTGTCACCGGAGCGCCGGCGTCAGTGAAACGCGAGGTTACTGACAAGCAGGTTGCCCAGATGGCCCACACCAATGAAGAACTGGTGAAGCGTGCCAAGTCGTTCAAGGACAGCGGCCTGTAGACCTCACGCCAGAGTAGGAAATAACAAAAAGCCCGGGTCTAATCAGACTCGGGCTTCTTCTATTCCAGAATATATGGAGTTGTGTTTAACCCAGGCGACTTGCTACCGGTAGGACGTGCTCGGCGAGGTGTTCCATGACCTTGATGCAGTCCGAAACGCTCTCTACCCGGAAATCGTAGGTTAATTGGTCGATTCCGACTTCCTGACAGACGTGTAGGTCGTCGATGACTTCCTGGGTACTGGCGACCAATGACCCTCCGCTGCGCACGTAACCGCCCTCGTCCATTCCCATGTCAGTGAAATGCAGACTGCGCTTCAGCGACACCGTAACTTCAGACTGGTCACGGCCTTCTTTCTCAATGCGCTCCCGCAGGTAGAGCAGGTTTTCCGCCACGAATTCCGGGGTCTGTCGGGTAGTGTGCCAGCAACTGCCGTACCTGGCTGTCCGCCGCAGAGCCGCCTTGGTATGGCCGCCTACCCAGACTGGAATGCCCGGCTGCTGGATCGGCTTCGGCTCAAACTGGATGCCATCAATGTCGTAATACTTGCCGTGGAATTCCGGGTTGGGTTGACTCCAAAGCGCCTGCATGATGCCCAAGAACTCGTCGGTCATCGCGCCGCGTTGATGGTAGTCGAGCCCTAAGATTTCAAACTCTTTTTCCAGCCAACCCACGCCAACGCCGCAGATGATGCGGCCATTAGTCAGTACATCCAATGAAGCAAACATCTTGGCCTGCACCACCGGGTTCCGATACGGCAGGATGATAACTGTGCTGCCCAGCTTGATCCTGCTGGTGCAGGCGGCCAGGAACCCGAGTAAGGTCATGGTCTCCAAGAACGGCTCGCTAGATGGCCGGGAAAAGGACCCGTCAGCGGTGTAGGGGTACTGGTTGGTGCCCTCTGTTGGCAGGACGATGTGGTCGCCGGCCAAAACAGATTCAAAGCCAAGGTTTTCCGCCGTCTCTACAAATCGTTTCAGACCCGGAACGTCTGGTATCCGGGGAATTGATATTCCTATTTCCAAGGTTGATGCCTCCCAAAAAGCGTCAATTAATCTATCAACATTGTTATGCAATGACCGCAGGCGAGTATAAGCCCGCCGTGCGTTCCTCGGCAAAGCTAGTTAGCAGCCTGGTAGGTAGTCGTTGGTGGACACCGTCTCGCCACTGGGGTTGATCAGTGCGGCGGTGTCGGGGTTAGAATTGTTCCAGATTGAAGTCACCCGCTGGAAGGAAAACCCGCCCGACTCCGGGTGCACCTCATTGGTATAAATCCGTACGGACGATTGAGGTTGCAGAGAATAAACGGGAAACACGAACTGGGGACTGCCGTCGGACTGGTCAATCAACTGCCATCCTTCCAGGTCCACCGCCCCAGTACCTTGATTCAGCACTTCAACATACTCGTCTGCTTCAGTAGTCTTCACCAACCCCGTCAAAGAACATGCGTTGGACGACTAGGTCCACAGATACGGAGGTGGGACTAGCAGTTGGAGCTAGGGTTGCAATCGATGCACTGGTCGGTGTTGGAGCGGGATCGAAACGGTAGTGGGAACTATGGTCGAGAACGATGTTTGAGTTGGTGACGCAGTTGGGATGGCCTTTGTTGTGGGCACCGGAGTGGGAATTGGAACGGGCGTCATATCTGGAATTGCAGTGGTAGGTAAAGTAGCAGTTGGGGCCGATGTGGGTTCCGGTGTTGTTGTTGCCGTTGGATCGGACGTAGCGGCGCCAGGTTCGAAAGTGGGCTCAAATGTGGCTATGGGTGCTTCGATAAACGGAGTTGGTTATGGCGGCAACGTAGGCGTGGCAGCCACGTTTGGGGCTAGAGTCGGCGTTGGCTGCGAGGCGTTTGAATTCCCAACTGAAAAGACCAGCGTTCGGTTTGTCTGAGTGTCTGAGCATCCAATGGCTAACTCCATTAA
>DUCU01000119.1 GCA_012959605.1 Dehalococcoidia bacterium | reverse complement strand
TGCCTCAGTACCGTCCAGGAATTCGCAGGTCATCAGGTAATATTTGGCCTTAGCCATGCCGATGAGCATGGGCCAGATGACCGCGGCATGGTCTCCGGCCGCCACTCCCAGCCGCACATGGCCGTCGGTGAACCGGGCCTTGTCCGAGGCTATGGATATGTCCGCCAATAGAGCCACAGCCAGACCAGCCCCAACCGCCACGCCGTTGATGGCGGAGATCACTGGCTTGTCCAGGTTGATCATGTTGTGGACTATGTCCCTCGCCTCTTCCATGGTCCCAGCAATCACTTTGGCGTTGCCGATGGACTCTTGGATCAGGTCAAAGTCGCCGCCAGCGGAAAATGCGGTGCCGGCCCCGGTGATCACCACCACCCGGACATCATCGTCATTGCCGAGGTCCAGCCAGACTTTGCTGAGTTCGTTGTGCAGCTTAAAATTGGTGGCGTTGTAGACATCTGGACGGTTGATGGTCAGAAGGGCCACGCCATCCTTGATGTCAAACAGTATGTGCTCGTATTTGCTGTAGTCGTACATGGTTCCTCGCGTTGGCAGCCGTCAGCTTTTAGCTTTCAGCTATCAAGGGTTTGGTTTAGTACAGGGACTGGTTTTTGGTGAACCGGTCCACTTCTGCTTGTGACATGCCCAGTATCTCTTTGAAGACGTAGTCGTTGTCTTCCCCTATGTTGCTGTAGGACCCAAAATCCATTGGCGATTCTGACATCTTGGGCGGGTTGGCCGCAGCTATGCCTTCAAATTGTTCCCACTCGTAGGCGGGATTACTCCGGTCCGCCAGGTAGTAGGGCGTTGGCTGGTAGAACCCGCGGGCTTTCAGATGTTCGCTCTCGTAGAGGTCTTGGCCTTGCGACACCACGCTGGCCGGTACCCCGGCATCTTGGAGCTGTGTCATCACATCTTCAGCCGTCCGGGTTGCGGCCCACTCCCCCACCAACGTGTCCAGACGGTCCTGGTTGGCCAGCCGGAATTCCATGGTTGAGAATGCGTCTTCGCTGCACCAATCGGGGTTGCCAATCACCTGGCGGAAGGACTGCCACTGCTCCTCGGTCTGGATGGCAATGGCGCACCAACGGTCATCACCCTGGCACTGATAAGCGCCGTGGGGTGCGGCGAACGGGTCCCGGTTGCCTATTCGCTGGGGCACGCGTCCCATGGACTGATAGTCGAGTATTGCTGGACCAGCCGTGAGCGCCCCCGATTTGAAGATTGACGACTCCATGGTGGCAGGTTGGCCGGTCAATCTACGCCGAAGCAGCGCTCCCATGATCGCCACCGGCTGAAAAACACCGGTGTGGTAGTCGGAGTAGGACGTATTTATCGTCGCCGGCGGCTCCCCTTCCTCGCCCGACATCAGGGAAACGCCACCCATGTGCTGCACCAATATCCCGTAGGACTTGTACGTGTAATACGGGCCGATGCCACCGAGGCCGGTCTGCCACATTAGGATAATGTCCTGCCGCAACCGCCGGAGCTCCGGGAAGTCGATGCCCCACCGGTCCAGGATATTGCGCCGGAAGTTGGTGATGAACACGTCGCTGACCTTGACCAGCTCTTTAAACACTTCCAGGCCGTCCGGGGTGCGGACATCAATGGTTATACGTTTTTTGCCTCTTTGGAACTCGGGTTGTCCACCGCCGCGAGACCAGGCCGGTATGAAGTTCATCTCGTCTAACACTTTATTGGTTTCGACCTTGATGACCTCTGCGCCCAGAGACGCCAGGATACGACCGGTCAATGGCAGCGCAACATAGGGGCCGAGTTCCAGGACGCGGACTCCAGAGAGGGGTTTGTTTTGGTTGGTCATAGTTAAATGGCCCCCCCGGTTCGGAGGGCTGCAAGTTCTGATTCACCGAGCCCTAAATCACCGTAAATGGCGTCATTGTCCTGACCCAGGTAGGGAGCAGGTTTGGTCACCGGCGTGACTTCATCGCTGTCGAACACTCCCAGTGGGTATTTCAGGGTGCCCACTTCGGCATGGTCAAGGTCGAACCAGAAGTTACTCGCCTCCAGTTGGGGGTCGTTCAGTAGGTCAGACACCGTGTTCACTGGGATAAAGACGAGGTTGCGTTCCTGGCCTTGATGAAAAAGTTCTTCAGATGTGAAGCGGGTGGTGAAATCTATCACCAGGGCCGTGATGATGTCATTGTAGGGCGCGCGGTCTTGGTTGCCGCCCTTATAGTCGTCGTTGAGAATCTCTTCGTTGCCGGTGACCTCATACATCCAATTTGATAGGTTCTCCCATTCTCTGGGAGTGATGATACCCGCAGATATCCAGCCGTCCTTGCTGGGGTAAGCGCCCAACGGAATCACCAGCGTCGAGTTGGTTCCGACTCGAGTTACGTTCTCGCCGCGTTGCATCCAGGCTAAGGCGGGGTGGGCGTCGGTGTAGTAGGTAATCATCGCTTCTTGCATAGAAACGTCGATGTACTGGCCCTGGCCGTCCTGCAGGTCTCGGTAGAGCAGCGCGCCCATAATGGCAGTCACGGCGTGTTGGGAGCCCGGGAAGTGGGACTGCTCGTTGCCCTGGCGGAGCGGCGGGCCGTCGGGGTCTCCGGTTATCTGCATGAAACCGCTGGCGGCCAGAGAAATCAGGTCAGTCGACTTGTAGTCTTTCCAAGGCCCGGTCTGGCCGAAGGGCGTTATGGAGGCCATGATCAGCCCCGGGTTGTTTGTTTTCAGGGAATCGAAGTCTAGACCAAGATATTTCATATACCCGACGGAGAAACTCTCGATTATCACGTCCGCAGATGCGGCCAGCTTCTTAAACAAGTCCTGCCCTTCCGGGCTCTCGATGTCCACGGTCACTGACCGTTTATTGGTGTTGTAGAACAAGAAATAGGAGCTGCGTTCTAACCCCGGTTCGTCGCCGATAAAGGGTGGTCTCTGCCTGGCAGGGTCTCCGGCTGGGGGTTCAACCTTTATCACTTCAGCGCCGTAATCGGCCAACAATTTGCCGCAGAAAACGCCCTCCGGCCCGGTAAGATCTAGGATTCTATACGGTGGCAGCAGGACACCATCTGCGGGGGCTTGGAAGGACATATTATTCCTTGTCGCTTGGGATAAATCTGTTGCCCGTGCAACTTTGGCGATTGTAGATAGCAGGTTAGTGACAGTCAAGGCTGATTTAGTCACGAACCGCATTGCAAATCGCCACTACAAATCGCTTTGAAGCTACTGCTATAATCGTGCAGGCTGATTTGTATCAAGGAATTGCATGAGAACCTTACTTTCTACGACACGAGACCGGTTTCTTCTGGCGCTGCAATACCAGGACTACCGAAACCTTTGGATCGCCACCACTTTTTCCGCCTCCGCCGCCTGGGCTCTGATTATTGCCCGTGGTTGGCTTGCCTTTGAGATCACGGATGGATCGCTCTGGGTCGGAATAGTCACCTTCGCGGCCATCGTCCCTCGGGTGTTCTCCACACCTATCTCGGGATTTTTGGCCGATAAATTCGATCGTCAAACGTTGTTACGTTGGATATTTGCCCTCAATATGGTCAACAACTCGGCGCTGGCCGTACTGGTCATGACCGGCAATGCCGGGCCGTGGATGCTGACAATCATGGCATTGATCAATGGCACATTAAGGGCCAGCCAGATGACTACAGCGTCTGCCCTGATACCCAATCTGGTATCCAAAGAACACCTGATGAACGCCATCGCCCTGAACCAAGCCACCCAGCAGGGGGCCAGGATGGTTGGCGCGCTGGCCATAGTGCCGCTCCTTGGGTTCGTTAATATCGAGTCGGCGTTCTGGCTCTGCAGCGGATTCTACTTGTTGGGCTTCTTCCAGGTCTCCAAGATCAAGACTCGCTCCACCGGCGTGATCAACAAAAGTCAGAGTTTCTTGGCCAACCTGTTTGAAGGCTTTGTCTACGTCTATCAGCGGCCCCTCATCATGTCCATGGTGCTGCTGGTGTTGGCGCACTGCGCCCTGACCATGTCTTATGAGTCGCTCCTGCCTGCCATATCTGAAGACAAACTAGGTGCGGGTTCTGTCGGCGCCAGCTATCTGATCGCCGGGATCGGTGGCGGGGCACTGCTGGCCTCGATTTTCATGGCCGGTGTCCGCAGCCAATCCATGCGCGGAAAGCTTTTTATCATCTTTGCCTTTAGCAGTGGGCTGGGTCCGTTGTTACTGGCTTTGTCTGACAGCCCGAGTCTGTCAATCGCTGCCACAGTAATTATGGGCATCAACCAGGCTGGGTTCATGACCATCAGCCACACAATCATCCAGTCGCTGACTGAAGACCACGTTAGGGGTCGCGTTTCCGGTGTTTACTCCGTCCACGTGGGCGGCAGCATGGCCGTCACCAACCTGGCCAACGCCGCCATTGCCGACGTTTTTAACGCTTCTGCGGTACTGGTGGTTGGCGGACTGATCTTTGTGGTCATCGTCTTCTTCAGCCTCGGCAGTGGGTCGCTCCGCAAACTGTATTTTTCAAACGATGCACCCACAGCCGTTGGGGCGGCAGCAGATTAGCCAACCGCTTCACACGATACTTTGCATCCTAAAAATTCCGAACAGGAGTCAACCGTGGCAGATACGATTAGCGAGCTGGATAAGTACCTGGAATCAACGACCAAGTCCAAGGCCCTCTGGGAGGACGCCAAGAATTATCTGCCGGGCGGCGACAGCCGGAACTCAATATTCTGGGCGCCGTATCCCATCTTTGTGGACCGCGCCCAGGGTTGCCATGTGGTCGATTCAGACGGCACTGATCGCCTGGACTTCATCGGCACCATGACCACTCTCATCTTGGGCCATTCTCCCAAATCAGTGGTGGACGTGATTGAACAGCAGATGGACAAGGGCATGGTTTACAACGCGCCCAGCGCCCACCAGACTCGCCTAGCCAAGCTGCTCTGTGATCGCATCCCAAGCTTTGACCTAGTTCGGTTCACCAACTCGGGCACCGAGGCCACTTTGAACACCATCCGGGCGGCGCGGGCCGTAACCGGCAAAAGCAAGATTGCCAAGGTTGAGGGCGGCTATCACGGCAGCCACGACCAGGTGAGCGTCAGCGTGCGGACCAACCCGGCCAAGTCTGGCGAGCGCACCCGCCCCGACTCCATGCCCGCAACTGAAGGCCTGGGCGAAGGAACGTTGGACCAGGTGATAGTGGTGCCCTTCAACGAGACCGCCATCGCCAAACAAAGACTGGAAGAAAACAAAGACGACCTGGCAGCGGTGATTATCGAGCCGATGCTGGGTTCGGTTGGCATGCTGCCGGCCACATCTGAATTCCTGACCATGCTGCGGGAGTTCACTACCGACAACGGGATAATATTGATTTTCGACGAGGTAATCAGCTACCGCGCTGCCATGGGCGGCTGCCAGGAGTATTACGGTATCACCCCCGACATGACGTCTCTGGGCAAGATCATCGGCGGGGGGTTTTCCATCGGGGCGTTCGGCGGCACCAAGTCCATCATGGACCTCTATGACCCATCGCAAACCGGCGGGCCAAGGGTTGCCCACGCTGGTACGTTCAACGCCAACCCAATGACCATGCTGGCCGGTGCTGCGACCCTCGACGAACTGACTCCTGAGGTCTACCAGAAGCTGGAGAAAATGACGGATTACCTCCGGTCTGAGATTCTCAAAGTAGGGGCTGAGCTGGAAGTGCCGATCCAAGTCACCGGACTGGGATCGCTATTCGGTATCCATTTCACTAGCGAAGAACTGGTAGGCTACCGGGACATTGCCGCCGAGGATTCAGCTTTCCGCCACAAGGTGTTCTTGGGACTGCTCAATGAAGGCATCTTAATGGCCTCCAATCTGGTGGGCGCAGTGTCCACAGAGATCGGCAAGACTGAGATAGACACCTTCACAGCCGCGTTAAGGCGAGTATTGGAAAGGGCTTTAGCTCCCTCCAGCTAACCGGCATTTTCTAAAAGAGAAGTAACGATGTTTCAAGGTTTTGAAGAGCTTCAAATAGAAGCAAACGGCACCACAATCAACCTGGTCAAGGGTGGCACCGGCCCGCCGTTGCTGATGCTCCACGGTTACCCGCAGACCCACGCCATGTGGAACAAGATTGCGCCCCGTTTGGCGGAAGACTACACCGTGGTCTGCCCAGACCTGCGCGGCTACGGCGACAGCGCCAAGATCGAAGGCGACCCAGAGCACATGAACTACTCCAAGCGCACCATGGGCCAGGATCAGGTGGACGTGATGAAGGCGTTGGGGTTTGACCAGTTCTATTTGGTAGGCCACGACCGGGGCGGCCGAGTGTCGCACCGGTTGACCAAGGACAATCCGGACAGCGTCCTGAAGTTGGTCACTCTCGACATAATTCCAACACGCACTATGTTCGAGATCGTGGACAAGGATTTTGCCACCAACACCTGGCATTGGTTCTTCCTGATCCAGCCCTTTGATTTCCCTGAAAAAGTCATTGGCGCCAACCCGGAGTTCTACGCCCAGCGCGGGTTTGAACGGACCAAGGACGCCGACAAGGTTTTCACACCGGAGGCTTTGGCCGATTACATCCGCTGCTTCAGTATCCCTGGCACCATTCACGCGGTCTGCGAGGACTACCGCGCTGGAGCCAGCATCGACCTAGTGCACGACGAGGCCGACTTTGACCAGAAGATCAACTGCCCTATGTTGGCACTCTGGAGCCAAACAGGTTTCGTGGGCAAAACCAAGGACCCCCTGAAAATTTGGCAGGACTACGCCACCAACGTCCGGGGCCAATCGCTGCCCTGTGGACACTACATAGCAGAAGAATTGCCGGACGAGTCTTACGTAGCCATCAAACAATTCTTATCGGAATAAAAATCACTTCAAATCCTAAAAGACTAAAAAGGGAGAAAATCATGGGTTCAATCAGAATGTACACTGGCGACGACGGCACAACCAAGGTCGAAGAGATCAACCCGTCAGAGCATCCCTCTTATAACACCTTGCATGATGCATCTAAGATTATCTTCAGGGCCCAGCAGCCCGGCTTCTTCAGCGACTGGCACATCGCCCCGCGCCGCCAGTACATCATCACCCTGTCCGGTGAGGCTGAGATTGGCCTGAAGGACGGCACCGTGTACCGCCTGGGCGCGGGCGATGTCAACCTGGCTGAAGACCTAACCGGCGCCGGCCATACCACCCGCGTGGTGAGTGACGTCCCTCGCATCACCGCGACAGTCCACCTGGAAGACTAATCCGTCTTTTTAGCTGAAACACAAAAGGGCGTCCCAATGGAATCGGGACGCCCTTTTGAATTGTGATTACTTTCCGCGTCAGATTAAACCCACGCGGTTTTCATCAGACCGTAAAATAGCGCCATACTATTTAATGAACACCTAACGCAATTGGACCCCAACTCTATAAACCCACCTGCCGTGAGAGGCGCCGTTGAAACCCTGGATACTGATCGACAAAGCCCAGACACCCGGCAATGGAGCCGAGCTCTGTCTTTATCAGCGTGACCAAGAGTTCGCGATTCAAGCGGATAATCTCGAGCTGATGAACAGCCGCATCTTTGGCTCGGAGCAGGCGCTGGCGACCCTTGCATGCCAGAAAATCAACGATGCGCCAACGGCCCGCGTCCTGATTGGCGGCCTGGGTATGGGCTACACCCTGAAATCGGCCTTGGACGAACTTGGATCCGAAGCAGAAGTGGTAGTCGCCGAACTCGTCCCTGCGGTGGTCCGCTGGAACCAGGGAGTCCTGGCCCATCTGGCCGGCAATCCCCTGGACGACGATCGGGTCACCGTGCAAGAAGGTGACGTTGCTCAGATGATCAAGCGGGGCCGCGGCGGCTTCAACGCCATCCTCCTGGATGTTGACAACGGCCCCAACGCCCTCACATCCATCGGTAACGACTGGCTCTATACCATCGCCGGATTGGAGACTGCCCACGCCGCGTTAAAACCCCACGGTGTGCTGGGCATCTGGTCATCCGACCAGGACGCCGGTTTCGCCAAGAGGCTCGGCCAGACCGGCTTCGACGTCGAAGAGGTCAGGGTTCGTGGTCGCGGCAAAAAGGGCGCCCACAACATCGTCTGGATCGCCGAGCGTATTTGATCCGGCGAAACTTAACACTGAATTTCAAAACGGATAACAGCAAAAGAGCATGATAGATACTGCCATCCCTCAAATCGCCCAGGAACTCAAACTGGCTCAAGGTCAGGTGGCCGCCACGGTCAACCTGCTAGACGACGGCGCTTCCGTGCCGTTCATCGCCCGGTACCGAAAAGAAAACACTGCCAGTCTGGACGAGGTCGCCATCACCAGCATCCGCGACCGACTCTCCCAGATTCGTGAACTCAGGGACCGCCGCCATGCCATCCTGGAGTCGCTGGAAAAGCGTGGGCTGTTGACTGAGGAATTGCGATTGGCGATCTTGACTGCCGAGACTATGACGACCCTAGAAGACATCTACCTGCCCTACCGACCCAAGCGCCGCACCAGAGCCACTATCGCAAAGGAGAAGGGGCTGGAGCCGCTGGCGCTGCACCTGTGGGGTCAGGAAAACTTCGATGTGAGACAAGCCGCTGCGGAATACGTCGACTCGACTACCGGCACAATCAATGGTGTGGCCAACGTACCAGACGCCCTCAACGGCGCGCGTGACATCATCTCAGAATGGGTGAGCGAGGACAAAGTTGCCCGGCGGGAGATTCGGCGTCTATTTTGGTCTCAGGGCACATTTTCTTCCTCAGTGGTCTCAGGCAAACGGGAAGAAGCCGCGAAATACCGAGATTATTTCGAGTGGGAAGAACCGGTAAGGAAAGTGCCTTCCCACCGGGCGCTGGCAATGCTCCGGGGCGAAAAAGAATCCATGCTATCGGTGCATATCTCGCCTCCGGCCGTGCAAGCCGTGGCTGTGCTACAAGAGATATTCATCACCGGCAACACCGAGGCCTCCCAGGAAGTTCGGCAGGCGGTGCAAGACCGCTACAAGCCACTGCTGGAAGCATCCATGGAAACCGAGGTGCGCAAAGAAGCGCGAATACGAGCCGAGGACGCCGCCATCACGGTGTTCGCCGACAACCTGCGGGAACTGCTGCTGGCCCCGGCCTTGGGACAAAAAAACGTCTTGGCCTTGGACCCCGGGTTCCGCTCTGGCTGCAAGCTGGTCTGCCTAGACCGGCAGGGTCGGCTGCTGCACAACGACACCGTCTACCCGCACACCGGAGCGCGGGGCGAGCGGGAGGCCGGGGACAAGATTGTCGACCTGTGCCGCCTCTATAGCGTTGAAGCCATCGCTGTGGGCAACGGCACCGCTGGCCGCGAGACCGAAGCTTTTCTGCGGACGTTGGAGCTGGATTCCGATATAACCGTTGTGATGGTCAACGAGAGTGGTGCCTCGGTCTATTCGGCTTCAAAGGTGGCCCGCAACGAGTTTCCTGATTATGACCTAACTGTTCGCGGCGCAGTCTCAATTGGCCGCCGGCTCATGGACCCGCTGGCCGAGTTGGTCAAGATCGATCCCAAGTCCATCGGCGTCGGCCAGTACCAGCACGACGTTGACCAGAAGGCGTTGAAAGACCGGCTGGACGATGTGGTAGGCAGTTGCGTGAACAATGTGGGCGTGGAGTTGAACACCGCCAGCAGCGAGCTACTCTCATATGTGTCAGGCTTGGGGCCAAAACTGGCGAATGCCATAGTGGAGTACCGCAACGAGAACGGACCGTTTGCCACCCGTGAGTCGCTGAAGAAAGTCCCCAGACTTGGCCCCAAGGTCTTTGAGCAAGCGGCAGGGTTCTTGCGCATCCGGGAGGGGAAGAACCCGCTGGACGCCAGCGCGGTGCACCCCGAGTCGTACAAGGTCGTGCAGGCCATCGCCAAGGACCTGGGCCAGCCGCTGGACCAGGTGGTCGGCAATGCCAGCATCTCCACCCAGATCGACCCGAACCGCTACGTGACCGACAAAGTGGGACTGCCCACGCTACACGACATAATAGAAGAGCTAGCCCGCCCCGGCCGAGACCCCCGTCAGGAGTTCGAGCCTTTCAGCTTCGCCGACGGCATCAACAAGATGTCAGACCTGACCGTCGGAATTAAACTCCCCGGAATCATCACCAACGTAACGGCCTTCGGCGCCTTCGTAGACGTAGGCGTCCATCAAGACGGCCTAGTCCACATCAGCAACCTAACCAACAAATACGTAACCAACCCTGCCGACGAGGTAAAAGTTCAACAGCAAGTCTGGGTAACGGTGTTGGAGATTGATCTGGAAAGGAAGCGGATCGGGTTGAGTATGAAGGGGTAGGTTGGAGAAAGGTCGGATCATTCTTTTTCGATATGCCTTTTAATCAGGGCGTATACTTCCATCGGATTTGCTGGTCTCGACAAGCTCCCATGCCGTATATACGGGACACCATTTTTGGTGTAATAAACGGGCTCTGGACCATTCGGGACTTCTAAAATTGCTATATATTTCTGATTCACTTCTTCGGATCGAATTCGCACTGTCAAACTCGGTATTATTACGTTCGAAGTTATCCCTTCAACTCGTAACTTTAGTCGATCTAATCCTTCAGCGGTATCAATATCATCGATGCCAACAACCTCACCATTATTAGCGACTCCGAGCAAAATCACTCCTGGATTCGTCGTCCCAAAAGCCGCGATTTCTTTAGCTAAATCATCGGATTTATTTGGATACTGCCTCTTGAACTCAATGGTCTGCCCTTCACCTTCAGATATTAACTCACCAATATCTGAATTTCTTGGATAGGCCAACCCAGACTTAACCTCCCGCCTCGGTCGAAGCCTCTCGAGGAATTCAGATAGCCCATAGTCAATATAAAAATCGTCAAAATCTTTGTTAAGTCCATTCAATTCAAATTCGATCGGAAAACTGGCCTCTGTGGGCATCAAATAATCGGAAGTGATTAAATTTAGTTGCTTAGTCAAATCGTCTTTGTACAAAAGCAGGGCCGAGGCGATAACTCGTAGATGGTCATCCCACAGATTGACGCCCGGGAACTGAAGGTCGAATTCAGACTTGGATTTCACGATTTTAAATGATTCATTCACAAGTCTATGTTCGGCCGAAAGGTCTTGGGGAACATAATCGTGGCCTGTTCTCTTATAGCATCAACCATTTCGTTAAGCTCCATCGCATAAACACTTAATGGTCTAAGTAAGCTATTTCGGGAATTATTGCTCGTTTGAACACTCGGCAATAGAGTCTCCTTGATAATAATTATCCTCGGTAATCGGCCCCTGTCCAGCACTCCCCATCAAATCCCGATAAATTACGCAACTGTATAGGGCTTGTTATATTGGTTAGGGAATTGTGAAACAATTGGCCACTAATCCACTGTTTATCAGTCTTCATTAATTCCAGCGTCCCGACGATTGCCACCCGTAGTACAATACCCACCGCCCCAACCAACCCCAACCGAAAGGAACCACTCAACATGAAATT
>DUCU01000118.1 GCA_012959605.1 Dehalococcoidia bacterium | reverse complement strand
GCGAGGTAATCAACGTTGAGCCATCTAAGGGAATGGTCCAGGAATTTGATGACTGTGCTGCCGAGTTTGGCATCACCAACGTCAGCTCATCTTGCTCTGACTGGTTAGATTCGGACGGTGTTCAAGGTGATGTGATTCACGCCGCAAACGTCACCTACTTTGTTAGCGACATCGAGAAGTTCGTTAATAAATTGGAGGCCGCTGCTAGGCGCAGAGTGCTCATCACAATATGGAGCATCGCAAACCCGATGCAAAACGCCGTTTTGTACAAGATGGTCTACGGCGAAGAACAGGCACTGGTTCCAGGCCACTCCCAGTTGCTGCCGGCCCTCTGGGAGATGGGAATCTTGCCGGATGTGCGTTTTCTCCCACAGGGGACAATTTTTGATGGTGTCGTCGAGATGCCAAGCTTCCCCCAGACCAAGGAAGAAGCCGTGGGAATGGCCAAGGCGGGTATCTGGTTGGCACCCCACCACCAGGACCGCGGCGATGTGGTGATCAGGGAGAATTTCGACGTCCTGTTCCGCGAGGAAGCCGAGGGGTTTATACCCCAGTGGCTGCCCGACGCCCGTCAGGTGTTGATCACGTGGGAGCCGGGCCAAGCCAGTTAACACGAGGTCAACACTAGTCAACTGTGCTCGTTGACGAACTTGTTACACGGCGCGTCAGCGGGGATAATAGCCACGTTACACAAGTCGACATAAGTCGGCGGTAACATGCCCAATTAACTGAACCAAAACAAATCAAGCGAGGTATGGATATGGACTGGGGAATGGCAAACAGAATGGCGCGATTGATCCAACCGGACGGCCACTGCATGTTCTTGCCCATTGACCATGGGTATTTCCAGGGCCCAACCCGGATGCTGGAACAACCAGGAGAGACCATCAAACCCTTGCTTCCCTATTCAGATGCACTTTTTGTAACTCGCGGTGTGTTGCGGGCCGTGGTGGATCCGGCCATGGACAAGCCGGTGATTTTGCGGGTGTCTGGCGGCACCAGCATGGTGGGAGCAGACCTGTCTGATGAGGGAATCACCACCTCAATGGAAGACGCGGTCCGTTTGAACGTGGCGGCGGTGGGAATCTCTGTCTTTATCGGCACCGAGTTTGAGAAACAGACCCTTTTGAACCTGGGCAAGCTGGTTGATGAGGGCGAAAAATACGGCATCCCAGTGATGGCCGTCACCGCTGTGGGCAAAGAACTTGAGAAGCGCGACGCCCGGTACCTGGGTCTCTGCAGTCGCATCTGTGCGGAGCTGGGTGCCAAGGTTGTTAAGACCTACTGGTGTGAGGAGTTTGAAAAGGTTGTCGGCGGTTGCCCGGTTCCGGTGGTCATGGCCGGCGGCCCTCAGGCAGACACAGAGCGAGAGGTCATTGAGTTCGTCAAAGACGGCATGGACCGAGGCTCCATCGGTATCAACTTGGGTCGAAACATCTGGCAGAGCGAATACCCAGTACCAATGATCCGGGCACTCCGCAACATCGTTCACGAGAACGGAACAGTGGACAGCGCCCAGGAGATATTCAACAGCGTCAAGGCTGAGAATGGTCGGGTGGCTTCAGTACCGGCATAGCTCGTTCTTTGAATTAAATTTTAGAATCTTTGCTTGGTCTTGGACTGAGGAGCGGATACACCGGATCATCACCGCCAATGGCAAAACCAAATTTCAATTAGGAAGTAATACCAACATGGGCAACATGCGTGTCGCCATGTACTACAACAACCACGATGTGCGCGTGGAGGAAATGCCGGTGCCGGAGATTGGCCAGCGGAATCTGCGGCAGCGATGTCATGGAGTGGTACCGCATCCAGAGAGCACCAATGGTGTTGGGCCATGAAGTTGCGGGAACCATCGTGCAGGCCGGTGCCGATGTTAATCGGTTTCGTGAAGGCGACCGGATGATTGTCACCCACCACGTGCCCTGCAACGCCTGCCACTACTGCCTCAGCGGCCACCATACGGTCTGCGACACCCTGCGTGAGACCACGTTTGATCCAGGCGGGTTTTCCGAATACCTGCGAGTACCAGCCATCAACGTAGACCGTGGCGTCTTCACCATGCCAGACGGCGTCTCCTTTGATGATGCCGCTTTTGCCGAGCCGTTGGCCTGTGTCTACCGGGGGCAGCGCCGGGCCAACATCCAACCAGGACAGAGTGTAATCGTCCTGGGTAGCGGGTTGGCTGGTTTGCTGCATATCAACCTTGCCCGGGCACTGGGGGCCGGAAAGATTATCGCTACCGATATGGTTCCAGACCGGTTAGAAGCCGCCAACAAACTGGGGGCGGACCACACTTTCTTGGCGACTGAAGACATCCCAGCCCGCTTGCGTGAGGTCAATGACGGTCGGTTGGCTGACCTAGTGATTGTTTGTACCGGTGCTCCGCCCGCCTTGCAGCAGGGCATGGATTCGGTTGACCGTGGTGGCACTGTGTTGTTCTTCGCTCCCACCGAGCCCGGCGTGAGTATCTCTGTACCGGTGAATGAGATGTTCTTCCGCAACGACGCCACTCTGACCACGACCTACGCTGCCGCGCCAGGTGACCTGTCCACGGCCCTAGAGATGATTGCCACCGGACGGGTCCAGGTAGGGCAGATGATCAGCCATCGGTTGGGTCTTGATGAAGCAGGCTTAGGGTTTGCGCTCACCGCTGAGGCCCAGTCTTCACTGAAGGTCATCATCCAACCACAAAAAGGGGCCTAGCCGACTTAGTCTTTTTGCGGGATGCGGTTATGCCAGAAATCTGCTATAAAACCCCTAAATCCCGCCGCACTAAAAAACGACAGACGGGCAGTTACGCCCTGGTGTTGCGTCTTCCATCCCGTCGCCGGGTTGCCGTGGGGCGATTAGGCGAGGTTGATTTCCCCAAGGGCTACTACATCTACTTTGGTAGCGCGCTGGGTGGATTGAAGGCCAGGGTTGCCCGCCATCTGCGCCACGAGAAGAAACTCCATTGGCACGCAGACTATCTAAGCGCTGAAGTGCCGTGGTCCCAGGTCTGGCAGTTGGCCGATGGTCAACGCTGGGAGTGCGTTTGGGCGCGTGAGGCCAGCGAGTTAGCTGGAGTTGACAGCGGCACCGCCCACCCTGCGCCGGGGTTTGGGTCTTCCGACTGCCACTGCTCCACCCATCTGGTCCGAGTTAACAACCTTCAAGAAGTGCGGATGTTACTGCGCAGCCTTTCTTCTGATCCACGGCGAATACGGTTAAGCCGCTCTCTCTCGGAATAAAATTCGCCCGACTGCGCCGGGTTGACGGCTACCCAGCGGACTGTACTATCATAGCGGCCACAATGTAGACATCCCCCCTGGACTGTCGATTTAGATTATTCGAAAGAATATTTCCGCCTGGCTTTATAAAGGTTTGGCATTTGAATCAGGGAGGCCGCCATGGAATTCGGAATGTTCCTTGAGTTTCCAGTTCGGGACGGAGGCACCGAAAAGAACGCCTTCGACGACTCCATTCTCCTGATCAATGAGGCTGAAAGCCTGGGAGTGGATTCTCTATGGTTGGCGGAGTATCACTTCAACCCGGGCCGTGTGATGGCCGCGCCCGTGACCATTCTAAGTAACGTTGCTGCCCGCACCAAGAATATCCGTCTCGGTACCGCTGTAATATTGCTGCCCCTGGCGAACCCTATCAGGGTTGCCGAAGAGATTGCGACCTTGGACCTCATCAGTGGCGGCAGAGTCGAGTTCGGCATTGGCCGTGGCACCTTTCCCAACGTCCACGAAGGTTTCAGTTCTCCCTTTGAAGAGAGCCGGGGGCGGTTTGATGAGAGTCTGGAGATCATCATCAAAGCCTGGACCAGTGAGACCTTTTCGTTTGAAGGGGATTTTTACAGCTTTGAGGACGTAATCGTTACGCCGAAGCCGCTCCAGAGCCCCTACCCGCCAATCAGCGTGGGGGTAACTTCGGCAGAGAGCTTTGCTGTGACTGGGCGAATGGGTCAGAACATGATGATCAACCCATCCCGCGTTTTTACTCTGGCTGGGTTGAAACCTCAGATTGGGGAATATCATCAAGCTTGGAAGGACGCAAGTCACGAAGGACGCGGCAAAGTTTGCCTCCGAGTACCTGTTTATTTGTCACAAGATCCACAAAAAGCGTATGACGAACCGATGGAAAGCGCTCTATTTTCCATAGGACGCCTTTCAGATAGAGTAGCCAAATATGCCGAATATGGCGGCACCACCGGCAACTGGGGTCGAGAGGCTGAGGTAGTCAAGAACATGTCTTACGACGATTGGTTCCGGGACAAGGTGGCCTACGGCACCCCGGAAGCAGTGACCGAGAAGCTACAGTTTTTGACGGAGGAATTGGGCTTGGATCAGATAATGTTCGAGGTCAATTTTGGCAACAAGATCCCCCTCGAAAGGCAGCAAGCCAGCCTCAGGTTGATGATGGAAAAAGTAGTACCCAATTTGAGGTAATTCTGTTTTTTTGGACGCGTATTTCAGGAAAAGAAAGATATTCCGGGCGAAACCCTGATTTCTTGTTCAGAAAACGAATTCCAATTAGTGGCAGGCGGGAGATAATAGAGATGTCAGTAAGTTGGGATGATTTGGAGATTGGGTCTCGGGTAGAAGCGCTTGAGACATTTGAAGTGCAGATGGGCATGGGCGCCCCTGTAGGCAGCGGATCATTCAATATAGAGGCTGGGGACACTGGAGAGGTCACGGTCAAACGCCGTGCCGGTAAGCTTCACTGGTTCGTTATAAAATGGGACCGGTTAGGGCGGACCTTCAATCTGAACGTTGACCAATTTGATTTAATCCAGCCCGCTAAAGACTGATAGTGCCGTTCAGACATTATCCAACTTCCCAATTTTGTGCTAGTATCCTCGCAATTCCGTTTTTAGCGGCTCGGCAAAACCCCGAACAAAATCTTAATGAGGTGTTCTAGGAAATGGTTCAAGCAGAGATTAAAACCAGATTCGAAGTCGGTCCTATAACGTTCATCGCCCGTCATGAATTATGGGACGGAAACATCCAAGACCACGCAGATCAAGGTGTTTCAATCGTCATCCAGAGTCAAATAAATGGCGAAGACACCACTCTTCTTCGCTTCAACTGCTTCGACATTGAGCGAAGCTACATTTATGGTCCGGAGAACCCCGACCTAAAGTCGGATGGACCGATGATGCTGGCCGGCCGGACAGAAGGCTCCACTGGTATGGGCAAGCTCTACCGGATGGACCCGACAGCCGATGGCAACCCCATTGGTTGGACCATCAAGACCATGAAGGCAAAACTTCCAGACATGCTCAATAGATCTGGCTACCCGGAGATTGCCAAAGAGATTGACCTAGAAGTGCTGATGGAGGTTCTTCCTGAACTGGAAGCCACCGCCAGAGAGCTTTTCGTTTCCAAGCGGAACACCGTGAAGCACAACCGTGGCACAGACATCTTCGAAGCCGGTAACATCCGTTTCGGCCTTGAGATGCGTCGTCTTCCCGTTGGTGACGGTGGACTGGCCATTCACGTACTGTCAGACATCGGTGGTGCCACCTCTAAGTCCTTCGTTGAAGAGACTGAGCTCATGGCTTTTGACCTCTTCTGGGACGGCCCTCACTACCACTATGGCCCCCGCAACAAGAACCACCGCATCTATTGGGACAGGACCTTGGTCCAGGACTACCTGGGATGGGTTCTGGACAAGATCGATGGCAAGAAGCTGGGAGCTATGATTGAGCGGGCTGGTTATCCAGGCGTTGCGGCAGACCTCGACCAGGACATGATCGATGCCGTTCTTCCTGCTATGACCAAGAGGGCCCGCGAGATGTTGGACCTCGGCGAATCTTTGACCGGCCACCCTGGCTTGCCGGAAGAAGTAACCCCGAACTTGGTAACCAACTAAGCAGACCACTTCTTTTACACAGGCAACAAAAAAGAGTCCCGATTAATCGGGACTCTTTTTATTTTCACTAATAGAGCCGGGGCATTATTTGCGCCCGGCTCAAATGGTTAATTAGGCAGTGGCCCATTGAACGCCGTTTAGCACCATCTTCTGGAAGTCGGGAGCCTCAAAGCTCTTTCCATCGTGGCCCAACAGCAGTGTGAAGACCTTGCCCTGTCCGTAGGATCGAGTCCAGCCCAGAGGGAAAGTTCCGCCGGGCATGTGGGTGTCGGCTCGGTCCGGTCCCCAAGGCCAGGTTCCTTCTATCGAACTCCCTTCTAGGAAAACATCGTTGTCGGGCCTGTATTCAATGCCCATGTACAACTCGTCATCAGTGGTGAAATCAGAGACTCCAGCTGCGCCCGCGTGGCTGGCGTTCTTGACCTTGATGTCGAATTTCCCGTAGGGCGGATGGAAGCTGGTGCCGGTGATCCAGCCACCGCCGGTGATCTCAGCGAACTCCGGCCAGTAGTCGGCACCGCAACCGGAGATATGCAGGCAGACGAACCCCTTACCCGACTTTACATAATTGATGATGCCGTTCTGTTCTGCTTCTGACATTTTCAATTCTTTGAAATCGGCGGCGTTCTCGCGGCGAGTGTTGAACACCAGGGCGTCGTAGGCGGCCATCCCGGCAGCGTCGGTCAGGGCTGACGCATCCTCGGTGACGGTCACATCGTGGCCAGCTGACTTGAGGAACGTTTCCAGGATTGGCGTGGATTCTTCATAGGGGTGTCTTCCACCGGATATTACGAGCAGCTTCAATTCGGTTGCCTCCAGTTATCTGTTTTAAATGAGTGCTTACGGGGCGACATTATACGCCAACTGAGCTGGGAATTTAGCCACGGTGAGTCATGGCGTCCCCAAGCCCCGTCATAAACCCGTTATAGAGCGGGTATGACCACATCGCACAGCAGGTTTAGAGCTTCATCAACATCTGGTCCCAGTTCGGAAAACATCAACTGGCTAAAACCCTGAGACTGGGCGATTCCTTGCACTTCTATCATTCGGTCAAGGCAGTCTTCCGGCTCGCCCGCTATGAAGATGGCGTCAATCATTCCGTCGGTTACCAGGTTATCGAAAGCCGCAGCGGAGACGCCGGCTTTTTCCGCCTGGTCCAGTCGCTCAGCATCTTCTATCTTCACACCCAAATTCTGAATATCTTCATGGGTGTAACCCCGACGGTACATGTTAAGGATGCGTTGTCCGGCGCTCTCCTTTACAAATTCTCGAGCGGCTTCACGGTTGCTGGAGACTGAAATCTTGATCTCCGCAATCTTTGGGCCGTCGGTGTTTTTGCCGGATTGCCGGGTGGCTTTGTCGAAGGTTTCAATCAACTCGGGCACTCGGCCGGTGCTGAGTGCGGCCATGTAATGACCGCCAAAAATAAGCCCTTCCATATTCTCTCCACCAACAGCTAGACCAAGTGGGCCGTTACTGCCGCAGTATTGGAGGATAGGCGTCTTGGGGCTGAAGTTCAACTTGAACTGGCCGGTGGGATTGAAGTTGAAATACTCCAACAAAGTGGGGTATTCAGCGAAGCAGACCGTTTCGCCGTTGATCAGCCGACGCAGGCTCTGCGAGGTTTCCCGCAACATGCTGATGGGTTTGGGGGTCTTGACGAAATTGTGGGTGCGGGGGTTGCCAAATCCCAGGCCAATACTCAGTTCCTGGCCTCCCATCAGTTCACTGATCGATGCGACCATGTCGGCCAGGTCAACCGGGTTTCGGAAATACTGCACCGTTATCGCCGTGCCTAGCTTGGTATCTAGGGCACCGGCAAAGGCCGCCAGCACAACAAAGCTGTTGCGACTTCTGAGATTATCAGTAACCCAAAACTGGTCGACCCGCTTGGCCTCCGCTCGCTTGGCCAGATGGATTAGCTTGGGGACCGGTACGTGGGAATAGGTAGGCAGATGGAATTGAACACCGATTTCCAGTGCGGGCATATTCGTGTCCTAGTGGTGGGTTAAAAATAGTGAATGGCCAGGAGAGTTTACTGCATTTGCCCCATTTAGGAAGTGCCTGCTGATAACATGCAATGGCAACCGATACTCAAGATTGAGTTACGAGAGAGGACTGATGAGCGATACAGACGGCGCGCAGCCGGGAGTAGTAGTCACCAATCTGGAGGGGCGGGGGCCGCTGAATCTGCTGGGTCGGGATACTTTCGTAGCACTGAAGGCCGAGTTAGATCGGCTGGACCAAGACCGAAGCGTTCGGGCCGTGATTCTTACCGGGTCAGGAGACCGCGCTTTCTCGGCTGGTGTTGATCTCCATCAGATGAAAGACCTGGATCAGGCAGATGCTGAGTCGTTCATCATGGCTCTACACGCTCCGGCCAGAAAGCTACTGACCATGGCTATTCCAGCCATCGCTGCCATCAAGGGTCCGTGTTTGGGTGGGGCCTTGGAGTTGATTCTGGCCTGCGACATACGTATTGCCACGGAGGACGCCATTCTGGGCCTGCCAGAGGTACAGGTGGGGATACCGTCGGTCATCGAGGCGTCGCTCTTGCCGCCGACCATCGGTCTGGGCCGGGCCCGCCGACTACTGCTCACTGGGGAGACCGTCAACGCATCAGAGGCAATGGCGATGGGGCTGGTGGATATGGTGGTTCCGGCCGACTCGCTTATGCAAAAAGCCTATGAAACAGCAAATCAGTTCTTGGGCATGAGCCGGGACGTGCTGGCATCTCAGAAGGACATTGTTACCAAGTGGTTGGAACTGGGCGAAGAAGACTCTGCGAAGTTCACGATTGCCGAGTTCTCCCGTATCTTCAAGACCCCGGCGCCCCATGAGGGCATGTCAGCCTTCTTGGAGAAGCGTAAGCCGAACTTTGCAGACTAGGCCCAAACCCGGCGAGAATCGTAAGCCTAGCTTCGACTACTAGCAGATGCCCGGCAACCTGAAGCCTACCAGCCGATGGGAGGTTCCCGCTCTTGCAGAACTTCGCCGAAGAGGGTCAGCACCTGATGGACGTCCAACACCACGATGGCGGCTTCAATCTCTGGGTCGGTGATTAGGCCGGCATCGGTGAGGCGTTTGATGCCATCTTCGTAGACCGGGCCCTGCCGGTGTACGTAGGACGTACACCGAAATTTCCAGCCTGTTTGTTGTTGGGCGTGGCGAAAAAGCATCACCACTCGCAGGTTTTCGTCAATGTCGTCCGAGGGTAAGCGCACGCTGCGGTCTCGGTAGATGAACGTTGTGTCGTTGGTTGCTAACATGGTGCCGATGTAGGCGCAATTCGGCGTGCCGTCAGTGGTGGAAGTGGCTATGACGCAGGGGTTGCCGCTGAACCGAGAATTGCTCACCAACTCCCGCATCTCGACCGTTAATTTTATCAAGAGATTTCTCCTTCCAACCGAGCTAGGCGTGAATAGATAGGAAACCAGCCATGACTTCCGGCCACCACGAACTCGTTCAGCTTTTCCCAATCTATTATCTGAAACTATTTTCAGAGAACCAGCTTTAGTGATTAAGCCGGGAACTGTTCCTTCCAGACACGGGCAATCTCATCGCGCCTGGCAAACCAGACGCCAGATTTTTCCGATGCATACTTCAGAAACTGGTCCAGAGCATAGGCCCGCGACGGCTTGCCGATGATGCGGCAATGAAGACCCACTGACATCATCTTGGGATGGGTTGCGCCTTCTTCGTAAAGCATGTCGAAGCAAGACTTAGCCGCTTCAAAGAAATCGCTGGGTGTGATCAACTCGCCCCGCCAGAATTTGAAGTCGTTGACCTCCATGGAATAGGGCACCACCAGCCAGGGCTTGCCATGCACCTTGGTGTAATAAGGCAGGTCGTCGTTGTAGGCGTTGCAATCGTACTCGAACCCGCCCTCCTCGACCACCAATTCCCGGGTGTTTAAGCTGGGTCCGTAGCGGGTGTACCAACCGGTGGGGCGCTGTCCGGTAGTCTTGATTATGGACTCCACAGCCTGACGGATGGCTTCCCGCTCCGAGTCCCGGTCCATCTTGTAGTACTCTTCCCAGCGGTTGCCGTGGCCCATCACCTCGTGACCTAGACGGACAATCTCCGGGCCAACCTCAGGGTTCCTCTCCAGGGCTAGAGCGCAGGCGAAGAAAGTGCCTTTGATGTTGTTCTTTTGCAGCACTCGCATTATTCGCCAGACGCCCACCCGGCTGCCGTACTCGAAGAAAGACTCGTTGGCTAGATCACGTTCACCAGGAGCCATCGGAGACGGAGACTCGCCACCGATCTCCTGACTGGGGTCACCGTCCAGGGTTGAATATTCAGACCCTTCTTCGTAATTGACCACTACCGAGATTGCGACTCTTGCCCCGTTGGGCCATTTGACTGCCGGGGGATTTGCGCCATAGCCGATCAAGTCTCTCGTACTCATTGTTGCTCCGTAGTTGTCTAGGTTGTGATTCGCCAATTGGACTTACGGGTCCATCTTCCACTAACTGTGCAGGTTGTAATTTGCCCTGTTGACTTACTGGCCCATCTTCCAATGGTAGAGAATTACGGCCACCGAGCAGGCCAGGTTGAGGCTGGATACCCCGTTTTCCATGGGGATGGACACCCGATAGTCGGCCAAGTCCAATAGCTCCTGGCTGAGACCTTGTCTTTCAGTGCCAAAAGCGAGCAAAGCCCGGTCAGGTAAGTGGAAGTCTGGCAGAGTTTCTCCGCCCAAATCTACGGCCACCAAGGGGCGGTCACACTTGGGTAGGTCGTCGGACTGAGCCACCGGCATGGCGAATTGTAGTCCTACACCGCTGGTCAAAGCGGCGGGCTTCCAGGGGTCCAGGTTTCCGGTGTTTACAACCCCAGCGGCTCCGGCTGCAGCGGCGGCTCGGACGGCTGCACCGATGTTGAACAGGTTTCTTGGGTTCTCCAGCAGTATTACCGGTGCCGGTTTTAAGTCGGCCAATAGTTTTGTCAGATCGACGTTTGGACGCCGGGCAATGGCCATTACCCCGGTGGGAGGTGGGACTGGGCCAAGCCTGGCGAACACCTCATCGGGAATGGCAGCGACTCGGCCATCAATCGCGTTTGCGATGTCTGGTGCGTATTCGGCCTGCAGTGCGGCGAGCTCTTTAAGGTTGCGGCTGACCACTTCCAGCAACTCCGCGCCAAAGCGGACCGCGTGCTTCAGTGGGTGGAATCCTTCAATGACCACCAGTGACGGATCATTGCGCGCGTTGTGGAAACGGTCTTCAATGGGCTTTTGTTTCATTGCGCCATTATGGCAGATTGGCGGCGGGCGTTCCCACGGGCATTCAAAACGGGAATGTTGGTAGAATTATGACTGGATTTGGACTCATCTAAGAGGTAGGAAGCGGCAAACAATTAGGTAACCGCGTTCCAAAAATAACGCATGAGCTGCATCTCGCCCGAATAATCCCATACATATGCGGCGATGGTGCCGCCGGGTTGGACCACCCGACGTAATGCTCGTAGGCGTCGTCGTCAGCGAACCAACTTGATTCCTGTGGCATCTCTATTCTCCTTCACCTTTCCTGGGAGGATTCGTTCTAGAAC
>DUCU01000117.1 GCA_012959605.1 Dehalococcoidia bacterium | reverse complement strand
TAGGCTCACTACCAGAGAGAAATGACCTCGATATCGCTGACTCTTCGTTGCTGGTCTATCTTGCTATTCGAAGAGCCGTTAAGTAAAATTCTGTTAGTTAAAATACGGGTTTCCGTCGGCTAAACCACTCAGAACGAATTGCGTTCAAATCCAATGGAAATCGCCTCAGTTAGGTTACTTCTTAACAGACTTCCATTTTGGCCATTTCATAGACGAATTGAATCCAATCACCTCTTTCAAACGAACCTTTACGCGATGTTCCCAACCGCAGTTGTCTTATGCGTCTTGTTCCGTGGGACACCAATGACCACTCAACCACCCGAAGCCGTGCAGGTCCGTTCGTTGGAGAAGAGTTTTGGTGAGTGGCCGGTTCTTTGGAATTTGGATCTATCCGTACCTTGGGGCCAGGCATTGGTTTTGTTCGGGGCCAACGGCGCTGGCAAGACCACTCTTCTGCGAATATTGGCAACTCACGTCAAAGCCGACCACGGTTCAGTAGCTGTAGCCGGACACAACCTGCGCAACAGGCCCGAGAATGCCCGACGTCGCATCGGCGTTGTTGGCCATCGCAGCCTACTTTATGACGACCTCACTTGCCGCGAGAACCTGATTTACTACAGCCGGTTATTTGGCTTGAAAGACTACAAACCCAGGGTTGATGAGGTATTGGCCAAAGTCAGACTGGGAGACCGAGCCGACCACCGTGTCCGTACACTGTCCAATGGCATGCAAAAACGGGCCTCCATAGCCAGGGCCATTCTGCACCAACCAGATGTCTTGCTACTAGACGAGCCTGAAACGGGCCTGGACCGGGAATCAGTCTCGATTCTGGGCACGCTTCTAGCAGAATGGACCGACTCGGGCCGCTCGGTGGTCATGACCACCCACGATCTAGACCTGGGATTGTCCTGGGGACACCGGGCCGGGGTTCTGCGGGGAGGGAAAATCAATTTTCCTGACGCTGAGTTTGCGGATACGGGAAACCCATCAAAAAAAGATGACGTCCGGCAGGCGATTGCCAGTGCCCTTGAGTCAGGGCAATGAATAGCTTGTTGGGCCCAATGATGGTCATTGTCTGGAAAGACCTGTTATTGGAACTGCGCTCCAAAGACCTTGTGGTCTCCATCGTGGTCTTTGGTTTGCTAGTGGTAGTCGTATTCAACTTTGCCCTGAATAACACCCCTGGAAGGTCTGAGGAGCTTGCTCCGGGCATCCTGTGGGCGGCATTCGCATTCTCGGCCATCTTGGCCATGAACCGCGCTTTTGTCAGAGACCAGGAGCAGGGAGGGCTGGAAGGGCTGCTTATCTCCCCGGTGAGCAGAGACGCCATCTTCTTGGGCAAGGCGCTCACCAGCCTCATTTTCATGCTGTTGGTCGAGGCGGTGCTGCTACCGGTCTATGCGGTGATGTTGGATTTCTCAGCTCTATCTTGGTATCTGATACTCACCATTTTCCTAGGCACGCTGGGGTTCGCCGTGGTGGGGACATTATTCTCGGCGATGGCAGTGCAGACGCGGTCGCGTGAGATCATGCTGCCGGTTTTGTTCTTCCCGGTGTTGCTGCCGGTGATAATTGCTGCAGTGGAGGCTTCCACCCGGGCCGTGGGTGGTGAAACGTTCATCGGGCTAGGGCGCTGGTTGCCTTTAATTGGAGTGTTTGACGCCATATTTTTGGTAATATGTCCGTGGGTTTTTTCGTTTGTAGTGGAAGAATAAATCAGAGCGGACGATTTCATCGCTTGTAGAAGAGTGGAAGAGTAAATCAAGTGCTCGATTCAATTAATTGTAATTAAAGAGTGATTCAGGTTGGCTAGTTCCCAAAGCAAGGAGCGTTCCGGCGGTCTCCAATTCCCCAATCTTAAGACAGTATTGGCGGTGATTACCGGCATCATGATGCTGGTAGATCTCTATTTCATCTTCATGGTCGCTCCCACAGATGCGGTTCTAGGACACGTGCA
>DUCU01000116.1 GCA_012959605.1 Dehalococcoidia bacterium | reverse complement strand
GCGGAGGGGACAGAATTTTCAGCAATCGAAGTGTCTGTCGCTCCATGATCCACGACAAAACAAAAAGTCCCTTCCCCCGGAGCGGGAGAAGGTTAGGATGGGGGCAAATGCACAGCGTAAACCAATCCCAAACAAAAGAGCGGCCACCCTGTTTGGGTGGCCGCTCTAAATGCTCTCTAATCAGTAGAACCGATTAACCCTTGGCGGGGAACCAGTCCTGCTTCCAGGGGAAGTCGCCATTGGCGTCGTCGTAGGCGTTTCCACCGGCGTTCACGCGGTCCCGGTAGGGGCTGGTGATGGGCTCGCTGTACGGGTAGATACCGCCTTCGTAGGTACCAGGACCCTTCTTGAAGTGCTTGGCCGATTCTGTGGTCTCCACGAAAGGCATGTTGATGTCGTAGAGCGACTCCACAGACTTGGGTCGGGGACCTGCCTTCGAAACGTGACCGTAGAGCTCACGTCCCATAATCCGCTCGGCGGTCCAGACACAATCGATCAACTTGTCTATGTCCACTCCGGTGGGGATGCCCATGTCTTCCATCATGTGGAGCAGGTCTTCAGTGGGGGCCATACCGGTGGAACGACCGTTGCCGCAGTAAGGGCAACCGCCAAATCCGCCGATGGTGCCATCCAGTTCCAGTGTGTCATCGGGGCCTAGAACCCGCATGGCGGCGTATGCCGAGGCGATGGCCATGTTACGGCCGTTATGCAGGTGCAGGCGAATGTGGTTGATTTCCGGCCACCTTTCCTTGACTCGGTAGACACTTTCTTCAACCTTTGCTGGCGTGCAGTGGCTCATTGGGTCGCCCATTGATGCGCTCCGGACGGCGATCCCAACTTCGTCCCACATGCTGTGCTGTCGCTCAAGCATGGTCATAAGGTTGTCAACAGGGAACTCGCCCATGAAGTTAGAACCCCATGATGCGTTGGTCCCGACGCCAGCCTCTTTGATGTTCAGTTCTTGAGCCTGGGCGATGACCTGAGGCCAGCGCTCCATTTCTTGCATCTGGGTGCGGTTGGTGTTCCGGCGGACGAAGACGTCGCACATGTGGACGTTCAACCGAGGGAACGCGTCGCGCTCAATGGTCAGCGGGGGAGAGTAGGCCTTGGCCCGTTCCACGCCCCGGGAGTTCAGCGCCAAGGCGGTGTAGGTGACACCGGGCTTGGGCTTGAACTTGGTTACAATCTCATCGATTCGTTCCATCTGAGGAGTCCATTTGGGACTCACAAAGGAACCGACCACAATCTGCTGCAGACCGGTCTCAGACAGCATATCCAAAAGTTCAACCTTGTCTTCAATTGAAATCTGAGCGTCTTCAATCTGCATGCCTTCGCGCATGCCCTCTTCCTTGTATTTAACCTTAGGATAATCCGGCATTTGGGCCTCCTTAATCGGGTCGTGTCTGAATCAGTAAAGTGAGACCTTGTTCGCTCACCGTATTTATGTACTGTAGAGTGACGTCCGGTCTACGAAATATGCCTTTGCAATGCGAGAGCATGCATATGGGCGGATTGTATGGCGGACACAGAATCGTTGTCAAGAATATCAGGTCGACAGAACGAGCTGCTATAGGATCGGCGACGCCTCGATCAGACCCGGAACGGCCAGTCGCGAGAGAACGGGGCCAACTACGAAATCCGTTTGACGGCCCATACGACGGGTGACAATATCCGACATGGGGAAAATGGTAAGGCCGGTTGGACCATATGTTAAGAATATTCGAAATCTTACGGGGACATACACATGCGTCGATTGTTAGTTATTCCGATACTCCTGATAGGGGCCCTGCTGGCCTTGGTAGCCGGCACAGCAGCAGGCAACAATGACTTTGTATGCGACGAATTAGTAAACGGAGGCACGTTCGACAACGTAACAGTAGCTAAGGGGGGTTGCGGCCTGTATGGTACGCCGGTTAACGGGGACATCAAGAACGAGGGTGTCCTTGGCCTACTCTTGACAACCATCGTTGCAGGAAACGTCAAATCCAATGGCACAATTGTGTTACTCGAAGCGGGCGCTACGGTCGAAGGAAACATAAACTCCGACATCAGAATTGTGTATGTCGGCAATTCTACGGTTGGAGGAAACCTAAATGTCGTTGGCGGATCATACCTCACTGTTACCCAATCTACGGTTGGAGGCAATATAAAGGCTACAGGCATGTCTAGTTTTGGGGTTTCCAGATCCCAGATTGGTGGAAATATTCAATTAACGAAAAGTACTACACGTAGTGACGGTTCCGCGTCGTTAAATTCGAATCGAGTTGAAGGCAACATCAACCTTTCCCACAACATATTGGGTGAAACGTGGGGCGTAGGACTCTTCGAAAACTCGGTCGGCGGAAACGTGAAATGCACTAAGAACTCCCCAGAGTTCCAAATGTATGGTGGAAACCAAATCGAGGGTAAAATAAACGGGTGTGTACCATTTGCCCCCTAGTTACGTGTCTGCCTCCCACGAGACCGTGACCGATCCTTATGTTTTAGCCCTTGCCCAAATTAGTATTTGATGGAAACGCCGGGAACTGCGCTGGTGCGCAGTTCCCGGCGACATGAGCGGCGGTTGACACCGAATCCGCGCAGCTTCTATAATTTCGTTCGTACCCGACTCGCGGCTACCATACTTAAAAATAGAATAGTCTAGGCACGTAGGGGAGCTCGGTTTAGCCGGGCTGAGAGGGCGGCCTTCAATGCCACCGACCCTTGCGAACCTGATCTGGGTAATGCCAGCGGAGGGAAACGGACTAGAGTGCTAACTTTTATTGGCCGTCAATATTCACCGTTGGCGGCTATTTTTTTGCCCAGATTCATGCCCAGATTGAATCTCTATCGGCAAATATCTTGCACGTCCCGGGCAGGAAAAAATTGGCAACTGAAACGGCAGTCAAGCCTAAAATACGGATCGAGTCGATCCACAAGTCGTACTTCATCGACGGCGCACAACAAGAGGTGCTTGCCGGTGTTGATTTGGTTGTTAACGCGGGCGAATTTGTCAGCATCGTCGGCCCCAGCGGCTGCGGCAAAAGCACGCTGCTGAACATCATCGCCGGACTCGACCAGCCGGACTCTGGCTCAGTGGAACTATCCAGTGAGCGTCTCGGTGAACTGTTAAAAACCGCAGGCGAAAGGCTTGGCCAAACCGGATACATGCAGCAGAAGGATTTGCTGTTACCCTGGCGATCGGTGCTCGATAACACGATTCTAGGCTTGGAGTTGAAAGGTCTTTCCAAGAAGCAGGCGCGAGAGCAAGCCCTGGAATACACGGAGGCGTTTGGGCTCAAGGGTTTTGAACACCACTACCCATTTGCCCTCTCCGGCGGCATGCGGCAGCGAGCGGCTTTCCTCCGGACCATGCTCATGGGGCAAGATGTGGTCCTCCTCGATGAGCCCTTTGGCGCGCTGGACGCGTTGACCAGAATCCAGATGCAAGAATGGCTGCTCCAGTTGTGGGAGTCCCTGAGCAAGACCATAGTTCTGATAACCCACGATGTTGATGAGGCGTTGCTGCTTTCCGATCGGGTCTATCTGATGAGCGCCAGACCCGGCCGAGCCACTCTGGTGCTAGACGTTGACCTGCCCCGACCACGGCATTACGACATGGTCACCACGCCCGATTTCAGCACCCTCAAAGCACAGCTGATGGAGCCGCTCCGCGCACAGACCCAGACTTTCAAGTTCCAAGCTATCAAGAGCGTTGGGCAGGCAGGGTCGTAAATGTCTGTCTTGAGATCACTCTCCCGCCTGCTCACTTGGCTGATTCCCTTCGGCATCCTGGTCACGTTGTTGGTTGTCTGGGAGTTGTGGGTGCAGTTGGCTGATGTGCCAAAGTGGCAGCTACCGGCGCCGTCGGCCATCGGCAAAGAGCTGGTTTCCAGCAGCAGCCTACTCTGGGACCACACCCTGGTGACCCTCCAAGAGATAGTGATTGGCTTCATGGCAGCATTGATTGCCGGGCTGGTACTAGCCGGGGGGATAGCCTACTCCCGTGTGTTGGAGCGCTCCGTCTACCCCATAGTCATCGCATCACAGACCGTGCCCATCATCGCCATCGCCCCGCTGCTGCTGATTTGGGTTGGCTACGGCCTCACCCCCAAGATAATCATCGTCGCGCTCATCTGCTTCTACCCCATTGCCGTGAACACGGTAGACGGACTGAAGGCCACCGACCCCGACATGGTCAACATGCTACGCACTCTGGGCGCTTCCCGTTGGCAGGTGTTCACCAAACTGCAGATACCAACGGCGCTGCCGTTCATGTTCTCAGGAATCAAGATTGGTATTTCCGTCAGCGTGATCGCCGCCGTTATTGGTGAGTGGGTAGGCTCCAGTGAAGGGCTTGGCTACCTGATTACTTATTCGCAGCCCCTGTTCTTAACCGCCAGAGTGTTCGCCGCAATCTTCGTACTCTCAGTTATGGGCATTGGCCTATTTGTATTAGCCGTGGTGGCCGAGCGAATGATGATGCCCTGGCACTTCAACGAAAAACGATCCAACTCAATGCGCCAACTATAGATTCCAAAAAATTCAGAAATACGAAGCAACAAATGTATAAGGAGATACACCATGAAAAATTTGGCTAAAAGAATCGCGATACTACTCTCGCTGCTATTCTTGGTCGGAATGCTGGCCAGCGCCTGCAGCAGCGACTCGGATGAACCGGAAGAATTGATCGACGTCTCTCTCGCATTGGACTGGTTCCCCTGGTCCAACCACTCCGGTCTCTACGTGGCCCAGGAACGGGGTTACTTTGAAGATGAAGGCCTGAACGTCACCATCTACGTCCCCGGTGACCCGTCTACCGTCCTGCAGACCGTTGGCGCAGGCCGAGATGATTTCGGAATCAGCTACCAGCCGGAGTTGCTCATAGCCCGTGAAGCCGGAATTGAAGCCGTGTCCATCATGGCCATGGTGCAACACCCTCTAAACTCGGTGATGGCCCTTGCCGAATCCGGGATTGCCGAGCCCAAAGACTTAAAGGGCAAGAAAGTCGGCGCGCCCGGGCTTCCTTCAGATGAAGCGCTGATTGACACCATGCTCCGCAGCCAGGGTCTAACCATTGATGACGTTGAAATGGTCAACGTTGGTTTTGACCTGGTACCCGCGTTGATCAGCAAGAACGTGGACGCCATCGTCGGTGCCTACTGGGTCCATGAGTCGATCTCGGCCAACAACCAGGGCTTTGACCTGAACATCATGCGCATGGAAGAGCACGGTGTGCCGGACTTCTACGAGCTCGTGATTGTGGCCAGCGAAGAGAAGATTGCCGATGACCCTGAGGTCGTAAAAAAGTTCGTGAAGGCCGTAACTCGAGGTTACAAGGACGCTATTGCCGATCCTCTGGACGCAGTCGCCGTGCTCAAGAGCGTTAAACCCGAGACCGACTTGGAGATCGAAAACCCCGGTGTTGCGCTGCTCGCCCCCCTATGGGCAACGGACAACGGAGTGTTCGGCTGGCAAGAAAAATCCCGCTGGGAAGAGTTCGCGGCGTGGATGGTTGAGTCCGGCAGGCTGACCTCTGCCGACGCTGCTGCTTCTGCCTACGACAACTCCTTCGTGGAAGACGCCAATTAACCAGAATCTGCACGCCAAATAATGCGGCTGCGATTTAGGCTCTGGACTTCAAGCTCAGTGCTATACTTTTAGCCAATTAGGCAGCCTGAATCGCAGGCGTATTTATTTGGGGGAAACACCTAGATGTCGCTATATTTCTTATTGGGTTCATTGACGCATGACGGCCAGCGGATGCTTCATAGTGACCCAAATTTAATTGTTAATCGCACACGAGACATGAGCATACCTGGTGCAGAGATTCTGACCCAATACGCCGTGCTTGGCCGGTACGACTTTGTCATGCTGGTGGAAGCCGATGACAACGACGCCGTGGCACGGTTGTCTCTGGAATTGGGCATGCACACCGGGCTCCATCTGGAGACGCTGCCCGCAATTCCCGTTGGCTTTATGGGCGACTGGATGACCCCAGACCCATCTGATCAAGCGGAGTCCATTGGCCTCACACCAGACTTCACCCCGGAAGAAGGACCGGGCGACGAGTAACTTTCGCGCCCAAATCTTGGTGGCACGACCGTGCAGCCAGTTTCCCGGTATCCCAGTAACAAGGAAGCGTCTAAATTGGGTTTAAGCGACGATCTTCGCGCCGGTGTCGGGCCCATCTGGGAAAAGGTGGTAGCCCATCCATTCGTCTCCGAGATGGCTGACGGCTCTCTGGACCGGGCGAAATTTCAGATATATTTCAACCAGGATTACCTATTCCTCAGGGACTGGGCGATTCTACTCAGCCTAGCCACGGCCAAAGCACCTGATTTTGACGCCGCCCGCCAGTTGGTGAGTTTCCTACACCTGGGATTGGGCGGCGAAGAAGGGCTGTTCCAAGAGGCTTTCAGGGAACGTGGTCTTTCCAGGGACGAGGTCAAAAATCTGCCTTACCTGCCCACCACTCAGAACTACAGTGGCTACTTGCGCACCCAGGCGTTCGAAGGCACTTTCGTTGAGGTTGTTGCCACTCTGCTAGCCGTGGAGTGGCCCTATCTGGAATGGGCGGTTCAGGCCGAACACGCTGGCCAAAAACCGGGAGACCACTACTACCAAACCTGGATCGACATCCACACCAGCCCCGGCATGTCTGGGTTTGTCTCCTGGCTTCGCAGTGTGGTGGATGACAGCAAACCCACCCCAGAACAACGACAAAAACTGCGAGACATCTTCCAGAACGTCCTCCGCTACGAGTACCAGTTCTTCAACATGGCCTACAACGGGGAAGCGTGGCCGGAATGACCCGGAGCGTAATGAATCAAAGCGGGAGAATAATACCTGCCGCCATGACCATCGCGGGGTCAGACTCGGGTGCTGGAGCCGGCGTTCAGGCAGACCTCAAAACTTTTGCTGCCCTGGGCATCTACGGCACTTCGGTCTTGACCGCAATCACCGCCCAAAACACCATTGCGGTTACGGCCGTGCATGAACTGCCGACAGACTTGATTAATGCCCAGATCGAAGCCGTGATCTCGGACATCGGCGCAGATGCCGTCAAAACCGGCATGCTGTCCAGCAGCGTCATCATTGAATGCGTGACGACCTGCCTGAAAGCTTCCATGAAAAAATATCCAAATATGCCTGGTCTGCGGCAGATCGTTGTGGACCCGGTGATGGTGGCCAAAAGCGGCGACGCACTGCTACAGGAAGAAGCCGTGGGCGCTTTGCGAGAGTTGTTGGTGCCCTTGGCCGCAGTTATAACCCCTAATATTCCCGAGGCCGAGACCCTCACCGGACTGACAATTACTACTGACGATGACGTAAATAAGGCCGCCAGGATGATCGTCGACATGGGCGCAGCCTCAGTGGTCATCAAGGGCGGGCACCGAGAAGGCCCAGCGACCGATGTATACTTCGACGGCAGTAGCTTCCGAGAGTTCACATCGCCACGATTTGATACCGTAAATACCCACGGCACCGGCTGCACCTTTGCCTCCGCAGTGGCTGCCGGGCTGGCCCAGGGTCTGAAAACCGAAGACGCCGTGGGCCAAGCCAAGGAATTCGTGACTGAAGCCATCCGAAATTCGTTCCCAGTGGGCCACGGCCACGGACCCTTAAACCACTTCAACAAATTCTGGCCGAAGAATCTTTAGCTGGAATCTTCAATAAACCCATCAATATCATTTGAAGACCTAACTCACACCGGAGGGCCAACCTAATGACCACGCCCACCAACGCTTTCCGTTGCTCCATTGAGATCAGCCCCCGTGACGGCTCCCGTATTCAGCGGGTGATTGTCGTCGCCGGCTCGGAAAACATCTACTCGGTTCTTCCTTCTGCCGTCCTGGAGATGCTGAGAGTGGAAACCGAATGGGAATCGCGCTTCACTCTGCCCAACGGTGGCTGGGAGATGCTGCCCATAGCCGAAGTCCGAATGCGCATCAACAGTCAAGAGCCCACCACCATCTGCGTCTACGGCAAGTCCGACGGTGAACCGATACTTGGCCGCCACACGCTGGCCGCGTTTGGCCTGGCCGCCGACCACGAAGCAGAAACATTGGTCCAGGCAGATATGTTCTTGAGCTAATCACTCAGGAATTGATTTCCAGTCGCGGATTCGACATCAGTTCTGAATAGGCACTAGGTAAGTATGACTGCCGCCCTCTGAGTTATAATGCTGGATTAGTAAAACACCTGATTATTAATCCAGCCGGTTGCTCTGCTGCGCCGGTTTGAAGGAAACCCAGCCGAAATGTTTAAGCCCGTATCCAGCCGCGTCAGTTTTCCGGAGTTGGACGCCACTGTCCTAAAGCACTGGGAAGACAAAGACGTCTTCCGGCGCACAGAGTCCGAACGCCCCGACGCACCTCTTTTCATGATGTACGAGGGCCCGCCCACGGCCAACGGCAGCCCCGGCATCCACCACGCCCTCTCTAGGGTCTTCAAAGACGTCATCTGCCGTTATCGAACCATGAAGGGCTTCCGCGTCCAACGCAAAGGCGGCTGGGACACCCACGGCCTGCCCGTGGAGCTTGAGGTCGAGAAAGCGCTTGGCCTCAAGAGCAAAAAAGAGATTGAAGAATACGGCATCGAGGCATTCAACAAGAAATGCCGCGACAGCGTGTTCCGTTACGTAAAAGAGTGGGAGACCATGACCTCCCGCATCGGCTACTGGGTCGACATGGACGACCCGTACGTCACATTGCACAACAACTACATCGAATCCGGCTGGTGGATGCTGAAAACCCTGTGGGACAAAGACCTGCTCTACCAGACCATGCGCGGCACCCCCCACTGCCCTCGGTGCGTAACCAGCCTCAGCTCCCACGAAGTAGCGCTTGGCTACCGCGAAAACACTCCAGACCCGTCTGTCTTCATCAAATTCAAGGTCGACCCTGCGGCGTCTGCCGACAAGTCAGCCGTCCTAGAGACTCTGGGCGCTGACAAGGGAGATGTGTTCCTGCTGGCGTGGACCACTACGCCGTGGACGCTGCCGGGCAACACGGGCCTGGCGGTGGACGAAAACGCTGATTACAGCATCGTTGAGCTGGAAGAAGAAAACGGCGACAGCCACCGGCTGGTACTGGCCCAGGCCCTGATTGCCGTCAACATCAAGCAGGACCACAAGGTTGTAGGCACGGTAAAGGGCTCCGACCTGGTCGGCCTTGGCTACACACCTCTTTACCATCCCCTCGAATACGGCTCTGAAGTACAACAATTCGTGTGCAGACCCGGGCCCGGCGGAGTAACAATCACTGAGATGGTGGAAAGCGACACATTCGCGCCCACCGTCATCTCGGCAGCCTTTGTATCTCTGGACGACGGCACGGGCATAGTCCACATCGCTCCCGCCTTCGGTGACGAGGACTTGGGTGTTGGCCGAGAGAAAGAGCTGTCGTTCGTACAGCCGGTAGACCTGCAAGGAATCATCACCGGCAACTATCCCTTCGCCGGAAAGTTCGTCAAGGACGCCGACAAGGAGGTAATGCAAGACCTCACGGAGCGCGGTCTGCTGTTCCACCATGAAATCTATCGCCACACCTACCCGTTCTGCTGGCGTTGCGACACCCCGCTGCTCTACTACGCCAAGAGTTCCTGGTACATCCGTACCTCGGCCTTGAAAGACAAGCTGGTGCAGGGCAACAGCGAAATCAACTGGTACCCGGAGTACATCAAAGAAGGCCGCTTTGGCGAGTGGCTGCGCAACAACGTGGACTGGGCCATATCCCGTGAGCGTTACTGGGGCACGCCCATCCCAATCTGGCAGTGTGAAGACTGCACGAACTCGGTCTGCGTCGGCGGCGTAGAAGAGTTGCAAAACCTAGCGCGGCTGGACGATGGCGCCGACCTGAGCGAACTTGACCTGCACCGTCCCTACGTGGATAACATCGTCCTGGACTGCACCGCAGACGGCTGCTCCGGCACCATGCACCGCATTCCAGAGGTCATGGACGCCTGGTTCGACTCGGGTGCGATGCCGTTTGCCCAGTGGCATTACCCCTTCGACAACGACACGATACAGTCCGACGGACGGTTCCCCGCCGACTACATTTGCGAGGCGGTCGACCAGACCCGTGGCTGGTTCTACAGCCTGCACGCGCTGTCCACCCTGCTGACAGGCCAGCCTTCGTACAAGAACGTCATCTGCCTGGGCCTGATTCTAGACGAGAAAGGCCGCAAGATGAGCAAACGGGTGGGCAACGTGGTTGAGCCGCTCTCCGTGCTCGACGAGCACGGCGCCGACGCCCTACGCTGGTACCTGTTCACTGCGTCGCATCCCGGCGAGCCACGGCGGTTCTCCGGCAAGCTGGTCAGCGAGACGCTGCGCAAGGTCATGCTCACGCTCTGGAACGTTTATTCGTTCTTCATTGGCTACGCAGAGATCGACCAATTCGACCCGACCCAGAAGCCGGCTGACTGGAAACCGGAGAATGAACTGGACCGCTGGGTGCTCTCTGAACTGAACTCCCTGATCTCCCAGGTCGATAAGCACATGGACGAGTACGACCCCACGAACGCGGGTCGGCGCATCCAAGAGTTCATCGACCAGCTATCCAACTGGTACGTGCGCCGCAGTCGCCGCCGCTTCTGGAGAAACGAGGGCGACGCCGACAAACTTTCAGGCTACATCACCCTGCACACCTGTCTGGTCACGGTGGCCAAGCTGATGGCACCCTTGGCGCCGTTCGTTGCCGAGGAGATGTATCAGAACCTGGTCTGCTCAGTGGACTCAACTGCACCTGACAGCATCCACCTAATCGACTTCCCAGTGGCCGATGAATCGTTGGTTGACCTGCCGCTGATGGAGGCCACCCAATTGGCGATGAAGGTGTCAAGCATGGGCCGGGCGGCGCGCTCAAACGAAAAAATCAAAGTCCGCCAGCCGCTGAACGCAGTGAAAGTGCTGGTACGGAACGACTCTGAGAAAGACCTACTTGTTCCGATGATTCCCCAGTTGATCGATGAACTAAACGTAAAAACAGTCACAATTGACGCTGCGCTGGGCCCGGACGACCTGGAGTTTTGGAGATGGGCGTCCTCTCCCAACAAAGCGACTCTGGGCAAGAAGCACGGCGCCAACGGCCAGTCCGTAGCCGACGCGTTGTCGGCCATGGATCCTAGAGCCATCTTCAAGTCGTTTGGTGAAAATGGCTGGGTTGAACTGGCAAACCCCAAAGAGTCTTCAGAGATACTCCACATCGACCAAGAAGATGTGGAGATCATCAAGACTGCGAAGGGCGACGGCTACGCTGAGGTTCAAGAAGGCCCATACGTGGTGGCCGTGGAGACACTACTGACGCCTGAACTGGCCGAAGAGGGTCTGGCCCGTGAGGTAGTCCACCGTATCCAGGGCATGCGCCGGTCAGCCGACTTCGACGTCATCGACCGCATCGTGACCTACTACCAGGGTCCACCAGAGTTTGCCGGGGTCATGCAAGGAGCTTTCTCCGGTTACATCCGCGACGAGACCCTCAGCACCGAGCTGATAGACGGCTCGCCAGCAGATAACACTGCCATCGA
>DUCU01000115.1:7760-11763 GCA_012959605.1 Dehalococcoidia bacterium | reverse complement strand
TGTTATCTGTATATCAACCTGGCCGTTGGTCCGCTCCCTGATCCTGTCCATCATTCCGCCGGGGGCCTCGAGCAGTTCACAGGGTTCGAGGGACCTGTCTAGACAGGCGTATCTGAACTTGAAGCTGTAGCCGGAGGAGACCGGTACAGGAGACGCTGTCGCTTCTACATCAGGTTTATCCTGATCGGTAGTGGGTGGGACTGGCGTTGGCCTTGCTGTGGCCGAGGGGTAGGGGGTATAGGTAGCTGCAGGGTAAGGAGTATGGGTCGCCGGAGGGACCGGAGTCTTTACCGGGGATGTCGGTGGCGGGGCGCATCCTATGACGGTCACAAGCACTAGGATAAACGCCAGGAAACACTTCACGTGGTCACCTTAGTTGAAAACCCACGGTATAAGGCCTTTGTTCACATTGCATAGTGCCTGGCTCGGAGTGGACATAACATTACCCTCAACAGACGGGGAAACTATTCTTGGGTGATTATAACCGGGTAGCTCCTGAAGGTTCAATTTTCCAGGACGACCTCTGCCTCCCCAGGGCAGTTACGGAATCTGTTTCCTCGTGTTATCAGGTGCTCTAACCAACTGAGCTAAACATCCATTGTCTTGCCCAAAATTTACATAACCATTAACGCACAGCAGTTTTAATTCAGAGGTGGGTTTACCTATGTCATATGACAGTTATTAACCTGATCCGGATGTCAGCTTGTCATATAGATTGGGATTGATTGTGGGCTTGACAGGAGGAACTAAAAAAGAGGTCTTGAAATAGCATTTCACGCTTAATCAGCCGAAAAAATACGACCTGTTTATCGGAGCGATTGTTAGTCGTCCTGTTGTTAGTTTCATTCAACCAGAATGGACATGACAATTAGTCTCAGATTTCCCAAGAATATCTGGGATAGTTCAACCCAATTTAATTATGTCAACACTCTTTCCTGATCTTGACCAGAATATTACATAACGTATCTTGTGCGAACCAATATCTGTTTTTTGTTTCTTCCGTATATCTTTCTCTCGGGTGTCGATCTCGTTGATTTGCATCATTACAACCGGGTTGCGCTCTAAGCCCCGTAGCGCGGGTTTTATTATTAAAGTTAACCCAGTAGCCATTAACTTTGTCTTTTGCATAGAGAATTTCCGCAAAATCGCCCAATTGCTAACGGCCCGTTGACGACCCAGATTTACGTTGGACAAAATCCAAAGTTGAAAGCCCAATTATCCTAGGTGCAACTAATTGGAGAAAAACATAGCAATGCCCGGGTCCGTCATGGTTGGCACCGCGGGAATTGCCGTCCGTGCTGCAAATAAAGGACGGGCCAGGTTTTTGCTGTTCAAAGCCCGAGGAGATAACACCGGGAATTGTTACCTGGGCGGCAGCGATGTTTCAGCAGTGGATGGAATGTCACTCATCCTTGGCGAGATTATCCAGATTGAACTCAAGGACGCGATTCCAACGTCCCAATTCTGGTTCGACGCCGCAAATAACGGAGACCAGATAGATCTCATTGGCAATGAATGACAAATTAGGTGGACGGTTCAGCGGTTAGCGTCAAATATTATGTAAAGCGGCTGGAGAAAACTGCTAGTTGCTGCCTGCTGAGCCAACAACCGTCAGCGGTCCATCAAGAGAGATGAGCAATTCTTCAATCTCGTGCAGCAAGTGATCCAGGTTCCATCCCTGAGCCGCCGACACCAGAATTCCGGACGCCACTTCTTGCATCGGCTGTCCATTGGGAACAATCGCTGCCACGTCGTCAGCCCGTTCCGATTCCCGGGCGACCATGAGGTCCATCTTGTTCATCACCAACAGCCGGGGACGGTCTTCCAGTCCCAGGTCTTTCAGTGTCTTTTGCACTACCAAGGTCTGTTCTTGGGCCTTGGGGTGGGTGACGTCGATCACGTGGAGCAGTATGTCGGATTCGCTTAATTCTTCCAGAGTGGCACGGAACGCTGCAACCACGCTGGGAGATAGCTTCTGGATGAACCCTACAGTATCGCTCAATAAAAGAGGTGCGCCGGAGGGTAGCCGGATGCGTCTGGTCACCGGGTCCAAAGTGGAAAACAGCTGGTCGGCAGCCGTCACTTTAGCGTCGCTCAGGGCGTTGAAAAGCGTGCTTTTACCGGCGTTGGTATAGCCGACAAGAGTGGCCATGGGGATGCTGGATTTCTTGCGACGGTCCATGTGGATATTCCGCCGTTTGCTCACATCATCAAGGTCTGCCTTGATCTTTTTTAGCCGATTTCTGACCAGACGGCGGTCAGTCTCAATCTGGGTTTCACCGGGGCCTCTGGTACCAATTCCGCCGCCCAATCGTTCAAGGTGAGACCATTGGCCAGCCAGTCGGGGCAGCAGGTACTCGTGCTGGGCCAGTTCCACCTGCAACTTACCCTCGTGGGTGGAGGCATGCTGACCAAACACGTCTAGAATCAATGCGGTGCGGTCAATTACCTTACGTTCAAGAACTCTTTCCAGGTTGCGTTGTTGGGTTGGAGTGAGCTCGTCGTCAAAGATGACGACATCGGCTTCAAGCTCCTCCATCATGTCACGAATCTCTTCAACCTTACCGGACCCAACGTAGGTAGAGCCAAGGCGATTGGCCCGTTGGGTGACGGTGCCGACAACCTGAGCGCCGGCGGTGTTGGCCAGATATTCAAGCTCCGCCAACGTGTCCTCCAAAGACCATAGGTGTTCCCGGCGGTTCATCTCAACCGCAACGAGAACCGCCTTTTCCGGCTCGGGTTCTACCGGAATAGAGGAGCGTTTGTCTTTTTTGGAAGAGCGTTCAGAACGTTTTGAGATATGGTCCTCTCTTGCCTGGTTTTCCTACTTGCCTGCGGGTGCCTATTTGCCTGAGGGAGGTGGTATCTTCCAGGTTTCCATCCTCTGGCAGCCCTTTTCAACCTGCTCGTCTGGGGTGGTTAGGGACAGGCGGATGTAGCCCTCACCGTATTTACCGTAGCTGGATCCAGGAGTGACCACGACGTCCAGTTCTTCCAGCAGCAACTGGGCCATTTCCGCTGAGGTATAACCCTCCGGCACTTTGGCCCATATGTACAGGCTAGCACGAGGAACATCAACGCTCATGCCCATTGCTTGGACGGCTTTTACGACCCTATCTCGACGCCACGTGTAGGCTTTCAGATTGTCTGCCACGCAGTCTTGAGGACCGGTTAGAGCCTCCATGGCCATCTCTTGGACTGCCTGGGGGACGCCAGAATCTATGTTGGCCTTGATCTGGAACAAGGCCTTAATCATGTCAGCGTTGCCCACAGCCATTCCTATCCGCCAGCCGGTCATGTTGTAGCTCTTGGACAAGGAGTGGAACTCCACTCCAATATCTTTGGAACCGGCCACCTGCAGGTAGCTCATTGGCAGGTAGCCGTCATAGCCGACCTCGCTGTAGGCGGCGTCATGCAGCAGGGCGATGTCATTCTCTTTGCAGAAAGTAATGGCCGACAGGTAATCTTCTTCGCCGGCAGTCGCGCTGGTTGGGTTATTTGGGTAGTTCAACCACATCACCTTAGCGGCCCGGGCCACACCAGCCGGAATGGCGTCAAAATCTGGGAGCCACCCGTTCTTCTCGTATAGCGGCATGATATGGGCTTCAGCCCCAGCGAACATGGTGCCTACAGCGTAGACCGGGTAGGCCGGGTCTGGAATCAGGGCGATGTCCCCAGGGTCCAAGAACGAGAATGCAGCGTGGGCGATGCCTTCTTTGGCGCCAATCAGAGGGAGGACTTCGGTATCCGGGTCCAGTCTCACATTGAACCTGGTGTCATACCACTGGGCAAAGGCCCGACGCATCTCAGGCAGGCCATCAGTCTCAGGATAACGGTGGTTAGGCGCGTGCTGTGCTGCGGTCAATAGCCGGTCTATGATTGGTTTGGGGGTTGGGATGTCTGGGTCACCGATGCCAAAGGTAACGACGTCGGCCCCTGCGGCCCGCTTCTCAGCGATAATCCGCGAAATCTCTACAAAAGGATACGGGGACAGTTTCCCCAA
>DUCU01000115.1:0-7665 GCA_012959605.1 Dehalococcoidia bacterium | reverse complement strand
CCAGAGAATGGAGCATCAACCAGACGATTGATGCCTAAGTCCATTCCCCGGAAAAAACTTCTTCGGCGGGGCCTTCTAGATAGACTTCGCCTTGGCCGTCCCAGTCCACCTTGAGGGTGCCACCGGGCAGTGTTATGTCAACGGTGTTGCCGGTGTGCCCGCCTAGAATCGATGCCACTGCAATGCCACAAGCCCCAGTACCACAGGCCAGCGTCTCTCCAGAACCCCGCTCCCAGACGCGGGCGGTCAGGTGGTCCGAGCTGTCGACGTTCACAATCTCAAAGTTGACCCGCCTAGGAAAGATGGAATGGTGTTCCACTTTGGGCCCAGCGGTCAGCAAAGGGAAGTCAGCAACCAGCGTGTCAATAAATGTGACGGCATGGGGGTTACCCATGGAAACAAAGCTCAACGGAAGGTCGTGTCCGTCCATTTCAAAGGGGTATTCCAGCACTGGACCTGCGCCGTATTCACCGGTCGATTCAAGAGCCACCGGAACGTCTGAGGGATTGAAGATGGGCAGGCCCATAGATACTCTGGCGGCAGTGACCAGACCGTGTTCGGTGACGGGCACGATGTTCCTGATGCCGGCCAGGGTCTCAACATTCACCGAGCTCGTTCCACCGGAAACAATGCCACGGTCAACCGCGTATTTAACGAAGCATCTGATGCCATTGCCACACATTTCAGCCTCTGAGCCATCCGCGTTGAACATGCTCATGCGGAGGTCGGCTACATCGGAGTCTTTGATCAGTATCAGGCCGTCGCTGCCAACACCAAAATGGCGGTCGCTCATGCGTCGCGCCAACTCTGGCCAGTCACGGTCTTCCGAGCGCGCATCGACATACACATAGTCGTTGCCGGCGCCGTGCATCTTGGTGAATTTCATGTCTGGACTCCTAGTGGAACGGGAGGCTCATTGTATCACAGGGCTGGTCTCAGATAGGTACGCTGAAACCAGGTCAAAGGCCTTTTCCAGCATGCCTGGATCTGCGGCATCCAGCCACGTAATACGGGGGTCAGACGGCTTGAACCAGGTGTACTGGCGGCGCGCCAGACGGTGGGTCTGGGTCTTGGTTAGGGAGACCGCTTCATCCAGCGACAATTCACCGGTCAGATGCTGCCCCAACTCCCGGTAACCAGGGCTGTCTAGGGAGCCTTCCCCCATTGGATATCCCGCCTCGGCCAGCCGTTCTACTTCAGCCAGGAACCCAGCCCTCATCATGGCGTCCACTCGGTCGTCGATGCGCTGGTAGATGACTTTTCGGTCCATGGTCAGCCCTAACACCAGATAATCGCCGGTCACAGGTTGTTTTTGGCCTATCTCAGACGGTTTCTGGTTGGTCGTATTGAAGATCTCCAGTGCCCTAATAACCCGACGCACGTTTCGTGCGTCCAGGGCGTCGGCGCGGATTGGATCTATCTGGCGCAACCGGTCATGCAGCAATTGAACGCCGCCATCGGCCGCAGCTTCTAGTTCTAAGGCCGCCCTGAACTCGGGGTCAGGAGGGACTGCGGGGACGGTCTGGCCTTCCAGCAATGCCCACACATACTGGCCCGTGCCGCCCGCTACCAAGGGGAGTTTACCCCTGCTGATTATGTCATCTGCCGCGGCTTGGGCCAGGGGCAAGAAAGCCCCAAGCCCAAACGACTCAGACGGTTCTAAAAGGTCGAGCAGGTGGTGGGGTGCGAGTGCTAGTTCTGCAGGAGTTGCTTTGGCCGTGCCGATGTCCATCTGCCGGTACACCTGACGGCTGTCAGCGTTGATGACCTCGCCGTTAAATCGCTGGCACAATTCCACGGCCAACGCAGTCTTGCCCACGGCTGTGGGGCCAACTACGGATATTCCGGGTTGGGTGTGGGTTGGCACGTCAGGAATTACGTTGCAAGAAAGGTCTGACTTCGCCTAGGCCTTGGCTGCAACTACGGCAGTGGCCACCTGAAGAAACTGGTCAGCTTGGAGCGCCGCTCCACCGATCAGTCCGCCGTGAATACAGTCTTGAGCCGCGTAATCGCCAGCGTTCCCCCCATTCATGCTGCCGCCGTAGAGAAGTGAAATGTTGGCAGCTGCGCCCGAAAAGATGCTGCGCAGGGTCTCCAAAATCACCCCGCCGATAATCTCCGCGGCAGTCTCCGGAGTGGCCGACTGACCAGTTCCGATGGCCCAGATGGGCTCGTAGGCGACGACCAGACCAGTAGCGTCGGTGATTCCCTCCAGCCCCGCGTGGACCTGTCCGCTAATGAAGTCTGAGGCTTGACCAGCCTCCCTTTGTTCCAGTGTCTCGCCGACGCACATGATGGGTCGAAGTCCGGCAGCCTGGGCCGCTTTGATCTTGAGGTTGACCGATTCGTCGGTCTCGGCGAACATCTGGCGACGTTCCGAATGACCAATGATCACGTAGTCGCAAATGCCTTGCAGCATGCCCGGCGAGACCTCACCGGTAAATGCGCCAGACTCCTGGAAGTGCATGTTTTGAGCGCCCACCTTCACCGCTGAACCTTTTACCGCGTCACTGACGGCAACCAGGGATACTGCCGGCGGACAGAGCACCAGTTCCACGCCCGTGACTCCGGCGGCACCGTCTCGCACTCCGGCAGCCAGAGCGGCGGCTTCAGAGACTGTTGTGTTCATCTTCCAGTTTCCAGCTACTACCAGGTCAGGCATGGGACTATCTCCAATCTACGTTTGGGTTTTCAAGAAATTTAGCTCGGCTAAGGGCCGAACTTGGTCATCTTCCCAGCATGGGAAAGACCCATCACCATCACGCTGGTGGCTGGTATGCTTCCGATGGAGCCCAAGGCGCAGGCACGCTCATCAAAGGTGGGCACTCCCTCACCTTTGGTCAGCTTGGAATGCAGCATGAACGGCACTGGGTGCCAGCTGTGGGCGGCCATTATCGCCGGAGTAGAGTGGTCACCGGCGACCATCAGAACGTCGGGTCCCAGCTCGAGTATGTCAGGGATGAACGGGTCCAGTTCTTCGAGACAACGCACTTTGGCATCAAAGTCGCCGTCTTCACCGGCAGCGTCGGCCGGTTTGTAGTGGATGAAGAAGAAATCGTGCTTGTCCCAGTTGGCCCTAAGGGTATCCATCTCGGCGGCAAAGTTCTTGCCGGTGGGGATGACGTTCATGCCGGCAACGGTTGCCAATCCACGGTACATGGGGTAAGCGGCGATGGCTGCCGGATCCAGTCGGTAGACCTCACCCATCGCAGGCAGTGACGGCAGCTGGGCGAAGCCCCGCAATAGCAGCATGTTGGCCCGTTCTTCCTCGGCCATCAACTGCGCTGCCTGCTTCACAAATTCGTTGACGATGTCAGCTGTTTTCTGGGCTTCCGGCTTTATCGCTTTCACTTCCAGAGCTTTGGCGCCAGTGACCTGGGGATCAGTCTCGGTAACCAGTTCAGACAACCCTTCACCGCGCAGGCGGAGCACAAATCTGTAGTCCTGAACGGAGAACACGTCCAACTGGACACCTGGAATCTGAATACGGTCCAGGCGTTCGCAGATTGGAGCGCTGAATTCGGTGGGTATGCGGTCGGCGCGGCGGTCCACCAACAGGCCTTCGCTGTCGACGAGGCAGAAATTTCCTCTGGTAGCCACGTCGCCCGGCTGCAAATCGACTTCAATGCCCAGGGCTTCCAGTGCCCCGCGACCAATCTGGTGCTTCAGTGGGTCGTAGCCAAACAGGGCTAGGTGACCAGGTCCGCTACCGGGGGCCACGCCGGGCAAAACCGGAGTTGTCACACCGCAGGCGCTCTTTTGAGCCAACGCGTCCAGGTTGGGAATATTAGCGGTTTCCAGTTCTGATTTGCCGGTGTCCGGATGGGCCAAACCGCCCAATCCGTCGGCAACCAACAACACCATCTTGGTCGATGTTTTGGTGTAACAATCTCTTAATTCTTCTACGTCTATCACTGGTTATTTCCTCGCGTTTGGGCTCGGCAGGGCCCAAGCTATTCTCTCACCGTACAGCTTATCACCGATGGTTGATTGGCCTGGGTATGCTTTAATTATCCTGGCTAAACATCTGGCAGGGCAGCGATGCCCGGCAGTTCTTTGCCTTCCAGGAATTCCAAGGACGCGCCGCCGCCGGTGGACACGTGGGTCATCTTGTCCATCAGGCCCAATTCTTCGATTGCTTCTGCGGTTGAGCCACCGCCAACGACGCTGGTAACGCCTACCAGCTTGGCGATTGACTCCGCCACTGTACGGGTTCCCGCGCTGAACCGGGGCATCTCAAAGACGCCCATGGGCCCGTTCCAGATTATGGTCTTGCACTTGCTGAGAGCGTCGGCAAAATCCTGGGCTGAAGACGGAGCAATATCCATGATGTACCAGCCGTCTGGTACGTCACCAACGTGCATGACGTCGGTTTCTCCGGGGTCGGCGGCAAACTCGTTAGCAATGACCACGTATTCTGGTAGATGGACTTCTATATTGGCTGCTTCAGCCCGTCGCATAATCTCGCGGGCGAATTCCAATCGGTCTTCTTCTATCCTCGAATCGCCGGTCAGATAGCCCATGGCGTTCAAGAAAGTGACACACATACCGCCGCCGATGAATAGATGGTCTAGGTCTTCCAGTAAGTTATCCAGCAGCAGAATCTTGTCGCTGACCTTGGCGCCACCCATCAAAGCGGCCAGAGGTTTTTCCGGAGATTCCAAGGCCTTGCCCATCTCTTCCACTTCCCGCTGGACCAAGAGCCCCATGGCCGAGGGCAGAAACTTGGTGATTCCATCTGTGGATGCGTGAGCCCGGTGGGTAACGGCAAAAGCGTCCATCACGAAACAATCCACCGAGTCGGCCAATTCACAGGCAAAAACTCCGTCGTTCTTCTCCTCGCCGGGGTGGAACCGCAGGTTCTCCAGCAGAACCACGTCACCGGGTGACATCGCAGCGATGGCTTCGGCCACCACGGATCCGGTGATCTCCGGCAGGCTATTGACGGGGCGCTCCAGCAAGAACGCCAATCGGTCTCCCACTGGGGCTAGCCGCAGTTCTTCTACGACCTCGCCGTTGGGACGGCCCAGGTGGGAGCAGAGCACAATCTTGCTGCCCTGTTCTATCAGATATTTGATGGTGGGCAGAGTGGCCCGCAGCCGCTGGTCATAGAGGGATATACCTTCAATTCCTTGGTCGATGGGCACGTTAAAATCCACTCGCACCAGTACTCTTTTGCCAGCCACATCAAGCTGGTCCAGCCTACGTTTTGCCACTACCGTCCCCCTTCTGCCGCCCAGCGACCAAGGTCTACCAGAGCGTCCATTCCCTTTTGTGATACGCCGTCCAGTCCCGCCAGGGCTTGGTCAATTAATTCCTGGGCTTTGTCCTGGGAAACCTGTTTGGCGTTGGTCCTGTCTAGTATCTCGATCATTTTGACGATGTCGCTATCTTCCAGTACTCGCTTCATATAAATAGCGCCAAGTTCCCGTTTGACGCTCACTTCAGCAGTCTCCAGTGTGTGGACCAGGGGCAGGCTTTTTTTCTTGTTGATCACGTTACTCGGGGTCATACCGTCGCCGCGTTCGCCCCACAGGTCGTCAATGTCTCGGGCTATCTGCCAGGCCATGCCCATGTTCCAACCCACGTCAGCCATCTTGGAGCAAACCGCATCAGACGCGCCGGTGACCAGTGCCCCGGCTTCAGCAGCGCAGGCAGCCAGCGCACCCGATTTACGCCCAATCATGTCCATATAGGAGGCCGTGGTGACCAGCATCTGGTCCTGAAACTCCAAGTCCATGTACTGCCCCTCACAGAGAGCGAGGCAGGCCATGTCCAAGGAACGGACCGCGCGCAAAACCCGGTCAGCGGGAACATCTTTTTGGGCGAGGCGCATCATGGTAGTCCGCCCCAGGGAATGCAGTCCGTCTCCGGCGTTGATCGCTTGGGCTGGCCCCCAGACCCACCAGATACTGGGCCGGTCTCCAGCCTCGACCCGGCCAGCTTGGACGTCGCCGTGGACCAGGGTGAAGTTATAAATCAGATCCACACTAGCCGCCACGGGCAGTGCCTTGGTGAAATCGCCTTCCAAGGCTTCGCAGGATGCAAGGGCCATTGCCGATTGAAAGGTCAGCGGAGAAGTGCCGCTTTGGGGCTGTCCTTGTTCGTCCACCCAGCCCAGGTGGTAGCGCAGGACATCGTATAGGAAGCCCTCTCTGGATTCGAAGACTCCCCTGAGTTCGTCTTCCACGGCTTGCCGGTAGGATTGGTATATCTGTGGCAGCGGGATGATCTGTCTCCTAATTTCCTGTTATTAGTTCCAGTTTAGATCTGCGCCGATTCCCAGACATTAAGCACCTGGTCAAACGGAATTGCCCCTTTTCGAAGAAGTTTGGGCGTATTTAATGTTATGTCGACCACAGTGGACGCCGTGCCCTTGGGCTCAGGCCCGCATTCTAATACGTAATCCACGCGGTTGCCCATCTGGTCTATAAGTTCAACCAGGGAAATCAGGTCAGGGCTGCCACTGATATTGGCGCTGGTGCCAGTAATCGGCCCGCCCAGCCCGCTAATCAGAGTTATGGGCACTTCATGATCGGGCATCCTTACTGCCACGGTGGCAACTCCCGCCGTGAGCCGGTCTGGCACATCTGGCGCTTTTTTCACCACCAGAGTCAGCCCTCCCGGCCAGAACCGCTCCACCAACTTCTCAGCTGCTGGTGGCAGGTTTTCCGCCATCCTGTTTAGCTGATTCCAACCGTTCACCAAAACCGGCAATGCCAGGTCATCGGGACGGCCCTTAATCGCAAAGATACGGTTCAAAGCAGTGGTGTTAAAGACGTCGGCGGCCAGTCCATAAAGGGTATCGGTGGGGATGGCCACCACGCCCCCATATTTCAGGTGTTGGACTGCCTTTTCCGAGTCTTCTGGTGTCATCAATTCCTGGGTATCCAAGTTGGTTACTACGGCCCCAATGTTACCCATTATTTTGTGCCCCAGCACGCAGGAATCTATAGCGGGCGGAGTATATCATGGGCTGGGTATCCCTCAGGTGCTAAAAAGCCGTCATATTCTCCCTACAAATCCGTTGACTTTATGTCGCCTCCAAACGGTATACTCGCCCATACCCTGCCGCTACAATTATTGTGTGTTATGTAATTTCGGTTTTCCCATCACCGACACCTCGGTTCCTGCGGTCTGATCAGCAAGTTTTTTCCTAGAAAGTTAGCCCGATTAGCCAATTCCACGGTCTTCAATCGGGAATCTATTTATCCAGGATACTCAGGAGGTTGAGCCACGACTGAAAACAAGTTGCCTCAAGGACGAAGAGTCGCCACCAGCGACGATTTGGAAGTCTCAGCGTACTTGGAGATTGCAAAAGGTCTGGACGCAATCGGCTCTGAGGATGATGACGGCCAGAAATCGGTGAATGAGGGCGTGGTCGTAATCGATTTTGGCTCTCAGTACAGTCACCTGATTGCCCGTCGGATCAGAGAGTTGAAGGTCTACTCTATGGTGGCCCAGTCCAAGAGCACCTGGGATTCGGTGAAACATCTCAATCCCAAGGGCGTGATTCTTTCCGGTGGCCCAGCCAGTGTCTATGAAGAGGGCGCTCCTCAGATACCAGACTGGGTCTTTGAGCAGCACTTGCCAGTGCTGGGCATCTGTTACGGAATGCAGGCGATGGTGCACCAACTAGGCGGCAAGGTGGCTCCCGGCGCCAAG
>DUCU01000114.1 GCA_012959605.1 Dehalococcoidia bacterium | reverse complement strand
AATTACCGCCTAGCATTTGTGCATCCAGCCAGTTCTAAAGCTTAATTACGGAAAATGGGAGAAATTAGACCCTTGCGATACTGATAACTCCTTGACGCAATATTTAGGCACGCCTATACTTCTTGGAAGTAAGGATGTGTCTTTGTGCCTAAACGTACCTATCAACCCAAGAAACGGCGCAGGTTTCGCGTGCATGGTTTTCGCCACCGTTCCAGTACTTCTGACGGCAGGGCGATTCTTAAACGTCGGCGGTTTAAAGGCCGTCACAAGCTAACCGTATAACGTCGGTCTCCCTCACCTCACCCAATAGCTTGAGTAAAAGCTTAATCTGTAACCCCACCAGTAACCCTTCCAGTGGTTCAGTCCGGTAATGCAGCACAGGCAACGGCTAACGGGCAGCAAAAGGTTCACCCAGATTCACGTGGAGGGCAGTAGCGCGGCCAACAGGTTATTGGTAATCCGATACCTGGCAAATGGCTCAGACTGCAGCCGCTTCGGTTTTCTGGTGAATAAGCGCATTGGTAATGCTGCTGTGAGAAATAGGGTGAAACGACGACTGCGGGAAGCGGTTCGATTGAACCAGATCAAGGCTGGCTGGGATGCCCTGTTCATTGTCCGCCGTGGTGCCGGGTCTGCCAAGTATCAAGACTTGAAAAATGCAACCGATAATCTGTTACAACGCGCCAATCTGGTGGAGAAACCTCCATCGCCCAACGGTCCAGGGCCCACTGTGGACTAAGTTCCTTGATTAACCGCAGATTAATCTACCAAATGAACAAACAGATGGTAGTGGAACGAATCACCAATTGATTTTTGTTGGAATCGCCTAAATGAAGTTTGCCGTGTTATCGGTGATTTGGCTCTATCAAAAGACCCTTTCACCTCTGCTGCCCACGTCATGCCGTTATTACCCTAGTTGTTCGCACTACTCGCAAGAGGCGGTGGATAAGTACGGGGTGTTAAAAGGGCTTTGGCTCGGCGTGAAACGCCTCGGTCGCTGTCGCCCACTGGGCGGACAAGGATACGACCCCGTACCGTGAGAAATATTAAATCTCCTCATTTTAATCGACTCAAGCAGCCGTGGGAACCTATCATCCACAACAACATCACTAATCCAGAATTAAAACGGTCTCAAACTAGCAACCGCACTGTCAGCTCTCAACGCATAGTCAGCCGACGGTTTCTGATTCTATTTGCTCTTATTCTTTTGCCTCTGATTGCCGGTTGCACTAGAGACATCGGTAGTGAAAGTGATGGATGGAACCCTCCAATCAGTGAAGACGGAGTGGTCTACGTTGGTACTAAAGAAGGGAAAGTGGTTGCGCTCATTGACAACGGGTTTGAAGGCGTAGCCCAACGCGAGATATGGTCCTTCCCCACTTCCATAGACCAAGCCGATATAAGCGGTTCATATTCCACTCCCTTGATTCAGGGCAACCTGCTCTACGTAGCGGGGATAGATGGTTATATCTACGCTCTCAATAAAGAGAACGGTAGCCTGAATGACGGTGGCTGGCGCCGACCCAAAGGGTTGGTGGACGAATTGGATCCCTTAGTGGCCGGACTGGCTTATGACCCAATGAACGACATCATATTGTCGGGCAATGAAGATGGTCAGCTAAATGCCTACACAGCAGACTTTGGCGAGAACTTCTGGGAGAAACCGTTCCAAGCTGGCGACACCATCTGGTCCACTCCCGTCATTGAGAATGGCACTGCCTATTTTGGATCCCATGACCACAAGGCCTACGCTGTAAGACTGAGCAGTGGCGAAGAAATCTGGCAATACGAGACAGACGGCGTAATCGCCGGAAAGCCTTTATTGTTTGACGACAAGATTATCTTCGGCTCCTTCGATAAAAGCCTCTATGCCTTATCACAGGATTCCGATGGCAATGTGTCTTTAGACTGGTCTTATGAAGGTGACAATTGGTTCTGGGTTGGGGCTGTAACAGACGGAAAGACGATTTTCGCCCCTAATATGGATGGCAACATCTACGCGTTGGACACCAATGGGAACTTGCTGTGGAAGCATAACGTCGGCGCTTCCATCGTGTCTCAGCCCGTTGTAATCGATCGGGGCTTAGTGGTGGTCAACAAAGATGGTGAGTTGATAGTGCTGGACACCGGTACCGCAAACCGAGGTATCGGCCGTGAACTGTCAAATCCAATCAAGTTGGACGCTCAAGTAAATGCGGCGTTGTTTGCGGTTGGCGACTCTGTATTCGTTGGCTCCCAAGACCGCCGGGTCAGACGTGTTGATCTGAAGGTCGGAGAAACCGCTTGGTGCTGGGACACCAAGGAGGGTTCATGCAACAACTAATGCAACAATTTACCCAAAAAATCAAACGAAATACTCCGGCGTTTTCGCTGGTAACAAGGTAGGTCTCCTTGGAGATCATTTCAATCCTTTGGACCGAAGTAATTATTCGGCCCATGCTCAACATGCTGGTGGTGCTCTACACCGTCCTATTTAGCCAGATGGGCTTGGCGATAATTGTTCTGACTGCCCTGATCCGTCTGGTCACCATGCCGTTGACGCTGAAGCAACTGAAGCAGATGCGGGCCATGAGCTCGCTTCAGCCAAAGATCAAAGAGATCCAAGACCGTTACGCCAGAGACCGATCTCGAGTCTCTCAAGAGACAATGCGCCTTTACAAAGAGGCTGGTGTAAGCCCCTTTGGCTGTCTGGGCCCAATGGTTGTCCAGATGCCCGTTTTGATTGGACTGTTCCGGGTTCTGATTCAAGTGGTATTTTCCAGACCTGACAACCTGGTTGGTCTATCCGAGAAGATGTACACCTGGATACCCATAGCGCCCATCTTCTCGGCGGCGCCAATGGACTCCGGGTTCCTTTGGCTGGATTTGGCAAAATCCGACCCCACCAACATCATCATGCCGGCGCTCGTCTTTGCCTCCACCTGGGTTCAGCAGAAGATGACCATGCAGCCGTCTACTGACCCCAGACAGGCCGGAAACCAGGCAATGATGCTCTGGCTGATGCCTCTGATGATTGCTTTCTTCTCGTACACGCTACCCAGTGGTCTGGCCCTGTACTGGACAACATCAAACGTAATCGGTATAGCAATTCAATATTTCGTAACTGGTGGTTGGGGACCCTTATTCCCATTGTTCCCCAAAACCGCTCCGCAAGCAGCGCCGGTGGCGGCAGGTAGTCCATCCCAAAATGATTCTCAGGAGGAGATGGTAGAAGATGGAAGAGATAGTGAGGAGCGCCCGAACCGTCGACGAAGCAATAGAGCTAGCACTGAAAGAGCTCGACGCCGACCGAGACGAGGCCGAGGTAGAAATACTAAGTAGGGGTAAAACTGGCTTCTTGGGCATTGGTTCAGAACTAGCCCAAGTCAAGGTTACCCGGATCTCCGCAGACCGAAACGATGCCGGAGTACCAACTACATCAGCAGGTGAAACTACTGCCGCAGGAGTGGCCACAGATGCCGTGGGCCACATACTAGAAGCAGCTGGTGTCAACGTCACTCGGACCCTTAGGTCCGCCCATGACCCTGAGTCAGGTGGACCCATCATTGACCTGGCCGGAGACGACTCTGGTTTACTTATTGGACGCCGCGGCCAGACACTACAAGCCCTACAGTTCTTGGTTAATCTGATTGTCAGAAAGCAATTTGACGGCGTCAGGGTCGTGCTCGATGTTGAGAACTATCGCCAACGGAGAGAGGCTTCCCTGCGAGAAATGGCTACCAAGATAGCTGAACGAGTCGCCCAGACGAACCGGAGCATAACCCTGGAGCCCATGCCTCCAGCAGACCGTCGCATCATCCACACGACCCTTACGGACCACCCCAGCGTGGCCACGGAAAGTACCGGAGAAGGCGAAGGTCGCAAAGTAACAATCCGACCTAAGCGGGACTAAGAGGCCATCATTTATGTACTTTGGTACCTGCCTTGTAAGCTAGAATCACGGCATCATGGTTATCTGAGCTCCAATTTACATCGATGTAAAATCAATAGGAATTGGAAATTCCAGTTCGGCCGTAATTTAACTTATACTGAATAACAGCATTCGAAAGCCATTTAACTGGTGTTTTTGATGTTGACCTCTGCGATTTGGATTACATAAAATAATATCGTGAGTAGCGAGTTCGATTTTTCCTTCGGCAGCGTCCCGTTTGATACCCCCAACGAAGAGTGCGGGGTAGTTGGGCTATACACCCCGGAAGGGGATGCTAGCCGGTTGGCATTTTTCGGCCTTTTTGCCCTGCAACACCGTGGGCAAGAGAGCGCTGGAATTGCCGCCGCCGACGGCGAAAATGTTGTAGTCCATGCCGACATGGGTCTGGTGACTCAGATTTTTAGGGAACCGGATTTTTATCCCCTGGTCGGAGACATGGCCATCGGCCATACCAGGTATTCCACCAGCGGCAGCAGCGAACTCTGCAACGCCCAACCCCTATTAGTTGATAGCCAGCACGGTCAATTGGCCGTAGCCAACAACGGCAATATCATCAACGCCCTCCAATTGAAGGACCAGATCCAGGACGAATGGAACACCACCTTCACCTCCACTACAGACACTGAAGTCATCGCCCAATTATTGGCCCATGCGACCGGTGCAACCTGGGAAGATCGTGTTTTCCAATGCATGCGTCAACTGGAAGGGGCCTATTCCATTGTCATCCAGACCAAAGACACCATGATTGCGGCCCGAGACCCCCTGGGAATCAGGCCACTGTGTCTGGGCACGCTGAACGGCGGTTGGATTGTAGCGTCCGAATCCTGCGCCCTAGACCACCTTGGCGCTGAGTACGTACGTGAACTTGAGCCGGGTGAGGTTATCGTCGTCGATGGCAATGGCCTCCACACCGCCATCTGGTCTGGTGGCACCGGGCGTAGCGCTCTCTGCGTTTTTGAACTGATTTATTTCGCCCGGCCGGATAGCATTATGGCCGGACAGCTGGTCCACTCGGCTCGACAGGAGTTGGGCGCTCAGCTAGCCCGAGAACACCCAGTGGATGCCGACCTCGTGATTGGCATCCCAGACTCTTCCACCGCCGCCGCCGTGGGTTACGCCCAAGAATCTGGCATCCCCTTCAGTGAAGGCTTGGTGAAGAACCGCTATGTGGGCCGAACGTTCATTGAACCCGAGCAACGGCTGCGGGATCTTGGTGTGCGTCAGAAGTTCAACACCCTGGTGGAAGTAATCCAGGGCAAGCGATTGGTGGTGGTGGACGATAGCATCGTTCGTGGCACTACAACCCCTCATGTTGTGAACCTGCTGCGCAAAGGTGGGGCCAAAGAGGTACATATGCGGGTGTGCGCTCCGCCCATCAAGCATCCTTGTTTCATGGGCGTGGACATGGCCTCTCGTGAAGAACTATTAGCCGCAAACAACACCCTGGAACAGATTCGCGAGAAGGTTGGTGCTGACACCTTGGGCTACCTAAGCGTTGAGGGTTTATTGAAAGTGGTCGGCGGTTCCAAAGGCGGCTTCTGCGACGCCTGTTTCACCGGCAACTACCCTGTGCCCATCCAATTAGAGCTGTCAAAGTTCGCCTTGGAGCAGGGTAGCACCAGCGCTGATTAACCCAGGCAGATCTATCTCTGACTTAGCTGCGTTATTTTTGGCTAAACGAACCTCATTTACCCTCTTTTCCGACCGTTGCAAAACCCTGGATAACCCCAAATGCCCCTTGCCATTGTGCCCACTGTGAATTAACCTTTTACAGCGGCAATTCACCCTGCCTGCCGCGGGGCGGATGGGAACGGGAGGACCCTAATTTTGGCAAGTGATGCATACCGGGAATCGGGCGTTGACCTGGACCGGATGGACGGCCTGAAAGAGCGAATCAAAGGGTTCGCCGCCACTACCCATAGTCCCCAAGTATTGGACAGTTCCGGAAGTTTCGCCGGCCTCTACCAACTTTCGGGGTACCGGGCACCAGTTCTGGTTGCCAGCACCGATGGCGTGGGCACCAAGATCAAGGTTGCGGCCCAACTTGGACACTTTGAGTCCGTGGGACAAGACCTGGTCATCCTGAACGTCAATGACATCCTCACCAGGGGCGCCAAACCCCTGTTTTTCTTGGACTACGTGGCCTTCAGCAACCTGGACACCCAACGGCTGGATAACCTCATGCGTGGAATCACCTGGGGTTGCCTTGAGGTTGGCTGCTCTCTGATCGGCGGCGAAACGGCGCAGATGCCTCAGGTCTACACTGGAGACGAAATGGACCTGGCCGGATTTGTGGTCGGTGCAGTGGAACGAGACCAGCTGCTCGAGTCGAAAAACATCAAGGCTGGCCAAGTTTTGATCGGCGTTCCATCCAGCGGCCTCCACACCAACGGGTTCTCCCTGGTGCGACAGGTGTTCAAAACTGATGAGAACCCCAACATTCTGTACCAACGTTTTGACGAGTTAAAACACCAACTCGGCGAAGAACTCCTGATACCCCACCGTAGTTACTACCCTTTGATGGAACCGGTGTTGAACCTGATTACCGGTCTGGCGCACATCACTGGCGGAGGGCTGCCCGGCAAACTCCCAGCGATACTGCCCGACAATCTAACGGCTGAGATCAACCGTGGGTCGTGGACGGTATTGCCCATCTTTGAATTGATTCAAAAAACGGGCGGAATCAGCGACGAAGAGATGTACAGAGTATTTAATATGGGTCTCGGTATAGTCGCGGTCTGCCCAGAAGAAAATGTTTCCAAGGTACTAGAATGTCTCCCAGACGCGGTTGTCATTGGCAAGATGATTGACCGAGGCGAAGGCGAGCAGGTGATCATCAAAGACTGACCGGCCTAGAACCCCGATTTAACCGTTGGTCACTGATTGACCAACAATTCACCGCGCAAATTTTATTAGAAGACGGAGAGGATGTTGAAAGCACTGCTCAGCGTCTATGACAAAACTGGAATAGTTGAATTTTCCCGCCAGGTGGTAGCTGCCGGTTACGAGCTGATTAGCACCGGCGGCACCCACCGAACGCTAACCGAGGAAGGCGGCCTCACGGTGGGACAGGTGGCTGATTACACCGGGTCGCCAGAGATTCTGGAGGGTCGGGTCAAAACCCTGCACCCGTCGATTTACGCTGGCCTTTTGGCCCGGCGTGACTCTCCGGACCACATGGCCGAATTAAAGGCCCAAAACCTGGACACGATCGACTTGGTGGTCGTCAACCTATACCCCTTTGTTGAGACCATCAGCAAGCCCGGCGTAACCCTGGCCGAAGCTTTGGAGAACATCGACATCGGCGGGCCGACCATGCTCCGCGCTGCGTCCAAGAATTTCCCATCGGTCGCCGTGGTAGTGGACCCGTCCGACTACAGTTGGATTGGCGAGAAACTGGCCAATGGCGGACTTTCCGTTGAAGACCGGCGAGGCCTGGCTGCCAAGGCCTTTGACCATGTTTCCACCTACGACGCCGCCGTCACCGCTTATCTCATAGAGAGCGAGGGTTCCGGAAATGAATTACCCGAATCGCTGACCATTTCCTTGAAGAAGATTTCCGGACTCCGGTACGGCGAAAACCCGCATCAGAACGGAGCTCTCTACGCTCCGACCAGCAACCCCGCTGGAATGGCCGGCGCCCGCCAACTGCACGGTCGGGAGCTTTCCTACAACAACCTGATGGACGCCGACGCCGCATGGCGCACCGCGTCCGACTTTACCGATGCCACGGTCTCCGTGGTGAAGCATGCCAATTCCTGTGGTCTGGCCAGCCGAGAAGACATCGCAGAAGCATACCTGCAGGCTTACGAAGGCGACACAATCAGCGCCTTTGGCGGAATAGTTGCCTTCAACCGCACGGTGACTGCCGCCGCTGCCGAGGCCATGGAGCCGGTGTTCTACGAGGTGGTCATCGCTCCGGACTACGAACCCGCCGCCTTGGAGATACTGCAAAAGAAAAGAAACCTGCGGGTCTTGGCCATCGACAAGCAGCCGGAGACCGCAGCCTATGACCTACGACCAATCACCGGGGGAATCCTGGTGCAGACCGCAGATGCCATAGACGAAGACTCCAGCACCTGGACCGTAGCTACCCAGCGCGCACCCACAGCTAGCGAAATGAATGACTTGGCCTTTGCCTGGAAGGCCGCCAAGCACATCAAGTCCAATGCCATTGTCTTTGTTAAAGACCTGGCCTTAGTGGGCATGGGCGCCGGTCAACCCAACCGGGTGGTCAGCGTGCACCTGTCCCAACGCGCCGCTGGAGACAAGGCCAAGGGCTGCGTGCTGTCATCAGACGCGTTCTTCCCCTTCGCCGACAACATTGAGCTGGCCGCCGAGGCTGGAATCACCGCCATCGTGCAACCGGGTGGTTCCATCCGTGACGATGAAGTGATTGCCGCTGCAGACAAAGCCGGACTGGCCATGGTATTCACTGGCGTCCGCCACTTCCGGCATTAGGCCGACTCTGGAGCGCCAGATGAACCGCAATAATGAGTCATAGCACGGGTATAGATCTATTTTGTCGAAACCTGCCCTGCCAGTGAGCGCGACAGTTGACATAACCATTCCCGTTTACAACGAGGAAGAGGTTCTTCCGCGCACCATTAAAGCCCTAACTGAGTTCTTGGAAGACAACCTGCCCAACCCATGGCAGGTGACCATTGCCGACAACGCATCAACCGACAGCACACAATCGGTGTCCGAGATGCTCTGCCGGGAGTATCCTGGCGTTAACTATCTCCGCATCCCTCAAAAGGGCAGGGGAAGGGCGTTGCGGATAGCTTGGCTCGACAGTCAGGCCGACATTGTCAGCTACATGGACGCCGATTTGTCCACTGACCTGTCTCATTTCCCTCAGCTGATTCAGGCTCTGGAGTCAGGCAGCCACATCGCCGTTGGCAGTCGACTTAGCAAAGAGTCAAAAGTCAGCCGGGGATTCAAACGTGAGTTCATCTCCCGGGCCTACAACCGTCTGATTAACATCATGTTCTTCACCGGCCTGCCCGATGCCCAATGCGGCTTCAAGGCCCTGACCCGGGCCACCGCTGAGGCCATCATCCCCAATATCGAGAACAACAGCTGGTTCTTTGATACCGAACTGTTGGTCATTGGCGCCAAACGCGGGTTTAAGATTGCCTCTGTGCCCGTCAAATGGGACGACGACCCAACTTCCACCGTCCACGTGGTCAACACCGCCAAAGAAGACATTAAGGGCTTGCTGCGGCTTCGGTTCGGTGGAGTGCCACAGGTCAGCCCCCCAGAACCTCTCATTACAGATTCATAACCCGTCTATTGCCCGCACCCATCAGGTTCTTTTCCGTAACACATAACTGCAAGGAGATTTCCCATGGAACTTGGACTACGGGGTAAACACGTCATCGTCACTGGCGGCGGCACCAACATTGGCCGCGCCATCGTCCACGCATTTGGCACAGAAGGTTCCCGCATTTCCATCGCGGAGTTAGTGCCAGAGCAGGGTGAGAAAGTCGCCGCCGAGGTAGCTGCTAAGGACACTGGAGCAGTGGTAAATGTCATTCCGACAGACGTTACAGACCCGGAGAGAGTCGCCACCATGATCGAAGCGGCCATCGCCAAATATGGGCCGGTTGACGTGTTGGTCAACAACGTGGGTTGGACCGTCGACCGGCTGTTCATGGAGAAACCCCGCAGTGAATGGGAGCGGGAGGTCCAGGTCAACCTCTGGGGAGCCATCAACTGCATCCACGCCGTGCTGCCCGGAATGATCGAACGCGAGTCGGGATCCATCGTCTGCATCAGTTCTGATGCTGGCCGGATGGGCGAGTACCGAGAGGCGGTCTATTCCGCCTGCAAGGCCGGGGTGATTGCCCTGAGCAAGTCGGTAGCCAGGGAAACTGGCCGCCACGGTATACGCCTCAACGTAGTCTGCCCCGGACTGGTGGTGCCGCCAGACGAAGAAGAGATTAGCGGCGAGAGTATGTGGACCGAGATGCGTTCCATATTCACCGAGGAAGTCAAAGAAAAGGTAGAGCGCAACTACCTGTTCCGCCGCATGGGCAAAGCGTCAGAGGTAGCCAACGCCGTAATCTTCCTATCCTCCGACGCCGCCAGTTACATTACCGGACAAACCCTAAGCGTCAGCGGCGGCTACACGATGATGTAGGTGTGGGTTTCACAAGCAGACGCAGAAAAAGAGTCCTTCCCGACAACGTTGGGAAGGACTCTTTTAAATTGCCGTGTTAAGCGGGTTGCGGGTTAGCTGTTGTTGGCAGTAACCAGGTCCCAGGACCGCTTTTCGATTTTGGGCATCAATTCTTGAATCAGACTCTCGTCCAACTCAGAAGCGATGCTGGGGTAGCCGGCGCGCTCAATCATGGTCTTGAGCTTGCCGCCCTTGAACTGGTCCAGGGTCCACTTCAGGGTCTCACCGGAGGTGGTGACGTCCCAATAGATGCGGACATCCTGATTTCGGGGGCCATAATGATAGTGGGGCGCAACCTGGAAGCAGTCAAAAGCCAAAACTTCAACTTCTTGCCCTGCGATATCAGACAGTACGTGGATGGCCATCCCTTCGTCATTAATCTGAGGCAGGTGTCGATACTCTAGTCCGAACCGGATGTTTCCGGCTTCAATCTTATCTCCGTCAACCAACTCGGGCATCATGTGGTGGACGGTGCGGCGCTCTTCCCGTACCATCTCGCGGGCCTTGTCCTCAACCTTGTTCAAAACAGCCTTTTTGACCGGAGTCTTTTCTAGAGAGTCGGCCAGGTCTTCGTAGCCCGACCGGCGCACCATGTCGGTCATATTGTTACGTAGATTGTTAATGGTCCAACCAAGAGGGTTTCCCGACGTGGTCTTGTCCAGGAACAAGCGTATGTTGTGGTTTTCCGGCCCGTAGTGATAATGAGGGGCTTGGTCGAAGCAGTCGAACCGCAGAATCTCGGTGTCGGTGCCGTCAATCACGGAATAAACCTGCACGCACAGGCCTTGGTCGTCCATAATTTCCTTGCGATAGCTCATCGCAATTTCTACTGAACCAGCGTCAAAAGTTGTTCCACCTTTATCCATCTTAGTCCTCCCAAATTTCTCTGTTTGAATTGTCTCGGTGACTGGCTAAACAAATCAACCAATCCAGATGTAATTTGGAGAGATTATAGCATGCAGATTGTTCTTCGCATATCGGTAAGTTACTGTTGGCGCAGACTATTTTTGCCGGAACAATCACCCGGCCTCTTCGTCGTTCTAAAACTTGAATGGCCTATTGATAATTCGAGGGATTGATTGAGCGGCAAGTTGCGATTATCCGCAGCGGTTTTTGTGTTGTCTTAATGGAGTTGGCCATTGGATGCTCAGACACTCAGCCAAACTGAACGCTGGTCTTTTCAGTTTGGGATTCAAACGCCTCGCAGCCAACGCCGACTCTAGCCCCAAACGTGATTGCCACGCCTACGTTGCCGCCAACACCAACTCCGTTTCTCGAAGCACCCATAGCCGCATTTGAGCCCACTTTCGTAACCGGCGCCGCTACGCCCGATCCAACGGCAACAACAACACCGGAACCCACATCGGCCCCAACGGCTAGTGTACCTACCACTGCAATTCCAACTGCGTCACCAACTCAAACATCGTTCTCGACCATAGTTCCCACTATCGTTTCGATCCCGCTCCAACACCGACCAGTGCATCGATTGCAACCCGAGCTCCAACTGCTAGTCCCACCGCCGTTGCTGCGGACGTAGTCGTCCAATGCGTGTTCTTTGACGGGCTGGTGAAGACTACTGAAGCAGACGAGTATGTTGAAGTGCTGGATCAAGGTACTGGGGCGGTGGACCTAGAAGGGTGGCAGTTGATTGACCAGTCCGAAGGCACACCCCAGTTGGTGTTTCCCGCTTATTCGCTGCAACCTAAATCGTCCGTGCGGGTTTATACCAACGAGGTGCACCCGGAGTCGGGCGGGTTTTCCTTCCAGCGGAGGACTTCAATCTGGAACAATTCCAGCCCCGACACCGCCGCACTGATCAATCCCAGTGGCGAGACGGTGTCCACCAACGATTACCCACCAGGCTGCTAACAAGCTTTGCCGAGGAACGCACGGCGGGCTTATACTCGCCTGCGGTCATTGCATAACAATGTTGATAGATTAATTGACGCTTTTTGGGAGGCAC
>DUCU01000113.1 GCA_012959605.1 Dehalococcoidia bacterium | reverse complement strand
GTGGGCGATAGCATCCTTTTCTACCACAGCAACGCTAAACCCATGGCCGTGGTCGGTATCGCCAGCGTGGTCAAGGAAGGGTATGACGACTTCCACGGTCTTGACCCCGACGACGACCACTACGACCCCAAAGCCACCGCTGAGAAACCCATCTGGTGCATGGTCGACATCAAAGGCGAGCGCCCCCTGGCCCGCCAGGTGAGGCTGGACGAGATCAAAGAAAACCCCAAGCTAAAAGACATGCTGTTGATCAAAAAGGGCATGCGCCTATCGATTCAACCAATAACCAAAGACGAATTTGACGAGGTTGTCTCACAAGGCGGCTAACCCTCAAGCCGACCCACTCCCGCTCGTCCTGAGCCCGTCGAAGGATTCGCATAAGCCATGTTCTTGTGGACCAACTTGGCATACGCAAGCAATGGTTCGACAAGCTCACCATGAGCGGGAGCGGGGCGGACAAAACGAGCGGACTATGGTGTTTTCCAGATCGAGACAAAAAACAAAAAATCCCCTCCTCCTGAAAGGGGGTAGGGCTAGGTCCGACGATGTCGAGACTCTCGACGAAGTCGGAGGTGGGGGCCAACTCTCTCCGCAAACCAACCCCTATCTCCCAACTAGGCACTAAACAAATTACGGGAAGGCTCCAAACCTGAGATTCCCGAGAGGATAGTACTTACCTATGAGTGTTTATTGGCAAGATGTTAAACGGGGCCAAAATTTGATGGTTGATGATACCGCGGGGTTGGTTGAGATCATCGGCGGGTACCGGGAGAACAAGCGTGGTATCGACGCCTACGCAAGGACCATGGGCTACGAACCGGAGCGCTCCAGAAAGGGGTTCGACTCGGTTCAAGAAGCCAAGGATTTTGTAGTGTCATTCAGTCCTTGGGAGATATTTGGCGTCCGGGGCGTAGAGGTAGATTCAGAAGCTAGGCCCATACCGGACTAACCGCGCCCAAAGTCTCCATCTAGTGCAACCCCCGGTAAGGAGCAACTATGTCCCGTCTATCAGCCTCCCCGCAACCAAAACTGTCGCCAGAAGCGCAGACTGTTTACGATACTGTCACCGCGTCTAACTCCGGTCTGCCGTCCACCTTTCAAACCTTATACGCCAACCCGCTAGTCGGGTCAGGGCTGGCCAATCTGCATTCAGCCGTCAGCGAATCCGGCCTGGAATCTTGGGTGACCTACACCGTAGCCCTGACAGTCGCCCACGAAAGAGAGAACCAAGCCTTGTGGGATTCCATGGAACCCCTGGCGCGTGAAGCCGGTGTCAGCGATGCAGTAATCGCCGGTATTGCCGCCGGAACCGGGCCTCGTGGACTGCTGCCCAAGGAGGGCATATGGGTGCACTTCGCCCAGGAGGTTCTCCGAGACAAGATGCGTAATTCCACCTGGCAGGCCACAAATCACTTGGCGGGAGATGAAGGCGCCGTGGCCCTGGCGTTCGTCACCTGCTATTACGATATGATGGCGCGACTAAATAAAACCATCGGACTTGAAACTGCGTAGAGCCGGAGGCAGGCAAGTTGTTCCTTACGTATCCAACAACCAAAACGGCCGTTGCTGCGTATTTAATAATGGGTTTAATAACGGGTCAATTGGCAGTGATTTCTAGTTGGGTCCATGCATCAAAATAAATATCTAGCGAACAGAAAAAATCTATTCCTTGCCGCGTTGTTGTTGGTCAGTGGTGTGTCTGTTCTCGGTATTGTTGTTGGCTACAATTTCGGCTATTCCGTGACTATCCTCACGGTCATTTTGGTATTGGTTAGCATCGGGGCTATCTCCGGCTCGGTCATATCTGGCAAGCCCTTGGTCGGGTTCATTCTCGGATCTCTACTCACTGCTCTCCTGGTCTGGGTGAGCGGTATCTTCCATTTCCTGGGCGGAATAGCCGGGTTATTGGTATATAGACTCGTCTGTGAAGTGGGGATTTTCGGAGTATCTTGCGGCAATGCTTCCTGGGATGTCATCTATGCCATTAGTTCACTGATTGGCACGTTAATTGTGCTCTGTTGGATCGTTGGATCATTTGTGCTGGACGAAATAAAATTCGATGTCAACGCCAATCTGACCGTGAACATCGAGAACAAAAAACTCTACCCGGGAGACGACGTAACCGTCCGGGTGGACGTTGATTCCCGAGAGGATTTTTATTTTCGCAGAGGCGTCTTAAAACTCGTAAGTTGGGAGACAATCTACACGGCGAAGGGACCCATCGAGCTGGCGTTGTGGTCGTCGGAAAAGCGATTTGGGCACAGCACTCACTTGACCGGTCGGCAGGCCCATAGTGAGGAAATAACGATCTCACTGCCAAAATCTTGGGAGACGAATTTTTCCGGAGCCAACTGGGGCGTTAGGGTAACCCTGAATGTACCCGGAGCAAAGGATATTCATGGAGGGCAGAAGTTGGACGTACTATTGGATGGTATGCCAATGGGAGCGTAACTCTGTCGTTTTTGATCTTAGATAATACTCGTGACCCCGGACAACAAACAGAACCGTAACTAGACCACGGAGGTCGCCATGCCAGATTACAACTATGAGACCCTTTTGGTGGAGCAGGACCAGTCGGTGCTGACCATCACCCTGAACCGTCCGGAGCGCCTCAACGCGGTGGACCGGACGATGCACCGGGAACTGGAAACCGTCTTTGGCGAGGTGGCAATCGACCCTAGTGTTAGCGCCATTATTGTCACGGGCTCGGGACGCGGCTTCTGCTCCGGCGGCGATGTCCGGGCCATGGATGAACGCAGCAGCACAGATGTCATCCAGCAACGACCGATGGGTGCGGTGTCCCAGAGTGGCCGCCGTATCTTACATAACATGCTCTGGGTGGAGCAGCCCATCGTCTGCGCCTTGAACGGAGTTGCCGCCGGACTGGGTGCGACGATTGCCCTTTTCTGCGACATCATCTACGCCTCTGACGAAGCACGAATCGGCGACACCCACGTAAAGGCCGGTCTGGTGGCCGGCGACGGCGGGGCGGTCATCTGGCCTCTGTTGGTTGGAGTGGCCAAGGCCAAAGAGCTGTTGATGACCGGAGACATCATTGATGCTACCGAAGCTGAGCGCATCGGTCTGGTAAATAAAGTAGTCCCCCACGACCAACTGATGATTGAAGTAATGGGTCTGGCCCGTCGACTCGCTAATGGTCCGGCACTGGCCATTCGGGGAACCAAGCACGCCATCAACAAAAAGATTCTGAATGACCTGAACTTGGCGTTGGATGTGGGCCTTGCTCTGGAAGAACGGAGCGCTCGGCACCCCGACCACACAGAAGCGGCCAAGTCGTTTGTCGAAAAACGCACTCCACAATACAAAGGGACCATCTAAGGGAGCCGGGTCTTGGCCAATAACGACAACCAGGCAGCTGAGGCATTTCACGAAGCAACCAAGCTGAGCTACATCAACCTGCTGACTAAGCCGCCCTTGTACAAGTCCTATCCCGGCTTGGCTTCCGTTTCATTGCCCGAGGCGACTTCCCCTGGAATGCCAACCCTAGATGCAGTCTCTGGCTCTAAGGCAAACGGTGCAGGCGAACCGCTGGATTTGGCGACCGTCGCCCAACTGCTTCATTACTCTGCAGGTCTGATTAGAAAGAGTATCTCGGCTTCGGCAGGTGAGGTCCATTATCGCGCAGCAGCCTCTGCTGGGGCTCTCTACCCCATCGAGCTGTACTTGGTCTGCGGTGACCTGCCGGGCCTGGCCGCTGGGGTCTACCACTACGCCCCCGCAGAAAATGCACTCACCCAACTGAGGGCGGGCGATTATCGTGGCAACCTGGCCGCCGCTGCCGCCGACGATTCATTGGCCTCGACTCCGGCTACCATTATCAGCACTGCCGTGTTCTGGCGGAGCGCCTGGAAGTACCGGACCAGGGGCTATCGTTACTGCTTCTGGGACAACGGCACCGTGCTGGCCAACCTTCTAGCAACGGCCAACGCTCTAGGCCAACCGGCCCGAGTGCTGGCAGGCTTTATTGACCAAGATGTGGACTTGTTGTTGGGTATCGACTCGGAGCAAGAAGCCAGTACCAGTCTGATCCCGCTGGGAGTCGCGGAGAGTTCGGCCCCTGCGGCAATGCAGGAATTACCGGCAGTATCCTCCGGAGACCTGGGGTTCAGCGAACCCATTCCCTATCCGCCGTCGGACCTGCTCCACGCAGAGGCCGCATTGACCTCGCCGCAAGATGTCTCTGGATGGCGAATTGCTGGCCACCTAAGCAACACGACTCTGGCCGACAGCATTTCGTCCGCTCCTTTGGGCGAGGCAATCCTACACCGAGGGTCCACACGTCGCTTTGCCAGAGATCCAATCTCGCTGGAGCAGCTTTCTGCTTTGTTGGCAGCGTCCTCTGCGGCTATTCCTGCCGACTTTGGTGGCCAACTCACAGAGCCGTATTTAATCGTAAACGCAGTGGCTGGCTTGGCTTCTGGTGCGTACCACTACTCCAGAAGTTCCGGGGAGTTGGAGCTACTGCAGGAAGGGGACCTCCGAGACGAGGCTGGTCACCTGTGCTTTGAACAGGCGCTGGGGGCCGACGCCAGCGCCGTGGTGTTCTTCTTAGCTGACTTGGAATCGGCCTTGAATAAACTGGGCAACCGGGGCTACCGAGTCGCCCAGTTGGAGGCCGGCATCATGGGCGGAAATATTTATCTCGGCTCCCATTCCCTGGGCTTGGGCACCACCGGTATGACCTTTTTCGATGATGCCGTCACCGCGTTCTTCTCGCCCCACGCCGCCGGGAAAAGTTTGATGTTCTTGGTGGGGCTGGGCCGCACCGGTACGCCCAACCGAGTCCGGCCTTTCCGCTCCAAATACGGCGTCCTTAAAGATTCTCTGGCCAGAGGAGCGACTGGGGAGCGGCGTCCCGTACCCGACTGGCTCTACAGCAATTAGGCAGACCAATCCTACGGCTTACCCTATAGAATTCTTGCGGATGTGCTCCAGGGCCATCTGCATGTGCCACTCCATGGCTCCCAGGCCGACCACACGCACGCCCATATCAAACAGGCGTTTGGCGGCGGCGGCCATGGAATCGAAGTCCGGCGAGTCCAAGCCCATGTTGTACATGATGGCCGCGCCGTTCTTCTCGGCAGTTTTCACCGCATTTTCGACCAGCCGCATCACCTTGGGGTCTTCGTACTTGAAGGGTACTCCTAGGATTTTGGTTATGTCCCCGGCAGCCAGCCAGACTAGTTCTATTCCGTCGACGGCCAGGATTTCGTCCAGGTCGTTCAGTGCGCCTTCGCTCTCAACTGTGGGGACGATAAGTGTTCCGGCCTTGGTCTTTTCTGCGTAGGCTGGGAACTCCTCGGCGGTCCAGAACCGGCGTAGGTGAATCTGGCGGTGCCAGTCATTCCTAAGTTCGGCAAGGTCGCGGACTTCCTGGACCGAGCCAACGGATACCGTCACCGCAGTGGCCCCCAAAGACAGCGCACGGGCAGCATCGGAAACGGTGCGGCGGTCGGTGCCGTCGGCCCAAGGGAAGGACTGGACGCGGATCATAGGGGAGATGCCGGTGCCACGGGCCGCGCGTATCAGATGGGCGATGTTGTCCCAATCGTGGGCGGTGAACATCATGTCAGCCATGAAACAATCGATGCCGGCAATGCCCGCCACTTCCACCATGTTGGGGTGGCTGAAGACGTAGGCGCAGAGTGATGGTTTGCCACTCTTCAGGTTGGCTAGCAGTCGGTCTGTTTCTTCTGTTGGGAAAAGCATGTCACTCCTAATGAATCAATTTGTAAATCCCCAGGAAAAGCCTGGTACTCCTAGGGAATCGATTCTTTATATCTGAGGAATTGCCGCTGGGAGTTTAGCCCATACAGGCCCAAGGCACAAAAAAGGGCGTCCTGTTTATTCAGGACGCCCTTTTTGATTTCCAATTGGACTTCTTTGCTAATCAGCTACACCTGACTTCTTGAACGAGGGGATCACTTCCTTGGCGAAGCGAGTTAGTTGTTCCTTGAACTGAGCTTTGGTCGCTCCCATGGGGAAGCCAATCATAATCTGCTCCACGCCGGGGTACTTCTCTTCGATCTCCTTGATGTATTCAATGGTCGTATCGGAGTTCCCGGCGAACCAGGCTTTCTTGTCCAGCGTCTCGCGGAAATCGACACCCGCTGCGATGTGTCGAGCTACGCCGCCGGGGCCAACCTCTTTCATCTGCTCATCGGTGTACCGCAGCATGCCCAGAGGCGCGGCGAATTTGACGTGTTCTTCAAACAGAGGTTCCAGGGCCTTCTCGGCTTTTTCCACAGTGTCATCCAGGTATGCCCACAGGCCAATACCCAGGTTTCCGCCCAGGGGCAGGTCGCGGCCATATTTGGCGTTGGCCTCCTGGAACTTGTGCATGTACTCGTCCACATAGTCGGCGTGGGTCCCCAGAATTAAACCCTTGATGCCGTGTTTGGCCATGAAATCCATGCCGCGTTCGCTGCCAGAAACCACCGGCTGCCAGGTCTCAACCGGATGGATTGGCCGGGGCACCACCGTGATGTCTTTTAGGGTATAACCACGGTAGGGAACCTCTGGCGGAATGGTGTAATGCTTGCCCTTATGGGAAAAGGACTCCTCGTTGAACGCCTTCATCACAATCTCAAACTGCTCTTCAAACAATTCTCGGTTGGCGTCCGGGTCCAGCAGAGGAGCACCAAATGTCTCGATCTCGCGGGTGTGGTAGCCTCGGCCAACACCGAAGATGACCCGTCCTCCAGTGAGGATATCGGCCATTGCGAAATCTTCAGCAATTCGGATTGGGTGCCACATGGGTAGGATGTTAAACCCGCAACCAAACTTCAGGTTCGTGGTGAATTGGCAAAGATACTGACTCAGCATCAAGAGGTTGGGGATGCACTCATAGCCCTCCCGTTGAAAGTGGTGCTCCGCCATCCACAGAACGTCGTAGCCGAGTTCGTCCATGAGGATTGCCGATTCCTTGGCAATATCGAACACTTCGATGAGTCGTTCGTTGGAGTACCAACGGTCGTCATGAGGAATCCCGTCGAAGCCGATTCCTTCTCCTTCCAAGATGTGCCCTGCGTACAGTGTTGAGAATTGTGTAATCAATGGATTCTCCTTCAAGTAGCTGGTTGAGTACCCTAACGACCTATTTAATGCGATATTTCCGACAGTATATCCCAAGTGTCTCAGAACTTTTAAAGGTGCGTGGGTCGGTGTGCGAGTATATAATCCGCCTCATCAAATGCAGGTATAGGTATGAACCGATACTGCTTGTCGACAGTCTGAATGGAGTGCGGTTCTAGCCACAGCAGGATTGAAATCACCGCAGAATAAAGGAGCTAAAGATGGAAAAGGTAGGATTTATAGGTCTGGGTAATATGGGCGGCGGCATGGCCGGAAATATTCAGAAGGCCGGCTATGAGATGGTGGTCCACGACATCAACGAGGGCGCCACCAGGCGGTTCCTGGAGGCCGGGGCGCACTTGGGAAGCTCACCCGCCGATGTGGCCAGCCAGTGCGACGTCACTTTCACGTCGTTGCCCGGCCCGCGCGAAGTTCAGGCCGTTGCGGTTGGCTTGGAGGGAGTGCTTGAGGGTGCCAAGCCCGGCTCTATATACATTGATCTTTCCACCAGTAGGCCAACATTGATACGAGAACTGGAGCCTCGGTTCCGGGAGAAAGGCATTCACGTTTTGGACGCCCCGGTCAGCGGCGGAAAGTCCGGCGCCCAGAGCCGTAACCTGGCCGTGATGGTCGGAGGCGAAAAAGAAATATTCGAGCAGGTTAAGCCGCTGTTGGAAGCCTTTGGCGACAAGGTGTTCTACGCTGGCGAGATTGGGGCCGGGTCTGTGGCCAAGCTGGTCCACAACATGATCGGCCACGGTGTCCGTCAGGCCATTGCCGAGGGTATGACCCTGGGCGTTAAGGCTGGCGTTGACGCAGAATCGCTGTGGCAGTGCATCCGCCGCGGTTCCCTAGGCCGGATGAACGTCCTGCACGAAGGTTTTGTTCGTACCGTGTTCAAGGGCGAATATGAGCCTGCCGGCTTCGCTCTGAACCTGGCCCGTAAAGACATTGGTCTAGCAACTGAGCTGGCCAAGGAATTCGACGTTCCAATGCCCGTTGCCAACTTGGCCGAGCAACTGGCCATCCAGGCTATGAACCGTGGTTGGGGCGACCAGGACAGCACGGTCATCGTTAAGTTGCAGGAGGAGATGGCTGATGTTGAGCTGAGGGCCGACATTGATGTAACCCAGTCGGCCAAGTTCATCACCACCCACCCAGACGCTTAAACGATCCAGCAGAAGGCAAAAAAAGACCGGCGCTCATCACTGAGCGCCGGTCTTTTGGTTTAGCATTTGGAACCTTGATTCTAGGAGTCAGAATCCGCAGTGTTCATGATTTTGTCTTGAGGTTTCACTACACCGTTCAGCAAGTCGCCGTCGGTGAACTGACCGTTGGTCAGCCGGGTGGCGATGTCCTCTCTACCATCCCAGAGGTTCTTTAGGTCGTCATCAATCAGCTCGATGATGGCCCGCCTCACTCCGGTTTCTTCTCCGATGTCCGGATACAACTTCCATGATTCCTTGCTAACTGAAGCCAGCCAGCCGGAGGGATCACCACTGTTGCCGCCGCGTATGTCTTCAAAGTGCCAGGCGTACCAGGCGTTGACCATGTCTCGGAAGATGGCCAGGTCTGAGATTGGGGCTCCTACCGTGGACATTTGGACCTCAAACCGATGATTGTCGCCGGGGTGGCCTTCCACCGCAGCGAATTTTCGTCCGCCGCCCAAGCCCCTAAGGACCGAGTCGTGCAGATTGGAAGCAGTGATGCCAACGCCAGAGGCCGAGTCAACGTGACCAACGCGGACATCTCCCACGCGCCACATCTTCTCTTCCATGGCGGATGCACCCATGTGCATGTCCACCAGTAGTTCACCCAATTCTTCACCGAACCGGGCCCCGTTGGACATCAGGGAGAGGAATCCGGTGTCTATGGACACCGTACTTCGAATTTTCTTCGCAGTGGCCATTGCTAGTGTCTCTTGAAGCTCCTGCGGCTCCACTCTGTTGGCCCCGTAGACAGGTTTCCCGGCCAGTCCGCTGTGGACGTCGGCGGCAATGTCTGCCAGGTCTTGATTGCCAAGTTGGAATCGTCCCAGGATACGCATTGCGATGTCCTGAGCTTGTTCTCCGGTGAGCAGATTCTTCACCGTGGGGTCGTCGCTGTCAAAGGACCAATGCTCAGCGTCGACTACTTCCTTGTAGAGGCTGCCGCCGGTGCTGGCGATGCGCCTAAGGTCACTGACCATTTCCATCCAGCTAGCAGAGTACTCATTCAATTCTTCTAGAAGGCCGTTGATGACCTCGCCAACGTGGTTGAGGCAGACGGTCTCCAGTCGCTCGTCGGTCTCTTCCTGCCATCTCGCCAACCGCTTTCTGCGGTCGTTGGGGGAAACGTCCAAGGCACTATGACTAGGTTCAGACACGTTTGGCAGGTCTCGCTTAATCGCCCGGTCGGCCAGAGCGGTCCACCGTCTTACTGGCAACTCCTGGTCGGGTGCGATAATCAACTGCTGGATAAAAAGGTATTCAAGTCTGGTGCTGATGCTGATCATCATCTCGTCTCGTTTGACGTCGGCAAACGTATTGGCCCGAGCCAATTCTGTCCGCAACTCGGAGTTTGCTTCCAGAACCATCCGGTCACTCAGGTTTCCATCGTGACGCAACCGCTCAAACAACGAGTTAACCGAGCGTTCAACCTCGACCAGTGATCCGTGAACCGCTCCATGTATCTGCATGAAGGCGTCTCGGGAGCCGGTCCGGCCTGTGCTAATGAAATCCAGAGGGTCCACAGAATTGGGAACCCGGTTGGACATCTCATTAAATGAAAGGCGTTTTCTCTTAAAGCTAAACTTGGCCATTCCTATTCTCCTACAGCCGGCTCTGCCATTGGTTTTGCAGGTATTGTTTGGCCGTTTGCACGAAGAAACCTTCCAGCAAACCAACCTCACGAGAACTTATGGAACCAAACCGTGCATCGGCGTTGTTGTTGGCTTCACGCATCGTTTCATGGTAACGGGCCCACCAGTCTTGACCGGTGCCCCAGGCATCGGCGACCAGGCCCTCAAGTATTCTGGCTACGTGGACTCTTTGCACCGGCAGTGAGTCCTTTGGCGACCGGTGCAACAAGGCCACATCAAAGTGCGGCCCTGGAGCGTCAATTATCTTGTCGGGGTAGACGGTTATTTGGTAACTGTCTTTGCCGGTGTGCTCCGACTTGCCAACCGCAACGCCACTGGCGGCGCGGAGGAATTGCAGTGTGGAGTAAGCGTTTCTTAGTTGTAGCGGATAGGTAGTTTCCGGATCCCGGGACATTCCCCGTTGGGGTAGTACCAGGTGGAGGACAACGCTGAAGTTATACGAAGTGCCGCGTGCTTCAGCCAGAGCTGCCAGCAGGACGGGCAGAGCGCCGACGGTGCCCCCGCCCAAAAAGGCGATGACATGGATTCTCAGGTAGGTAACACCCTCATAGTAAGGGCAGACCTGTTCAATAGTGGCATCAATGTGGCCGCGCAGGTTGCCGTAGTTGAACCTTCCCGCTACTCCAGCGTTGGCCAGGGTGCCCAGCGCGCCCTCACGGGACAAGCTGAGGTTTTTCAACTCTGGCACACACTCCGTAATCCACGGACGCATGTCGCGTAGATTAGAGAAGTGGGGAAGTGTTAAGGGGATGAACCGAGATGACCGGGAGATCTCACCCCGGGTCGCCTCTCTGGTATCCATATATAGGAAACCAAGGCTCTTGCGGTCGGAGAAGGTCCATCCGGTGGACACGTCATCCAGCCTTCTTGCAATCTGACAACTGGTGGACCCCAAACCGATGACCACCGATGGTGATGCGATCCGGTTTACTGTCTTGTTGGACGTGGTCCGCGGTGCATCCGCTTCTCTAAATGATTGTGAAACCATTAAGCCTCCTGCTCCCTGTATGCCCTGTCGTGCCTATCGTAGGTGTAGCGGGTACAAGTGTACCCAATATAAGAGCATGTTCTTACAGTATCATAATTTATAATGTTAGCCGTCTCGGTGTCAAATTCAGGTAGGGTATCCCACTGGCTACGGATGCGTTTGGAGCATCGATAGTTGATTACCTGAAAATATAGCCGGATTTGAGACGAAAAACGCTAATAGTTGCCTTTGATTCAGCCTGTAACCCGGTGGATCCGTAGGTTTTTATCAGTAACCTTTCCAGCTAGCCAGCCCACGGTTTTCAGGTTACCTACACACCAAGGATACAGCGCAGTGGCCCGGTATCAAACGCTAATTATCCCCATTATTTTTAGGAAACATAACGTTGGTAGCTAGGATGTCGGATACCTTTAATTAATCAACTCGGAGTAGGTTTTGAAGTTGATTGAAAATAAAAAAGACGCTGTCTCAAATGAGACTGCGTCTTTGATTCTAGTTAGTTTGTGGATGTTAGTTTTGTCTGGATAGCTCAGGCACGCATGCGGGCACGAATCTATTAGCCAGGTCTTTTTTCACTCATATTATTCACGGATTTTGCCGGTAGTTTTCCGGCAGAATCTTAGATGTAGATCATCCACTCTAAAAGGTTGTGGTCAGGGTCGCGGGCGTACATGCTGACGGCGGGCAATGATCCCCTCGCTCGGGCGCCCTTCCGGGTCCCTGGGCCACGGATAATCTCCACTCCGGCATCGTTCAGCATCTTTTGACACTCTTCAGCCGTGCCATCCCAGACAAAGCAGATGTCCGCGGAACCGGGCAGGGCGGTGTCGCCACGCAGGCTGGCGGTGAACCCCTCCGGGTGAACATTGATCTTGGAGTCTCCAGCCTGAATCGAGAATATGTTGGCCTCTCCGGCCCTCCATTCAGCCTCATCATTTATCTCAAACCCTAGCTTTTTATAGAACGTAATGAGCGCCTCGGCGTCGGCGGTGGGCATTGCCAGGTGGTCGATACCAACGGTTCCCATGTGGAGCCTCCCTTAGTGTTAAGCCTAATCATTGAACCGGCTTAATTGTGATTTTCCCCAATGTTATATTCAACCTCAACACATGACAAGACGCTGCCAAGCAAAACGACCAGCTTCTAGATCCAGATATTTCGGTGCGCCCTGAGACCCAATTGATGTGGTACTTTAGGAGCGCTTTAGGGCACGTCATAAGTCAAAAAATAATTGGATGGGGAGATACCATGTTCGACCTGCTGCTTAGAAATGGCCGGATCGT
>DUCU01000112.1 GCA_012959605.1 Dehalococcoidia bacterium | reverse complement strand
GTCGGCACCAAGGTCAACAAGGAATTGGCCAGGGTCAGGAACACCACCAAGGCAAAGCTGATGTCGTACCCCAGCGCCTGCACAACCAGAAACATCCTGGCGATCTCGGCCGTCCAGCCCAGCAGCCCCCAAAATGTAGCTGTTGGCAACCGCTGGAAGCTGCCCATAGTCCCCTCGTGAAACCGCTTGTAGCGGAGAGCCATCCACGGCGGCATGCGTCTGAGTAATAATCCTCTGGCCCAGGTCATGGCCACCAACATGACGGCCAAGCCAAGCACCAATGACACCGCCAGACCCAGGACAATCCAGGTCGCGCTGTCGCCACCGTCCAACAAAAATGGCACCGCCGCCAACAGCAGTAGCGCCACCAATATGGTGTCCAGAGACCGCTCCGCCAATATGGTGCCGATGGTGCGGGAAAATGAACCGTTCTGTTCGTCTCGGTAGAGGTAGGCCCGGTAGGCGTCTCCCAGCCGGAGCCAGCCCACGGAATTGACGAAACAACTTAGCAGCACAAGTTGGCTGCAGTAGATCACTCCAGGGCCATGAGCATCTGGAGCGGCGATGTTCTGCAATAACAGACGCCAGCGGATGCCGCGAAACAAAAAAGTGGTGTAATGGACAACGAACGCCAGAGCCAGGTACCAAGGATTGGCGCCTGTGACCCGATCCCACATCGCACTTAGGTCGACATCGACCCGGGTGACCATGAAGACCAGAAAGAGTGCTGCCAGACCCATCGAGACAATGGCCGGCAGCGATAGGACTCGCCGCAAAATAGATGGCCGTACAGCTTCGGCTTCGTCCTGTGAGTATTCGTCTTCGGGCATTAGATCAACGGGCTAAACGGCATGCATTGTTAACGAAGCTGCTTGGGCAGATTGAACATGATGTCTTCCTCAACGCCCGTTATCATGGTCACTTTTTCTGGTGACAAGCTATCAATCACGCTCTCAACCAGCACCTCCGGTGTGGAAGCGCCAGAGGTGATACCAACGTTGTTTTTGCCAACAAGCCATTCCTCGCTGATCTCTTCAGGTCCGTTGATTAAATAAGCCGGAACGCCCAGCGATTCGCCCACTTCTCTGAGTCGGTTGCAGTTGGAGCTATTTTGGGCTCCGATCACCAAAACAATGTCGACTAGTCCGGCCATCTTATAGACGGCGTCCTGCCGGTTGGTGGTGGCGTAACAGATGTCGTTTCGGACCACGGCATTGGGGAATTTGTCCTTGATGGCGTTAATGGCTTGGGCGGTATCACCAACGGAAAGTGTGGTCTGGGTGAGCACTGCCACTTCTTCTTCAGAATCCCAATCGGTGAGTTCTGCTTCCGCCGTATCATCGACCAGAGTCATCTCCACCTGTCCCATGGTGCCGCGAACTTCCTGGTGGCCTTTGTGTCCCACCAACAAGACTTTTTTGCCCTCTCGGTGGTATTTCTTGGCCTCGTTGTGCACTTTGGTGACCAAAGGACAAACGGCGTCAATGACGGTCAGGTTCAACGCTTTAGCTTTAAAGAAATCATCCGGAGGGGAGCCGTGGGCGGAGAATATCACCAGAGAGCCTTCGGGCACTTCTTCGATGTCTTCCACCGTGATTGCGCCGCGCCGCTCAAGGTCACTGACCACGTGCGGGTTATGGACGATCTGATGCTTAACGTAAACCGGCGGCCCATACCTCCTCAGGCACATATCTACGACGTCAATGGCCCGAACCACACCGGCACAAAATCCCCTGGGTGAACTGAGAAAGACCTGCAAGGCCTTGCCTCCTATGTTGACCTGGCAGATGGTAAATACCACACCAGGTAGTAAGCGCTTATAGTCCCGGTAAGCTGCCCATGGGACTTTAACGGGACTTCAATCAGTGTCCCGACCAAAGCCGTTAGGAACAACATTCAGACGCAGTTAATCATAGCGTATGCGGTAGTTTATTTATACGTATTCAAGCTCGGGTGAAATTCGTGGATTTACGCCCTATTTGAGGCAATCACTATGCTATAATTTGCTTTGCTCCAACCCCAAAACTCGGTATAACTATGTCTGATTACAAATACGTCCTGCTTGAAAAAGACCCGGTGGAACATATTGCGCGATTGACCATCAATCGCCCTGACCGCCGAAACGCCCTGACCGATGCAGCCACCGAAGAAATGGGCCGTGCCCTGGAAGATGTGGCCGACGACGACAACATGCGAGTCCTGATCCTTACTGGTGCCGGAGGTTCATTCTGCGCTGGCGCTGATTTGAACACCCTGAAGGGTGGCAGCGACCCCGGTGTTTTGACGTCTGAGAACAGCGACGACATCCGTCGGGGATTCAGGGGCCCTCACAAGATAATCCTGGCGGTGCAACGGATGGAAAAGCCGGTCATTGCCATGATCGACGGGACCGCTGTTGGCGCAGGGTTCGACCTGGCCTGCGCCTGCGACATCCGTATTGCCACAACCAAGGCCCGATTCATGGTGGCCTACATCCGAGTGGGCCTCTTCCCGGGCTTTGGCGGCACCTGGCTCTACCCCAGAACTCTGGGCAGCATGGGCAAGGCCGCAGAGTTGCTGTTCACCGGAGACTTCTTAGAGGCTGATGAGGCCTACCGCCTCGGCTTCTTGAGCCGCTTGGTGGAAGTTGAAGACCTTGAATCAACTACAATGGAAATGGCACGCAAGATAGCAGCCGGCCCGCCCGTGGCCATGCGCCTTTCCAAGCTGATGCTCTATAAAGGTCTGGAGTTTGACCTTGAAACGGCCTTGAAGATGGCCGCCGCTGCGGAGACAATCACGCTAACCTCCCGTGACCACGAAGAGGGGACGCTGGCAATCCGAGAAAAGCGTAAACCGAATTACGAGGGCCGTTAATGAATCCGATCCTTGACGAACTAAAGGTCTTCACTGGGAATGGCCATCCGGCCCTGGCCCAGTCAGTCTGCGATTACCTCAAGATTCCCCTGGGGAAAGCTGAGGTTTTCAAGTTCGCCAATGACAACTCGTTCGCCCGTATCCATGAAAACATCCGTCAGCGTGACGTCTTCATAGTTCAGCCCACGTGCTTCCCGGTCAACGACAACCTGATGGAATTGTTGATTATGATTGACGCCTGCAAACGGGCGTCGGCCGGGCGTATCACCGCCGTGGTCCCCTATTACGGCTACGGACGAACCGACAAGAAAGACCAGCCCCGTGTTCCCATCACCGCCCGCTTGGTGGCCGACCTGCTAACTGCCGCCGGGGCCGACCGCCTCCTAACCGTAGACCTCCACGCCGGCCAGATCCAGGGTTTCTTCAACATCCCCGTTGACGAACTGACCACGCTGCCCATCATGGGCGAGTACTTTGAAGCCAAAGAGCTGCAGGATTTGGTAGTGGTCGCCGTTGATATCGGTATCAGTAAAAAGGCCCGCGACATGGCGGAACGCCTTGGCGCACCCCTGGCCATCATCGAAAAACGCCGCACCGGCAACGACGACAAGAACGAGACCATGAACGTCATCGGCGATGTACAAGGCAAGATTGCCCTGACCTTTGACGACGAGATCGATACTGGCGGCACCATTATCAATGCCGCCAAAGCGCTGTCCGAGCAGGGCGTTAGAGAAGTATTCTGTTGCGTCACCCACCCGGTGCTCTCCCAAGACGCCGCCGAAAGGATGGGCAAGAGCCAGTTCAAAGAGGTTGTCGTGGCCGACACGATTCCCTTGTCAGCCGAGAAACGTAACGGTAAATTCACCGTCTTGTCGGTTGCTCCCCTCTTGGGAGAGGCCATCTACCGAATTCACAAGGGTCTATCCGTGGGCGACCTGTTCAGCAAAACCGTCTAGTTTTTAGCCCACTACTCCACCGGCCCAGTGCCTTTTTCTTACGAACGCATTTCACGGTATAATTTGCCGTCTGGCTTTGCCAGGCATCTGCGTTATGTAATTTCCAATCGAGCGCACACCTAGGCGCAAATGGTAGGGTAGCTAAAGCTCCTCGACAAGAAAAAGTAATTTGGAGGACTATTCACCGATGTATGACCTAATCGTAAAAGGCGGCACAGTCGTTGACCCTTCCCAGAACCTACACGCCATCAGCGACGTTGCCATCGAGAACGGCAAAATCGCCAAGATTGCCGTAGACATCCCCGCTGAAGAGGCCAAAAGGGTTGTTGAAGTCAAAGGCAAGGTTGTAACCCCTGGCATAATCGACATTCACACCCACGTCTACTCCGGTGTTACCGACAACGGAGTTGACCCGGACATTGGCGGCGTCCGCGCCGGCGTAACCACCATGGTTGATGCGGGAAGTTCTGGCTGTGACACCTTCCAGGGTTTCCCGGAACACATTATCCCCAACACCGCCACTGAGATTATAGTTTTTCTGCACATCTGCCGGACCGGTCTGGCCACTAACCCAGACATCTTCAGTCCGCAAAGCATCGATTTGGACAAGACGATAGAGACCATCACCAACTCCAAAGGCGTGATTACCGGCGTTAAAGCGCGGATGGTGTCCCCTGCTCTGGAGATCATGGGCATGGAGATGCCTAAGATGGCCAAACGGGCGGCGGTTGAGGCTGACGTGCCCCTGATGGTGCACATTGGAGACACCCTCAAGCGGTACGACCCCAATGTGATTCGTGAACTGCTGCCCATCTTGGACAAGGGAGACATTGTCACCCACTACTTCACCGGCAATCCCGGCGGAGTGCTGGACAATGACGGCAAGCTGGTTCCCGAGGCTAAAGAAGCCCACGAACGTGGAGTATGGCTGGATACTGCCCACGGACGCATGAACTTCACCTTTGATGTCGCCGACAAAGTCCTGGACCAGGGCGTGCTGCCCCACTGCATCAGCACCGACCTGACAGTGCCGGGCCGCCAGATAACCGTCCATAGCATGACGGAGATGATGACCCGCTTCCTGGCCATGGGCTTCACCTTTGACCAAGTGGTGACCATGTCCACGGAGAACCCGGCCAAGGCGGTGGGCGTGGCAGACCGACTTGGCACACTAGCCGTTGGCAAACAGGCTGACCTTTCAGTGCTAGATGTCAAAGATGGCAACTGGATGGTCTACGACATCCTGGGAGTCGGCAAAAAGAGCGATAAGGCCGTTATCCCAATCATGGCCATCAAGAAGGGCGAGATCTTCGAAGCCGGTTGGGGCCCTCGCCCCTGGGGCTGGGAGCCGGACGAGGCCTAAACAGGCACTAAAATAGCTCAAAAAAGAAGAGGCGTCCCGGCTAATCGGAACGCCTCTTCTTTTCGTTTAAGACACTCACTTTGAATAGGTCAAATCACGTAGGGGCGGGTTTATAACCCGCCTCTTTTTGTAGTCAAACCAATGCCGTTGCTGCGGTCATGACGGCCTTCCAGACCAAACATGTTTCCCGCGAACCCGGGCGGGTTGGAAACCCGCCCCTACGATTTAGCCTCAGTCTTCTGCGGGGCCGGTTTCTTTTTCCGGTGTAACGGCCGGGTTATCTTCCTAAGCTGAGACTTCAGGCTAAAGCGGCGCTTTACGTTGTCGGCGATCATTGGCGCTACTTTTGGATTTCCAACCACTAACGGTGCCATCCAGTTCCGAAGTTCCTTCATGGTTGGCGTTTTTGTTTCCCACGTGGGAATCAGAGACTCCATGGGGTGCCAGTGCTTCTCGCCGCGAAAGCGGGTCATAACCAGGCCACCGGCCTCTACTACCGACAAGGCCCCGCCGACCATGTCCCAGAGCCTGGGAGCGCCAAACATGGCATATTGCAGCACACCCCGAGCTGTCATCGCCAGTTCGTAGGCGATACTGCCAGTTGTACGTACCTCTCCGGCCTTTCCAGCCAGCTTGCCGGTGAAACCCTGCCCAACGCCAAAATACCCTGGAACACCGATCAGCCTGCTTGGTACTGGTTCGTCAGACACATAGACTGAAACTGGTTCATCGTCGGCAAAACAGCCGCCACCTTTGTGGCAGTGTAAAACAAACCCGCCCTCGGTTTTAGGCTTGGAATTTGCATCAGAAGTGGGCCAGGGAATGAACAAAGCAGCGGCAATCGGCCAACCCCGATACAAGACGCCAATGGACGATGCGAACACCGGCAGTCCGTTCATGTAGTTGGTGGTCCCATCCAACGGGTCCAACACCCAAAGGATGTCTTTCGCCAACTCATCAGACTCCTTCTCTTCTTTAGTACCTTCTTCCCCTAACACGCCGTGATCTGGGAATCGTTTGGCAATCTCGGCAGTCAAATACTCCTGGGTTTCTTTGTCAGCGGCGGTGACTGGGTCGCGTTCGTGTTCGTCTTTGAATTCAACCTTGATCTGCTGTCCAAAATAACCGGCCAGAATCTTTCCCGCACCGCGGGCGATCTCCACTGCAAACTGCTCTATTTCCGCGGCTAAAGCGTCGTCCCAGAGCTGCGTTTTAGCTTCCATTTAATTCGGTTTCCAGGCTCAATTTCGCCACTCGTTACGCTTGGGGCGATGGATTTTGAGTATAGCATGGGCCAGATACGGGCTTCAGCCTGATATAATCTCCGTTGCTGCCCACAGTCGGCAGGCTTCAATTGATTGAACAACCCCAATGCAGGGGATATGAGGACTAAACATGGACTTGGGACTGAAAGACAAAGTTGCTATCGTCGGCGGCGCCAGCAAGGGCCTGGGCCGGGCCTCCGCTCAAGTACTTGCTGAAGAGGGCGCAAAAGTAACGATCTGTAGCCGCACCAGCGCAGACCTGGAGCAGGCTGCCAAAGAGATTCGCGAGTCCACTGGCGCAGAGGTAATGACCTATGCCGCCGACCTAGACAAGCTGGAGTCGATCACCGGCCTGATTGATGCCACAGTGGCTCAGTTTGGTGGTCTAGACATCCTGGTAAACAACTCCGGTGGACCGCCTCTGGCCCGTTCCATGGATGCTACCGAGGAACAGTGGGAGACTGCCGTACAGCGCTCTCTGATCTTCTTTGGTCGCATGTGCCGGGAAAGCATCCCCCACCTGAGGTCGCGGGGCGGCGGACGCATCATCAACATCCTGGCCAGCACGGTCTTCAATCCCATTCCCAACCTGGCCCTCTCCGGTGCCACTCGCATGGGCGTGGTTGCCTATTCCAAGAGCCTGGCCGACGAAGTAGGTCGTGACGGCATTCTGGTGAACAACGTTTGCCCCGGTTCCATCATGAGCGAGCGCATGCTCTCCAACGTTACTTCTCGGGCCAATGAGCTTGGAATCAGTGTGGAAGATGCCTTGGGCCTACGCGCCCAAGATACCGCGGTTGGCCGAGTTGGCGAGCCAGTGGAATTGGCCAACCTGGTGGCGTTCCTAGCCTCAGATAAATCCACTTACATCACAGGCACAACCATCCTGGTGGACGGCGGTCTCGTCCGCTCCGTGATGTAAGGGGCTGCTTCAATCAACACAATCATCCGACAGACTCAGAACGAGCGGCGCATGGTCCTGGATTTCAGAAATTCTCGTAATGAGGCTGTCAAAGCAACTGTCAGGCACGGATAAAAATGGTATTTGAACGTAGACATGCACAGGAACCGACCGACGCCGCAGGCTTCTTGGACCGAGGCAACCGGTACAGTCGTAATGGCGTATACCACAAGGCAATTGACGACTACAACAAGGCGATCGAGTTGGAGCCGGAGAATGCTGAGGCCTTCTACCACCGGGGCTGCTCCTGGTATGAGGTGGGCAAAAACGAGGACTCCATCACCGACCTGACCCGCGCCATCGAGTTGGATCCCATGGCTGATTCTTATTACGGTCAGCGGGCCATCGTCTACATCTTTGAAGACAAGCCAGACCTGGCGGAGGCTGACGAAGAAGTCTGCCAAGAGTTACGTCTCCGGGCACAGGAAAATAAAGCGGCCGAGTAATTTGGGTTAGTGGTCCGGTCAGAATTTCATTCGCAGCACAGGTAAGGGCGTCCAACTAATTCCGTTGTCGCGGTCATGCCGGTTTCCAGACCGAACACGGCTGCGGCGAACCTGGGCGGGTTGGAAACCCGCCCCTACGCCCATTTATACACTCTCGCATCGCTGTTTATAGCGGGGAATTATTTGCGACCTCAAGATGATGGGCGTAGGACACAAGAATCGCTAAGGTATTAACAACAAAAAACGGGCGTCCCGGTTATTCGGGACGCCCGTTTTTGATTGTGTTTGTTTAGCTTTACGAAGCTGGCTTGAAGAACGGTACGGAAATTTGTGGTGTGGCCTGTTGAAAGGTCACTTCCACAGCCATGCCGATACTGACATCTTTAGGGTCGCATTCCACGATGTTGGTGAACATGCGTACTCCCTCTTCAAGTTCCACCAGGGCCAGAACATAGGGTCCGGTATCAAAGCCCAGTGTTCGGTTCTGGTTGGTAATGGTGTAAGTCCAAACGGTGCCCCTTCCGGTAGATGGGAACCACTTAATCTCACTTGACCAGCAGTTGGCGCAGATACCCCGCGGGTACCACTGAAACTCGTTGCAGCTATCGCACTTTTGGATCAGCAGTGTGCCACGGCGAGCCATGTCCCAGAAGGTCTTGGTTTCGCCGTTAATCGTGGGCAGGGGTTTGTTGTAAGTTGTCATGGTCTAGTCCCTCGCCAAGATGACTGTGCCGCCGCTATGACGGGAGCCCAAGGCCCCGCCGGTGCCGTGGCACAGAGCTAATTTACAATCTGGTACCTGACGTTCGGTTCCTTCAAACTGGCCCCGTAGTTGCCTTGTGGCTTCCAGCAATAGGAACAGGCCGCGCATCCCGGGGTGGTTGGAGGACAAGCCGCCACCGTCGGTATTGATGGGCAATTCACCGCCCAGACCGATGCGTCCGTTTAGCACGAACTGGCCGCCCTCACCCTTCTCGCAGAACCCTAAATCCTCCAGGGTTTCAATCACGGTGATCGTGAATGAGTCGTAAATCATAGCCATGTCGATGTCCTTTTGGGTGACGCCGGCCATCTCGAAGGCCGGCACGTGGCTTTGCTTGGCTGCGATGTACATCAGGTCACGCTTGCCGGCGCCCTGGTGAGCCACTGCCTCTCCCGCCCCAATAATCCAAACAGGCTTCTGTTTGCAGTTACGGGCCAATTCCGGAGAGGCCACCACTACTGCGCCTCCACCATCGGTGATGACACAGCAGTCGTTGCGGTGCAGGGGAGTGGATACCACCGGAGAACGCATAACATCCGCCACGGTGATTGGGTCTCGGAACAACGCTTCCGGATTCATGGAAGCGTGTCGGCGCATGGTCACAGCAACCTCAGCCAATTGCTCGGAGGTTGTTCCGTATAGGTGCATGTGGCGCTGGGCGATCATGGCGTACAGGCCAACGGTCGTTAGGCCATAGAGTTCTTCAAAACTATCCGGGGACGGATCCAACCGGGGATGGCCCTGGCGGCTGATGCCACCGGTTCCCACCGACACACCACCAGAGCGGGCCTGGGTGGCGTAGGTGATGACGGCGCAATTGATACGACCGGCATGGATGGCGTTCAGTGCGTGGGATAGGTGGAACTCAAAGGAACCGCCGCCTACGGTGGTGTTGTCTACCATCTTGGGGTACAGATTCAGGTAGTCGGCCAAATTCAGGCCACTGCTGCGAACCGACATTGAGGCGCAGAACAGGCCGTCAACATCTTTCTTCTCCAGTCCGGCATCTTCCAGAGCTTTCTGGATGCTCTCGGCCTGAATCTGAAGCTCGCTCTTGTCCGGTGCGTACCGGGTGATGTGCTCATGCACGCCGACAATCGCGGCCGCACGTCTCAGGTCTACCATTGGTTGGAACCCTCCCTTTCGGAGTGTTTTAAGATTTTATGGAGTCTGCCAATTGCTATCTGATAACACAAAACTGCAACCCACTAAACAACACCAAGTTACCATTCATATGGAAACCCGGATGCGTCGGTCGCCTAGCCGCCGTAGTTTAGATTGTGTTCGCGCATTAGGATTGTTTGGTCTTCGGCGTTGACACCGGCCTCTAAGACTTCTCCCAAGAAGAGGGTGTGGTCACCCTGGTCCAGTTGACCAACTACTTTGCACTCCCACCAGGCAGGAGAACCGGTGAACAGTGCGCATCCAGTCTCTGGGCCAGCGGTAAAGGCCTGTCCACCGATGGAGTCTCCTTCGCGTTCATGAGATTTGAAGAAGTTAAAGGCCAGGTCAAGTTGGTCTTTGCCGATCACGTTAACGGCAAAAACGCCGGTGTCAGTGATGTGGGAGTGGGCACCGGAGTCGCCCTTAACGCCAACGGCCACCAGAGGCGGAGAAAAAGATGTCTGAGTGAGCCAGTTCACAGTGGCGGCGCTAATTTCCTTGCCGTCCTTGCTTTTGCTGGTCAGCACATACATCCCATAGGGAATCATTCGTAAAGCAGTTTTCTTGGCATCCTCGTCCATGATGGACCTCCAAATCGATTCAAATACGCGGGGTAATTCCACTGGGGCACGCGTAATTATGCATTGGCAAATATTGGCCCCATTATCGCCGAGCGCAGATAGGAAAACAAGACTGGCATTTTAGTGCTAACCATAAAGAAGCCCCCGTTTTTCCGGGGCTTTTCATCGCTATTGTGCAACGCCCAGAGAGACAACTTTGTTCTACTGAATTCTGAATTCTTCTAGCATGCCCAGTGCGAAGTGGGGCGCACCGGTGTCGGAGTCTTCCACGAAACATAAGAACGCATAGTTACCAGGAGTGACATTGACGTTGAATGGACTGGAAACCACCCAGAGGTTCACTGGGAGGCAGTCCGGGGGAGCGTCAGGAGCAAAGGCACCCACACCATCGCAGTGGCGTTTGGCGCCAGCCGAATCAAGAATGCTTCGTGTTCCTGCTCTCCTTTGTTGGTTACGCTGATATTTTAAGGCCCGGCTGAGATAGCCCCTGAAAGACCAAATCCGAAATCGACCATATCAATAGAAACTTTGGCTTCCGACAGGGCAGCCACTGGTGCGGACGATTCAATCACTGTGATTGGCTTTCATATCAAGCACCATGCGAGGTAGCCTTCGCCATTGGGAATAAAGCAGACGATGAGATAATCACCGGCAGTCATGTTCAGAATCGTCATGCCGGTGGCTCCAGGGCCAATTGGCCCCACACCTCCCGCTGCTTCAACGCCCGGAGGTGGCGGTCCTGCTTCACCAGAAAGCAGCCCGGCAATCGAGTCTTCGATGGCCATACCTTCTGGCACAGTCAGCAATTATTGATGATGCAGTTCACGTCCGGTGTTGGTCATGACCATCTCTGTCATCCCCGAAGGAATGAATTGAAGGCCCCTAAAACCGTAGTCCATCGCCGTGAAGGACACCCGGTTAATCTGCGGGGCCGGTGTTGGATCGCTGCCGCAAGTGGCAATCAAAAATACTAGCGTTGATAGTGACGATACTAGAATCGTGGCTTTTTCATCCATTTACCCTCATGGTTCAATTCATTCCTCCATGTCTCCAAAAGGCGACTGTCCCCGTCGTTTTTAGGATTACTTGATAATTGAGCCTCAAGGTTATCGCGGTAATCTTAACCGGGATGCAATCAGTTAATTGGCCTATTTGACAGACCTTCCATCAACTTCTTGTTCCCGCTATAGTATTGCCGCACCATCAACCGCTTATGCTGGTGAGGCACTTTACACCGTACTAGGGTAGTTCATCCAATTTGGTCTGAAAACGAGAGGCTTATAGTGGCATCAATAATAGCGATTCTAGGAGGAACTGGGCCGGAGGGCAAAGGACTGGCCCTGCGATTGGCTATGGGCGGAGAAGCACCCATCATTGGGTCTAGGGACGCTGCCCGGGGCGCAACCGCCGCGGAAGAGTTGGCCCAGACCCGGCCCGGGGTTGTGATCAATGGCTCCGACAATGCCAGTGCGGTGGCCGCTGCAGATGTGGTATTTCTGGCCTTTCCATATGAGGGCCAAAGGCAGGTGTTAGAGGACTTGGGACCAGCGCTAAAGGGCAAAATCGTGGTCAGCGTAATCGCACCCATGAAATTTGAGCGTGGCAAGGGCGCCAGTGCCGTTGAAGTTGAAGCCGGGTCGGCAGCGGAAGAAGCTCAGGAAATGCTGCCAGACTCCCAAATTGTGGCCGCCTTTCAGAACGCCAGCGCCGAGGAACTCCTAGATCCCGAAGCAATCATGGAGGGTGACGTTGTGGTCTGTTCTGACCATGCCGACGCCAAGAAGCTGGTGATGGGCCTGGCCGACAAGATAAAGAATCTGCGCGGCGTGGACGGCGGCAGCCTGGCCAATGCCAAATACGTGGAACAGATTACCCCGCTGCTAGTAAACATCAACCGAATCTACAAGATTCACGCCAGCATCAAGATCGTCGGCATCGAATAATCAACAATAATCATTAAAACAACCGTGAGGAGGAGAAGACATGCCTAGAGTA
>DUCU01000111.1 GCA_012959605.1 Dehalococcoidia bacterium | reverse complement strand
TTCTATAAGAAAGTGAGCACCTACGTACTGCTGAAGACAAACAACTAAAGAAGTGGGGGAAAGTAGAAAGAAGAAGAAACTGGCTCCCCGAGTAGGATTCGAACCAACGACCTATCGGTTAACAGCCGACCGCTCTACCGCTGAGCTATCTTCCTTTACCCTTGCCTCTGAGTATTCTACTGTGTCGAATTATTCTAGATAACCGACAGTTTTAATTCTCATTCGATATGCGTCGTATTGATAGGCACCCTTGGTCTTGGAAATCAGGCATGGGCTTTCAAATCTGGGTACATTATTAGGAACAAGGGATCAAATCTGACCAATCAGGAGGGTATTTGTCCCTACCAGGCGGTGGATTAGCAGGCAGACAATCTGGTTTACCCATTGGAGGACGATTGTTTAGATCAGGTACCCCATTCTGCCTGCCTTGACCAGGAGCTCTTTGACCTTGGCCACCTTGATTCATATTGCTAGTTTCGGGGATGCCGCTATAGCAAAGAATAAAATACGGAAATCCGATTTCCCCTGACCCACTGATTCTAGAAGCATGGTAATGGTAGATGACTTTATCTAGTTCATTAACTGTTGAAGTTATACCGTTGCATTCATCCAAATCCCCTAGTCCTGGCACATACTCCCAATCATCTATGCCACCATAACCATTTTCCCCGTTTTTTAGGCGATAGCTGGAAGTCATTTCTTTCAAAACGTTATTTGAATCTATTCCATAAGGGCCGTATATAGGATATCCATCAAATGCGAATCCTATAACTGGAGAAGCTTCGTTTGTTTTAAGAAAAGCCATATCCCAATCTTTCCAATCTTTCTCTTCTTTCTCTGGGTGCCAGTGGACACAATTTCCGTCGAAATGATAATGAAATTGAGTACCAGCAGAGTGAGCTCCACACAGGCCAAGCACTATCGGCTGTCTATCCTCCACAAAGTATTCAAAATGCAACGCTACAGCGTCTCCTCCAGGCCCTTCTTCAGGCCCAAAAAATGGAACTCCATTAACAGAAATTGCTATTGCTCCTCTTTCAGGAGCCTGGGTGACAGTTGAAGCGAGTTCTGGGTTGAGTGGGATCTTCCATTCATATTCAACCTCTGCAGCGCAACAGCCAAGACCAGATTCATAATCATGGTTTGGAATTCCGTTGCTTTTGACGATAGCAAATTCATCAGTGTATTCAACTGTTAACGAACAACGGTAGTCTTCTTCTTGCTCTGTGCTCAAGTCGTCTACGAGTGGAGAACTTGAATTATTGCAAAGCCATGCTCCGTCCATATAGGCAGGTACACGAATCAGCGGGCTGCTGTTCATCGGAGCAGGCTCAGCATTAGAGCAAGCGAGTGCAAAGATTCCAATGAATACCGCTATAACTACCGTTAGCTTCATTTCCCTACCCCCTGGGTTGTGTGCATCAACCATTGGACTCATATCTGTAAAGTAGGCCATTTGCCTTTAAAGACTATTACCACAATCTAATTCGTTAGTCCTGGCCCTCGACTACCCCCGGTTGTACGAATCGCCAGATGATGCATAACCAGTAAAATGGAGGGTTTCCTACGGAAAAAAATCTGGATTAAGCCTATTTAACCCAAGTTACAATTTGGGAGCAACTAGAATGAAAATCTTATAACCCAAAATCTATTCAATACTATATTCGCTGTATGCTTCGTGAAGGCGAGATATACCTTCCTTTAACTCTTCAACCTCAAACAGAGTGTAGGCAAGCCTGATTTGTCTGGAAAACTTTCCAGATTCCGAGAATGCGTTACCCGGTCTATAAGAGACACCGGCTTTCTCGGCTGAGGTTAATAGGCGATCCGAATCGAACCCCTCGGGAAAGGTTAGCCAAAAATAATAGCCACCTGATGGGCGTGTATATTCGATTTCGTTCCCGAAATAAAGTTGTAGGGCTTGGTGCATCGCATCAGATCTAACTGAGTATTCTTCCCTGAGAACCGACACATGCGTATCAAGCAAACCTAGATCAATCACCTCTCTAATCAAAGCGGCCGAGTAATGATTGAATCCTCCCCCACTAAAAGTAAGAGCTGCGTCTGAGAACTTTTTAATTACTTCGGGTGCAGCGTGAATCCAACCAGTCCTGAGTCCCGGAGCTAATATTTTTGAGAATGAACCGAAGGATATAACCCGGTTTCCCTCATCGAATGCGAGGAACGGTTTCGGAGGTAACTCATCAAAGTGAATTAACTGGTACACCTCATCGGCAAGTATGTGGAAATCAAATTTATTTGCTAAAGAGATTAGCTGGCCTCGTCTATCATTTGATAAACATAAGCCAGTTGGGTTCTGGAAAGCCGGGATAATATATAAGATGCTGGGTTTCAACCCATCCAATAGTAAGTTCTCTAATTCAGAAACTAGCATCCCTTGTGAGTCTGTAGGCACTCCTATTACGTTCAAACCACGGTCTCGGAAAATCTTTTCAATTACAAAATAAGTCGGCTCCTCTACCACTACAGTGGATCCTGCTGGAGCATAAAGAGTGCAAGCCAGATCGAGACCTTGGGAGGCACCGGCAGTGAGGAATAAATGGCGAGGGTCAACCGGTATACCGTATGCCGGTTGCCTAGACAAAAACCCTGACAAACTTTCTAAGAAAGGACCAAAACCTTGAGTTGCACCATACTGAAGAGGTGTACTGTCATCTGAGGCCAACAATCTCTCAGACGCCATCCTGATGGCTTCAATGGGATGAAGCCGTGATGATGGATGTCCCCAACCCAAATCAATGACGCCATCTTTTATAGAAACTAGAACTGAAGGCAGGTCAAATCTCATATTCCTCTAAAGACTATTAACAGGTTCTAATCCGCTAGGCCTGGCCACCACTACACCCGGTTGTGCGAATTTATAAAGGGATTCCGAACTATAAAGCAGGCTCTTTGCGATCTAGACAAAAAAAAAGCCTCCTATTTTGGAGGGGCAAAGGAAAACACTCAGGAATAGTCCAGGCTTGAAATGGCTCCCCGAGTAGGATTCGAACCTACGACCTATCGGTTAACAGCCGACCGCTCTACCGCTGAGCTATCGGGGAACGTTGCAAAAGAGGGTACTGCCGCGGCTAGCACCGGAGTGATTAGCCTTAGAGATTGTAGCACCTAGCCGGGCCTGGGCTCAATATGGATTTCAAATGGGTTTTTCGGCAAGGCCTCGAAAATTTGTCTTTACCGTTTTAGTTTGCTATCGCTTAACTAATGGGCACCTAGGTCTAACCAGAATTTCCTAGGATAACTACATTATTTTCATAAAAGCGGCCCAGATGGACGTGAGAGCAACTTAAAATCCAAAAAGCCAGTGCAGTTAGTCAAGAGTGCATAGCAGTTGAGGGGGCAATGAAAACTATTCATTGGTTTATGTCCAGAAAACAGCTTGGACTTTAGTCAAGTTATTGGACCGTGGAATCCTATACAAATCAAAGCCACAATAACATTTACTTGACATATAATAATAAATGATATGAAGATGCCTAGAACGAAAGGGTCGCTCAATAAGAGCCCACGTGATTTGAAAGCTAAAGCTAAACACTTGTTAGAAAAAGCTAAACTCCAAGAAAAGCTGAACAAGCTTAAAAAGTCTAAAAAGACGAGTTAATCATGATTCAATGGTCATAACCGGCGTCATTCACATCGTGGATGGCGCCAGTTATTTTTCAGACTTGCTGTCGGCCTAACGAAAATAAACTGCCTGTGCTCAATATGAAGCAATCGTATCCGCGGTTGAAATGTACGAAACCGTTAGTTGACATTTCGAATATAAGTCCCATTTAAAGCACCTCTTAACCCGAAATCTATTTTTAAATTGACCAGGAAAGTTGAAGGAGCTCTTTTCCATGCCTTCTTTTGATGTGGTGTCCAAAACCGACTTGGCGGAAGTTGATAACGCGCTGAACGGAGTCGAACGTGAGATCAACCAGCGTTTTGACCTGGCCAACACCAAATGCGCGATTGTCCGCTCGGATGACACATTGACCCTGACCGCAGACGACACCATGAAGATGCAGCAGGTTGAGGAGTTGCTCCGTAAGTACCTGGCCATGCGCAAGGTGGAGCTGGGCGCTCTTGATTTCAAAGACGCACAGGACGCCGCGGGCAGCAGCCTTCGTGAAATAGTGGACATCAAACAGGGAATCGACAGCGATTTGGGCCGCAAGATCGTCAAGGAAGTGAAGTCGGCCAAGATGAAGGTCCAGCTAGCGATTCAGGGCAACGAACTCCGAGTTACTGGCAAGAAACGGGACGACCTCCAGGCGGCCATTACCTTCATCAAAGACATGAAGAACACCCAACCACTGCAGTTCGTTAACTTTAGGGACTAGACTCTTCCCGTTTTAGCACCGGCCACAACAGCCTGCTCCTAATGGATGGAGAATTTGGCGGCGCAGTGGGTTCCTGCGAAAGCAGGAATGACGGTTGGGCGCGGAGAGACCCCCGCTCATCCTAAGCATGTCGAAGGATTACTTGCTGGAGCATGACTTTTGCCGACCAGTGGTTCGACATGCTGACAGTGAGTGGAGTGCCGACGAACCTGTTTCCATAGGATAGCCACCCCTCCACCTCTCGTCTTTCCCCCGAAGGTAGGAATCCAGGCAGCCATGAATTAACCAGCTCCCAACCGAATCCCTAAGCTGTAAAGTTTGGCATTACTTCTTTGGCGAATAGGTCCAGAGAAGCGAGTACCTTTTTGTGCTCGATGCCGCCAAAGTTGATGAAGAAGATTAGCTTCTCCACACCTGATTTTTCCAGGTCTTTGATCTTGGCGGTAATATCGTCGGGCGTGCCAAATAGGGCTACATTCTCGTACATGGCGTTGTAGTCGAAGGTTATGTCCTTGGCGAATCTGCTCCGGTAGGCCTGGTACTCTTCAGGCAGCAGCTCCACCTCATTGTCCGGCGGTGCGCCAACATCCTGTCCGGTCTGCTTGAACCACATGAATGGGGCTTCAGTGTCGTTTCGTGATTGGGACACGTTTAGGGCCGTATACATGGGTCGTGCGACCACAACCCGGCCCCGGTTGTAATCGTGCCCTGCTTCGGCCAACGCTCCCTTGTAGAACCGAATCTGGTTGGCAACCTGATCGAAGGGTTCACCTTGTCCAATTAGCAAGTTCCAGTCGTTGCGGGCGACGCGGTTAACACTAGTCTCGCTGGACGCCGCCACGAAGATCGGCGGGTGGGGCAACTGGACCGGTCGCGGGTGCACAGTCATGTCGTTGAACTGCCAGAACTCGCCGTTGTGGTCGAAGGGTTTGTTTGATGTCCAGGCCTTGGTTAGTACATCCATGGTCTCCTCAAACCGCCGGCTGGACTCCTCCATAGGGATGTTCAGCTTGTGGAACTCGCCCCACTGGAAACCCCGACCTACGCCAAAGTCCAAGCGACCGTCGCTGAGCAAGTCCACTGTAGCTGCTTGCTCGGCGAGTTCAATTGGGTTGTGAAAGGGCAAAACGGTGACGCCGGTGCCCAGCCGTATCGTCTTGGTGACGCCGGCCAGATAGGCCAATAACGACAGCGTTGCCGAGACGATACCGTGGCGAGAGAAATGGTGCTCGGTGATCCAAACCGAGTCGAAACCAAGCTGCTCAGCGTGGAGCACTTGGGCCAATGCCTCTTTGTAATACCTGACTTGCTCGTTGGGGTTGGGAAGTTGGACCGATTGGAATAGACCGAATTTCATGTTGGTGACCGCCGAATAGATTTGTCCTTGGGCCGCGGGTAGTTTAACCAAGAACCTAACGGAGTGATAGTGCTTTTAACCCCAGTGCAGACACGAACCCTTGCTTCAGCACCTTTGCGGTACTAGGATTGGGAGCGTCCCTACTTCAATCCGGGAGCCACACACCCCACAGTTTGCGCCCAGACTCACCCCAATCCTCTGATCCCGCGCCCCTGAATCCGGCCCTTCGCCCGCCGACAAGGCGAGTAAAAACATTCTCCTCCATACAGAAGAATGTTAATTACCGTTATCTATGGACTGGCAACATGTTTGCCAACTGTGCCCAATGGCTGCAGTTTGTCACCATTGGCTGGCTGGCTTTGGACATCAGCGGGTCGGCGCTCCATTCCATCTTGACGGTGGCCGTCCGCGCCATGCCGGTGTTGGCTCTGGGCCCCTGGGGCGGAGTTTTAGCCGACCGGTACGATCGCCGCAAGATGGTCATGATTATCCAATTGGTCATGGTTGCATCAGCTCTGACCTTTGGGACGATGGTGGTTTACGGAAAAGTTGACACCATCTGGCACGTCTACGGTTACATGCTCGTCTCGGGGATAGGTTTCGCATTTGTTCAGCCGGTCCGTCAAGCGCTGGTTGCCAACACCGTTCCCAAGGAAGACCTGGGCAATGCTCTGGCCTTGAACGCAATGGCGGTCACTTCGATGCGGTTGGTTGGCGCGGCTATCAGCGGCGTATTGATTGAAACCGTGGACTTCCAGTGGAATTTCTTTGTTGAGTCGGGCCTTTACGCTGGGATGATCCTGTTGTTGGTACCCATGAAAACGCCGTTCCGGTTAGATTCTACCCGGCTTAAGGCGTCGGCGGTGGCGGACTTTAAAGAGGGAATGTCCTTCATAGTGAGCAACGCAAACCTGCTGCGTTTGATGATGATGAACTTTGTCCGAACCGGCATATTCATGCCCCTGTTGCTGTTCCTCCCGGCCTACACTGAAGAAGCTTTGGGCAGCGGTGCCGGGGTCAGCACGGCCATGGTTGTGGTCATGGGAGCAGGAGGCCTAGTGGCCACCGTGGTGATATCGTCCTTCGGCTTCTTCACCAAAAAGGGTCTGGTGACGCAGATCGCCCTAATCGCCGGCTCCTCAGTCATCCTGGTTTTGGGCTTGTCCCAATGGATCTGGCTGTCGATTCCAATCATGCTGATCATGGGTTTCTTCCAGACCCATTTCATAGTGGCCAACCAGACATTGATCCAGACTTTGGTGCCCGACAACCTACGTGGTCGAGTGACCAGCGTTTGGCACTACGAGAGCGGGCTAATCCCACTGTTTGCATCCCTGACCGGCGGGGTGGGAATGCTGGTTGGTATTGACGTTGCTATGGCCATTGGCGGTGGCATCGCCCTAGTCGTCAGCCTGTTCTTCCTGATTCGGTTCGCCAGCATACGTATGTTGGACTAGGGGCTATTCCACCGGGGTAGTTGACCAGTTGATACTGGCGTAGGTCCAGCTGATTTTGAATGGCGTGTCTCCGTGATTGGCGATGCTGTGGTGGGCGCCAGGGGAGATGAAGGCGGCGTCGTTGGGCCGTACAATGTGCTCTTCGCCGTTAATCACCATCAGACCTTCACCCTTGATTACAATCACTGATTCCTCGGCGTCATGGTAGTGGGTGGGCGCAGAAGCTCCAACTTCAAACTCGGCGACACCGCTGGATATCTGAGTTGCCCCGGTGTTTCCATCAACCAAACTTGTTAGCAGTACTCCGGGTCGTTTCTGTTGATGTTCCACACTATCAAAGGGCACGAATTTCGCTTTGGGCATCGTCTTCTCCGATCGCGTATCAGTCTGGTGTGCTGAGGTCCCAGCCGGGCAATGCCATATAGCCTTCGATTGGAACCTCAGTTTTGGTGGACAAGCCCTGGGCCTGCTTAATACGTTGAATGTTGTAGAGATGGGTGATGTGCTCGTAGTACCGGTGCCTAAATATAGTCTCCAGGTTGAACCAAATCTTGGTTGGAGTCTCGCTATCTCGCCTCAGGCCCGTGCTATGAATGTTGTAAAACCAAGGCCATTCGCCGGTGTCGGCGTACTCAAATTCCTCGGTTCTGAGAGACCCTACGGTATGTTGAGAGAGTATCGTCTGCCCCAGGGCAAGTCCTCGTTGCAGCTCTTCTAGGATTAGTTTTACATCCCAATAAACGCCTTCATCCAGTCTGCGGTCATACTTGGATTGGGCCAACACTTTGACTTCTTCGGCATTCGGTGGGTTTGCCGGCGGGCCTTCCGGGTACATAGTTAGCCCCCATCGCTGCCAGAACCAGCGGAAATTACCGGAGGCCATGTGGCTCAACTGACGCCGGATACTCCACCCACTCCAACCCCACTTGTCCGATTCAAAATCGAGCTGCTCTTCGGTTAGCCCTGCCACTTCACCGGCAGCAATTTCGTATAGGTGAGACTCGAACTGAGGGAACCTCAAAAGCGCTGGCGAGTCGTCATTTAACTGTTGCTCTAGCATCTGGGGTCTAAAGGCCTTGCCAGAATCGCCGTTCTTCGCCACGGACGAAACGGCCAAAACCAGGGTCTGGGAAATGCCCGGCTGAAACCAGCGTGCCCTCAGCTTCCAGCATGTCCAATACCGCATGCCTGGTGGCCCTGGCAGCTTCGGGGATGATGTCGAACTCGGGATTCCAATCAGTGTAGTGGGCCTGAATCGGGCTGTGGGCTACGTCGCCCAGGATGAATGCATGCTCGCCCTTGGACTCCACGCGGATGGAACTGTGCCCCGGTGTGTGGCCGGGAGTTGGGTAGGTGGTCAATTCCGGTGTGATCGAGTACTCGCCGTCAACCAGGTCCATCACGCCCAGTTCCTGCAGTGGTAGCACCTGTGGCACCACGTACTCAACCGTGTTGATGACATCCGGTTGAGTCCAGTAATCCCAGTCCTTCTGAGGAACCAGGAACCGGGCGTTGGGGAAGTTTATCTTGCCGTCGGTGAAATTCCAGCCAACGTGGTCTGGGTGAACGTGGGTAAAGACGACAATGTCCACCTCGTCGCGGTCAATGCCCTTCTCTTTCATGTCGTCTAGCAGATAGCAGCCCTCACCCTGCATGCCAGTATCGACGATGATCAAGTTGCCAGACGACCGGACAGCCAATGAACCCCAGCGGTGCTTTCCGTTCTCGTGGTCGGCCATCAACTCAGGGTATTCGTTCCACTGCTCAATGGTTGTGTGGGGAAACGCCACAAAGGGCGACCTGACGGGCAGGTTGTCATTGAGGGAAATCAGCTCAACGTCGCCGACGTTAATTATGTGGTTGGGCATGGGTTTGCTCCAGTTAAAGATTTTTGCAGGTTAAAGCTCAAAGGTCTTTTTGTAGATGCTAGGTGAACCGTGGCCGTGGCTGATCAGACCCATCATCTCTGCGTTCCTGGGGTCGGCGGTTATTTGGGATTCCCACTCGGGCGAACGAGAGGCCATCTCGTTTTCCAGTTCATAGACTACTGAATACATGGGCTCTTCACCGCGCACCGTTTTGTACCGGCGGCCGCGTATGATGCCGGGCACAGTCTCGAAATTAGGCACAAAAACCGTGTCATACCACTCGTTCCACTCGGTGGCCCGGTCGGCAGTGATAGCCAAGCGGCCAATGTGCAGGGCCGGGGCCATACCACTGTTGGCAACTTCGTCTGTGAGGGAATAGGGGTAGATCATTTCATAGAGAGGGTTGAAGAAATTGGTCCCGATCAGAGTCGGTCCCATGGTTTCGCTCCACTTGGACTTTGTCCGTTTAGTGAAGCCGTCACCCAAGACGGCAGCCGGACTATCAAGCTCGTAGCAAGCCAGGTGTTTGGGGCCATTCACCACCGCTTCATAGCGGGCGGCGCTGAGCACTCCGGGCACCGTGAATATCTCTGCAATATGTTCGCCGTTATACCAACGGTTGAACTCATCTTCTTTGTCTTCTGGAACATCGCACCAGACCATCAGCAGTCCGGTCCCTTTCTTGGCGGCCATTGAGCTTCCCCCGTCTGTGGTTAAAGTTTTATCGGTGTCGTTGCCTACGCTTTCCGTGAATAACGGCGCAGCAAACACTATAGCCCAGGTTGGCGTAACGGGGAACACGTTTGGGGTATCTGTCGTATTATTAGTGGTCGGTTCGGCCTGATGCGTCTAGCCGACCCATGCCAAGAAAACAGGTGGTTAGGAAACAACATCACGACCCCAACTGAAAATTCCAAAAGGCATGACCGCCGCATCTTCTACGGTTGGTTCATCGTTGCCGCGTCGGGATTGGTGGTCTTCAGCAGTGGGCCTGGCCAGTCTTACGTTTTCTCTATATTCATCGATTCCATCATTGAGGACACAGGCCTCTCTCGTCCTGGTGTCTCCCTTTTGTACCTGGCCAGCACCGGCATGAGCGCCGTGTTGGTTGCGATTGTCAGCCGGCTTGCCGACCGTTACGGGCCAAGAATCATGTTGGTGGCCATTGGATTGGGGTTTGGCGCGGCCTGTTTTGGCATGGCTACTGCCACCAACATTGTCTTGTTCTACATCGCGTTTGGTGCCTTGAGGGCGCTGGGTCAGGGGTCGTTGAGCATCAACTCGATTCTGCTGGTGAACCAATGGTTCGTCTCGCGGCGGGGCCGTGCCATTGCCCTTATGGGTATGGGAGGTGTGCTATCCAACGCCTTTTTCCCACCCTTCGCCAGATTCTTGATCAATAGCATCGGCTGGCGTGAGGCCTATGCAGTGATTGGCGTCGTGGCCATTTTATTGATCGTTCCAGTAACTCTTCTGGTAGTGAAAAACCGCCCGGAGGACGTTGGCCTACACCCAGACGGCTCTTCAGAGCCACCGATCTCCGAGACTAGACGGGCGATGGTTGGGGGCCAGCGAGAGACCAAAGTCTTCAGTTCCATGAGTTTTTGGCTGCTGGCTTTGTCCTTGGGGACGCCGGGTCTGGTGTCTACAGCGTTGGTGTTCCACCAAACGTCGATTTTCGAAGAGAAAGGGCTGAGCGCCACACTGGCGGCCGGGGTGTTTGTGGTCTTTGCGGCATCGTCGGCGGTCAGTTCAATAATCGCTGGGTTCGCCGTTGACCGTATCGGACCCAAGGCGCTCTACGCCTTCAATATGGCAACATTGCTGGTTGCTTTAATCTTGGTTGTGGCGGTGGATTCCGTATTCATGGCTGTGGTCTACGTATTAGTGATGGGAGTTTCCGGGGGAGCTCATCACATAGTCCAAGGCGTGATCTGGGCCCACTACTATGGGCGCAACGGACTGGGCCGAATACAGGGTTCCGCAATGACCATTAACTTCTGCGCATCGGCGGTCGGCCCATTGCCGTTGGCTATCTTCCACGACCTGACCGGCAGCTACATGACTGGCATGGTAGTGATGATGGCTCTGCCGGTGCTGTCGGTGTTGGCGCTGGTGAAAGCCAAGCCGGGCAGCACGCTCATTGCCGCAGAATCAGGCGTTGTGTAAAATGCGCCCAGCATCGGCCCCCACTGTTGGGTGGCCTTCCATTATCTGAGAACCCTGGTATTTAAAAACCCCGGTATTTAAGAACAATGAGGAGACCTTGAAATGGATTTTGGACTAACAGATAAACGCGCATTTGTAGGTGGCGGCAGCCGAGGTATCGGCAAGGCCATCGCCTTGGAACTTGCCAAAGAAGGCTGCGATGTTGTCATTGCGTCGCGGACGCAATCAGCCTTGGACGAGGCTGCCAAAGAGATTGAAGACATAACTGGTCGAAAGATCATCCCCATGGCCTTGGATGTGACCTCCCGCGAACAGGTGGACAGTGTCATGGCTGAAGCCGTGAAGCAGTTGGGTGGCCTGGATATCCTGGTCAACAGTGCTTCATTGCCCGGCGGTTCGCCTTCCGCGACTGGGCCAATCGACGGTCTGGACGAAAGTGAACTGCTCAGCGACTTTGACACCAAGTACGTTGGTGCTTTGCGCTGTGCCAGGGCGGCCATTCCCTTCCTGAAGGAACAGCCCTGGGGCCGGATCATCAACATCAGCGGCGGCAACGCCAGGAATGCCGGCAACTTGAGCGGCGGCGCACGTAACGTGTCCCTGGTTCACCTGACCAAGACCTTGGCGGTGCAGATGGGCAAGTTTGGGATTACCGTGAACTGCATCCATCCCGGCACAACTCGTACCGAGCGCACCGTGAGCTTGCTGGAGGCTCGAGGCAAGGCGCTGGGAGTCACTCCCGAAGAAGCTGAAGCGCTGGACTTTGCCGACGGTTCACCCCGAGGCAACCACATCAACCGCATGGTTGACGCTTCAGAGATTGGGTTTTTAACAGCCTATCTGGCGTCCGACAAGTCATGGGCCGTGACCGGTGAGGTCATCATGGCCGGTGGCGGCTCCGGAACCGCAGTCTACTACTAGACTTTACCCAACTCGATAAACTAAGGGGCGTCATTCTCGTCTATGGGGATTGGCGTCCCTGTTAGGTGTTCAAGACCGATGGCAACAGACGATTTAGCAGAACTTGATCAAGATGTGGCAGAGGTCCGCCGCAGGGTGGAAGCCCTGGCCAATGACATGCGCGGCCTGGGCATGGAGCTTAGGTTTTCATCGGAGGAGTATGGGCCGGAAAAGGACTTCGACGGCATCGTGACCCGGACCATCACCTTCAGCTTTAGGGTTTCCCTGCAGGACTAACGCCGAGGACCATGGTGGTACCCCCTGGCATGGCCTGCAACCGGAGCATCGCGGCAATCACCAAGACTGCCAGGTCCAACGAATCGCCGCCGGGTC
>DUCU01000110.1 GCA_012959605.1 Dehalococcoidia bacterium | reverse complement strand
CGCATAACGCTCGTTACCAAGACTTCAGCCTCAAGTCTGGCGTCGGGGATGCCAATCTCTTCCAGTTTTTTATGGGTATCTTGAATGACGGTACGTAGCACTGCCATAGACGTATTTCTATCCTATAAAACCAATTTGGAGTTCAGAGATTAGGGTATTCCCTGACGGAGTTCGCACCACTGGAAGTTTGGCGCGACATAGGGCCGCAGCAGGGCTGATTAGCTGGTGGCTTCTGCCAGGAGACGTTCTTCTTCCCAGGCACTGAGACGATCGAACATATCCTCTAAGCCGCCGTCCATCAGGCGGGGAATGCCGTGGAAGTTAACGTTGCTGCGGTGGTCGGTTACCCGATCCTGGGGGTAGTTATAGGTACGAATTTTCTCAGAACGATCGGCGCCAGCAACCTGGGAACGACGGGCCTCACTGGCCTCCGCGTTCTTTCGTTCCTCATCCGCCTCGAACAATCGAGACCGAAGCATGGACATGGCCCTTTCTTTGTTCTTGTGCTGGGAGCGTTCATCCTGGCAAACGACAGTAAGGCCAGAAGGCTCGTGGACGATACGGACGGCAGTGGCGACTTTGTTTACGTTCTGTCCGCCGTGTCCGCCAGCATGGAAAATGTCTATCCGAAGTTCGTTGGGGTCAACCTTGAGTTCAACTTCATCCACAACAGGCAGCACCACCACAGTGGCCGTTGAAGTATGAATGCGGCCTTGGGTCTCGGTGTTAGGAATTCTCTGTACCCTGTGAACACCGCTTTCAAATTTCATGCGACTGAAAACGCCCTTGCCTTCCACCTGGAAAACTATCTTGTTGAACCCACCAACCTCAGTTGGGTTGGAGTCCATGACATCGACTTTCCAGCCTTGGTTGACGGCATAACGGGAGTAGGCACGGTAGAGGTCGGCAGCAAAGATACCGGCTTCTGCGCCGCCGGTGCCAGCCCGTACCTCGATAATTACATCTCTTTCATCGTTGGGGTTTTGGGGAAGCAAAGCCACGCGCAATTCCTGGGTTAGTTCTTCTAGTTTTTGTTGGGCTTCCGTCAATTCTTCCTTGGCCATGACAACCAATTCCTGGTCTGATCCGTCTCGAACCAAAGAATTCAGCCCTTCTATCTCATCGGAGAGTTTCTTATACTTCTCGCCGATAACGACCAGGTTTTCCAGGGATGCTCGTTCTTTGGCTAAGGCCTGAACACGACCGAAGTCGGCCGCAATCTCAGAATCTCCCATGGATTCTTCAATCTCATGGTAGCGTTTGATTACCGGGTCTAGCTTGTCGAGTATGCTGGACATAAATCTATTTCTATAGATAGTCGACGGACAAAATTATGCGTAAAATGAGGGAGCGTCGAATACCGCAGTGTTATATCCAGTTTAACTTAGCGATAAAGGAGAAACAAGCTCATTTTCGTTGTTCCACAAGGGATTAAAGCAGACCTATCTTGAGTGGTATTCCGGTAAAACTTGACTGGAAAATTGATCAGACCTGCCGGATTTAATACCCCAGTGGATCGCAACCGTCCCAAAACCCAGTCTTCGGTATCCAACGTCGTCCAATCCCAGACTGGAGAGCATGTCCGCCAAACGACCAGCCTGGGGGAAATAATCAACCGACCTGGGTAGGTAGGAGTATGCTGACCGGTCACCAGCGACCAACCGCCCGATCAACGGCACGATGCCATGAAATATCGGACGAAAAAGGGTCGATCTCAACCCTGGGCTCATAGGGGAGAGTTCCAATATCGCCACTCGACCGCCCGGCCGGACAACTCGAATCATCTCCAATAGCGCCGTCTCCACGCTGGGCATATTGCGCAGACTGAACCCGGCGGTGGCACAGGCAAAACTATCATCGTCAAATGGTAATGAAAGGGCATCACCGGTCATCATCGTGACAAAATCAGACATGCTTCGGGATTTGGACTTTGCGTGACCCTGAGTGACCATCCCTGGTAACAGGTCCAGCCCCACAGTGTGGCAGATTCGCGGCAGGCGAGCCAGCTCCAACGCCAGGTCACCGGTGCCGCAGGACACGTCTATGGCTGTCCCGTTAAGTGCCTGAGCCGCCAGCGCAGCGGTCTGCCGTTTCCAGCGACGGTGCATACCAAGGGTCATCAGGTCGTTC
>DUCU01000109.1 GCA_012959605.1 Dehalococcoidia bacterium | reverse complement strand
AGGTTGGCGGCAAATCCAAGTGGAATGGCCGCCGATGCGAGCCCCCCGGCCACAGTGCCTCGCATGACCTCCCCACCGTAGCCGGTTGGCCTCATGTGGGCGCGAATAATAAGGATGTCACTGGGCTGAACGTTTAATGGCCACCGGAGCGGGTAAACGGTTGCTCCTCCACGTGGTTGTGCAGCAAAACGCGGCGGGTCAGCAGTTCGCCGTCGTCTGAGACCACCTCCCACCAATCTGCGAAAGATTCGCACCCGATGTCGGGGCTGTCCACCGTCACCGAGACAAAGTAACTCCCAGAGTTTCCGGAGAGGGACACGGCAATAACGTTAGCTCCACTCGGTTCAGTGTCTGAGATTTTGGTATTGGAATCTTTCGTCGCGGCTATGCCAGCAGTCGTTGCCTCGACTATTCCGGGTTTCGGTGTGGCTGAGTCGCCGCAAGCAGCTATCAGGAAAACAGTTATCGAACCGATGGCCACGGTGGTTTTCAACTTAAGCTGGCTCACTTAACCTGGCTCGCAGTCGGATATTATCCCAAAAATGCGTGGGCTCGGGCGAAACTGTAAAATACTCAGAATCGACATTTCAGGAGTTAACACATGCGTGGAGTGACATTTCCGGGAAATAGGCAGGCTGAGATCAGAGAATTCCAAGACCCCCAGGCTGGTCCGGGAGATGCTGTGCTCAAGGTTCGGGCGTCGGGCCTATGCGGAACCGACTTGCACCGATATAGAGGTTCAGAGCCAACGGACATGATTACTGGCCACGAGCCCTGTGGTGTCATTGAAGAACTTGCGCCTGGAGCCCCTCCCGGAATCAAGGTGGGGGACCGGGTGATCTGCCACCACTACGCCGGCTGTGGAGTCTGTGAGAATTGTTCCATGGGCTACGAACAACTGTGTCCTCAGGGTCGTATCACCTTTGGCGGTGGAACTGGTCACGGTGCCAATGCTGACTACATCGTAGTGCCATCCCGAAGCCTGGTGTTACTGGATGACGAACTGTCTTTTGAAGAAGGTGCGGCCATATCTTGCGGCACCGGCACCGCCTGGAACGGTCTCAAGAAAATGGAAATCTCCGGTCGGGACACCGTGGTTGTATTTGGACAGGGGCCGGTAGGGGCAAGTGGAACTTTGTCGGCCAAGGCCATGGGTGCAAAGGTCATTGCTGTTGATGTGGTCTCGGAGCGGTTGGCGCTGGCCAAGGAACTGGGCGCGGATCATGTGATCAATGGACAGGAAGTTGATACGGTGGAAGCGGTTCGTGAGTTGACAGGTGGTTTGGGCGCTACAGCCACTCTAGAGACTTCTGGCAATCCATTGGCCCGGCAGCAGGCCCTGAAAAGCCTGCGCCCATTTGGTCGCTGCTGCTATGTGGGCATCGGCGGCGCGGCGGAAATAGATTTCAATGCCGATGTCATTTTCAAGGTGGCAACGATCTTCGGTTCATGGACGTTCAGCAAAGCCGAGCTGATTGAAATAGAACGTTTCTTCGTCGACACTAAAGCCCCGCTGAACAAACTCATAACCCACCGCTATCGGTTGGACCAGGCGGTGGAAGCATTTAAAGAATTTGATGGCGCAAAAACTGGGAAATGCGTGTTTGTGATGGACTAGAAATACCCTCTCTAGGGTTAGTCTATTCAAGAGATACATCACAGCAGATGCCTCCGGAATCGGATTAGATAACGGACAACTGGGATTTGCCAGGACTTAACCCGACACAAGCGGGGTGACATAAACATGAGTACGACGAGAACATCTAACGAAAAGAAAACGGGGCGACTAGGGATCCTGGTTGGTGGCGGGCCAGATTCGATGGAGTCAGGTGAGCTTGTAGTATTCGGGACACTTGTTGCAGTGGCAGGCAGGGTTGTTGGGCTTGGTGCACTGGTGGTGGTGGGTGCGATGGCAGTGCATCGGAGCCGCAGGCCAGTGCAACGGCTGAACCGCCCGCGATTATCGCCAGCCTGCTGAGAAAGGCGTGTCGAGACAGGTTGCCGCCCAAAATACTATCTATTGTGGTCATAGTTACCGTCCCCGCCTACTGCCTTAGAGTTAATTTCGTCTTGGTTTGATACGAGTCACAGCGGCCAAGTTGATTAGGTCGATCTTTAAAAATAAAAAAGGGGCGCATTTGCGCCCCTTTTTTATCTTCGATTGCGTAATTGAGTAGCGCTAAATACAGGCTTTGCGGACCGCCTGGGAGACCGCAGCCAACCGGGCGTTGTTGACGTCGCCACCCTGGAAGCCATTGGTGATGTAGCCGACAGCCAGACCCGAGTCGAAGTCGGCCCATCCAATGGAAGTGCCCGCACCTCCATGGCCAAAGGTCTTCAGTGGGTCTCCAGTAGATTTCCCCATGCGTTCATCGGCCAGAGCCAGGCCCAACGAGCGTTGGGCAAACGCGCCGGTTGATTTGTCCACTCCCTCCACCTGAAAGGTTGTAGCCTCTTCGGTGGTCTCGGTGTTGATGATGGTTACTCCGTCCAGCGATCCTTTGCGTTCTAGCATGGCGTAGAACCGGGCAAAGTTTCCGGCTGTAGCAACTCCGTTTGTACCGGGGGCGATGGCTTTGATTACCGAGGATTGGCTGTGGATGGCACACCAATCGGTTGAGTCAGTGCCTTCTTCCATCTCGTACATGGGCGAAACCAGGTCTTCAAGTCCTTGGGGGAGCCCAACGTGGGTGGAATTCATTCCCAGAGGAGCCGCCAGTTCCTCGGCCAAGAACTGGGTGAAACTTCGGCCGTCAACTCGCCGGACAATCTCGCCAATAACCCAACCGTAGTTGCTGGGGTGGTAGGCCAGGGTCTCTCCGGGGGGGAAGATGGTCGGCGCTTGTTCCATTGCGTTGACGACCTTGGACCAGTCGGGCCAATCGCTTGGGGGTAGGGATTCTGGCGTCTTTGGGAATCCGCCTCGGTGGGTCAGGATGTGTCCAATAGTGACCGTCTCTTTGCCGAACTGCGCGAACTCGGGCCAGTGCTTGGACACCAGATCATCGTAGGAAATCTTGCCCCGTTCTTTCAGTATGTAGAGGCACGACGCGGCCAGCGGCTTGGTGGACGACATCAGTACAAACATTGTCTTGTCGGTAACAGGTTTGCCGTCGCTCATGGTGCCGCCGTGGATGTCCAGAACCAGGTTCCCGTAGCGATACACTGCCAGCCCGGCGCCAGGGTGTAGGCCGTCATCAATCTGCTTCTGGAAGAGTTGTTTGACCTGCTCCAGCATTTGGCTGTCCATCGCTACGGCGTCGGGCGCTGTCAATGTGGCCAAGGTATCTCCTCTTTTGAGTGCTGCAAGTTTCGGGGCTTCTGCCGCGGGCGTGACCGATCGTCTAGAGCTTTCTAACAACGTCGCCGGGTTTAATCTCACCGTTCTGAACCACCTTGCAGTTGATGCCGCGCAATTGGAGTTCTTTGCCGATGGCGGAACTGATGAACTTCAGGGCGTCGACGCCGTACCGGGCGGAGAACTTCTTGCAGGGGGTATGGGGCTGATCTGTGGCCTCTAGGATGGCCGAACCCACAGCGATGCGAGTGCCAGGGGGCATGTTCACTGCACTGAGGTCAATGTCGGCGAAAAGTTGGTCACCAGACAAGGGCCAGCGTTCTTTGTCCTGGGCCACCAATTGGGCCACGCGAGAATTCATGATGGTAATCTGCATGTCTGGGTGGGCATTGCCGTCGTCGCTGCGGGCGCTGGGCCGGTTCTGCCAGGTGTCGCCCACAAGGCCTACCTCTGTGTCCAAGTCGGCCAGGGTCATGATTTCCCGTCCATCTTCTTCTGGCCTGCTGACAATCATGTCCAGTACAGACTCATCCTTAGGCGAGTTCCGTATCTCACTAAGGCCAGCTTCCAGGTCAGCGGTGGTCAAGTGCTTAACTTCAGCTTGCATGTCGTAACTCCGTCGTAAGTAACAATCAGATTGATTAGAAATGGTTGGGGTAGTTTAGCATGGCGCGCAATTGCCCACTAAGCCGCTATGCGCATCAACTCCTCAGAAAAGTTTCTGAGGGCACTCTTTTTTGCCCAAATACAACGAAGCTGAAAGCCGCTCAAGTGTGGGGCTTTTCTATTGCTAGGGCCATACATCTGGGTGTTGTAAGTAACGCTAACTATTGGACAGCGCTTTACTCAGTGCTACTTAATAATCTTTGTCGACCGGTATCTGGTATCCGTTGGCCAGGATTTTTGCCTGGCTGGCCACACCGACGACCGCCAGCAGCTCGCCCAACATCTCATCAGTCATTCCCTGCTTGCGGGCAGTGTCCGTGTGGCAACGCAGGCCGTACTCGCAGCCATTGCTGGCGCTGACTGCCACAAAGATCATCTCTTTAACCAAAGAGTCCAGAGCCCCTGACGCCATCACTTCTTTGGCGGTTTCCCAGGTGCGTTTTAGCGTTGGCGAGTGGTTGGCGATGTGCTTCCAGTAGTTATTAACGTCGTGAATGCCGCGGGTGGCTTTAATGTCGTCGTAAACGGCGCGCACCTCTGGCCCGGCGTCGTCATAGTGGACAGGTTTCGATTGGGGCATGGTGACTCCTGTTGTGTCGGTTGGTTTGACTAAGTAATCTTTGAAAGATCCGACTTCAGTCGATCGATGGACTCGAACACTAGGCTGTTGATGCCGAGTTCGCGCGCCGAAAGAACATTTTCTGACCGGTCGTCGATGAATATGCAGTCGGCTGGAGGTGTGTGCAGTTCGTCTAGAACGTGTTGGAAATAGGCTGGGTCCGGCTTGATCAGCCCCATTTCGTTGGATAGAAAAAGACGATTGAACCGACCAAGGACGTTGAATCGTCTGCGGCAATACTCGATGTGTATCGCGTCGGTGTTGGAGGCGAGTATCAAGCGGTGCGATGAGGCCAACTCCAAAACAAATGAGGACATGGCCTGATCCTCGCTAAGCAGCGAATTCCAGATATCGATGAACGGGTCGAATTCGATCTCTACCTGAATCTTGGTGCAGAGGGCTTGGTGAAATTCTTGAGAAGATAATTGGCCCACCATGGACGACTGGACAATCGGCCCGTTTTGGACTTCCTTCAGGACCTCGTCGTAGCTCTGAACGGACAACTCGGTCAATGGTGTGCAGACCTTGTCCCAATTGAGGTGCACCAGGACGCCGCCAAGGTCAAAGATTATCGTTGCAGCCATCTAAATCCTAAGGACGTTACGGTTTGACGGCTATCTTATCAGTCTCCGGATTACCCCAACTGACGCTGCATCCGCAATGGCGCGGGCGGCCTGGAGCTGAAGAAGAAGAAAACGGAACTGATGGCGCACATGAAGATGAATACAATCAAGCCAACGCGGTAGGTGCCGGTGTGGTCAAATATCCAGCCCAAGAATAGGGGCGAAGCGAGCATTCCCACGCTGTAGACGGCAGTGATGATGCCGATGATGGTGGCGAAGTTGCGCCGCCCGTAATACTGGCCCATTAGCACCCAGTTTAAGGTGGTGGCTCCTTCCAGCAGCGCGATGCCGGCGACGAACGCATAGACAGACCATCCGGAGTCTACGAAGACCAGTATGAATAAACCCAGTGTTCCAAAGGCCATTCCCATGGACAACACAAACCGGGTTTGAAGTCCGGAGTTGTACAGGCCAAAGAAGAGCCGGGCCGGAATGGCGATGAAAAACAACAGGGCGACTAGATCAGCGCCAGACTGCTCATTGAGTCCCTTCCAGGCCATGATCGGAATGGCGTGGACCAGCAATCCGCTGGTGACCGATATGCGGAGAGAACTGCCGGTGAGCATCAGCCAAAACGTGGTTGTTTTGAAGGCCTCTTTCACGCCGAAATCGCTCTCTGAGACACGGGCCCTGGCGGCGGCTGATTCTGGTATGGCTGGAGCTTCGGGCGACAAGTTAATGTCGATGCCGACGCTTTCCGGTGACCGCTTGATGAAGAAAGACGTGGGGATGGACAGCACCACCACGAAAATACCGGTGTAGAGCAGCACTGCTCTCCAACCCAGGGCTTCCACACCCCGGGACAGCAATGGGACCATGAACGCCCCGCCGATGGTGTATGAGGTGATGACCAGAGTCATCGCCACCGCCTTGCGCTTGATGAACCATCGGTTGATCACGGCCAAGAATGTCTGGCCGAAGCTGGTGTTATTGCCCACCGCGACCATACCGATGAACACAGCCAGGAAAATCCAATAGGTATGGACCACCGACAATATGACGAGACCGCCGCCAACCATCAAGCCCCCAAAAATGATGATGGGCCTGGAGTCAAACTTGTCCACAATCCAGCCGGTGATGGGACCGGCGATACCAGCTTCACCTCTGGATAGAGCAAAGATTAAAGAGGTTGAGGCGCTGCTCAGTTCCAGGTCGCGCTGGATGTGCAGGAAGAAGACTGGGAATCCGTAGACAAAGATACTGCCACAGAAAATCGCCAGGAAAGAACAGGCCCCCACCACCTTCCAACCAGGGTAGGCAAGGGTTTCCTTCAGCTTGGCGACAGTGGATAGTGAACTGTTGTTTGGCGCTTCAGAAGGGGATACGCACAGTAATGTACCACACCGCAAAATACTAACCTAGGCTTAATATTTTGATAATTGATATTATTTGAGCCGACGTATCAGCTGCATAGATCAGCCTGAGTTCGGTTCGAACTAACGACTGGTTTTTGCTAGCATCGGTTTATGAGACGCCCATAAATTTGTCACTGGATTTGTCGTTCTTGGAACTTTGCTGCATCCGGTCGCCAGTTCTCCCACCCACCTGCGTTCATGTAGCAGATCACGATGCGCCCATCGTCGTGCAACGCCAACACCGTGGCGTCGTCGTTGTCGAAGAGGTCAATGTCGTACATCGCAACATCAAATGAGCTGTCGATGGGCAGGTCGTTCAGCTGCCATTGCCAACTTGTTCGCGGCGCTGGTTTCCAGACGTCAGTATCTGTTGTGCTGTCAGAAACTCGAGGAGCGGCAATGGTGGGATTGGGCGCATCTATAGCCGGTTCCGACTGGGAGCACCCTAGCAGAAGAATTACCGCCAACATCAGCAAACGAGATAGCGGTCTTTTCAGCATGATTCGCATTAAGGCGGTATGTCTTTGGTCCTGTTTGTCTGGACCCGCCTTTTTGTGTAATATCCCCGCACAGAGTCGCAGTCTCGTCTCAAGTTTTGATCGTTTCTACTTAAGGAGTCTCCATGGCCTATCAGATGTATGTTTCGCTGCAGGGTGATAACCGGATCGTCAGGTTTGTGATGGACCCGGACACTGGGGCCTTGGAGAGCCGCGGATCGGTGGAAATCTCTGGAGGGCCGGCGCCGATGACGTTTAACCCATCGCGCACCACGCTATACGTTGGTCGGCGGGACGGTCTGGAACTATCCAGCTACGACATTGATCAGAAGACTGGCGACCTGACTCCTACTGGGAGTGTGGGCCTGGGCGGTGAGCCTTGTTATCTATCCACCGACCACACCGGCAAATACGTGCTCTCGGCCTACTACCAGGTAGGCCACTGCGCCGTACATCCCATTGACAGCTCCGGCGCGGTGGGGGCTGAAGCCACCGAGTGGCTGGAGACTGGCTCTGGAGCGCACTGTTTTCAGACTGACCCATCCAACAGATACGCGTTCTTGCCCCACATCGCCAATGGATCTGGTGGGATTGCCCGTTTGCCTGCGGACCGGCAACAGGCGGTAAACGCCATCTACCAATACAAGTTTGACGCTGCCACCGGCCGTCTGACGCCGAATGACCCGATGATAATCCCTCAGGATGACGAGATTGGCCCGCGCCATTACCGGTTCCACCCCAACAAGGACTTGGTGTACATGTCCAACGAGCAAGGCGGTAGTGTCACCGTGTACGCGCTGGACACCGGCAAAGGCACGCTGACGGCCAAGCAGACGATCACTACGTTGCCGTCAGATTACGTGGGTCATATCTCCTGTTCCCAGATACAGATGCACCCGCAGGGCACTCATCTGTACATCGGCAATCGGGGGCATAACAGCATCGCTTCCTTCTCTATCGACGCGGAAACTGGGATGCTGACGCCCACGGGCTGGGAATCGGTGGACCCGATCCCTCGCGCCTTTAGTCTGGACCCCACTGGTAATTTCTTGTTTGTGACCGGACTGGACACGGGCAACCTGATTACCTTCCGCGTTGACCAGCAGTCGGGAGGGCTGACCCGCTTGGCGAGCCAATCCGTTGGTAGCCTGCCGATGTGGGTGCTGATTACCAACCTGCCTGATTAATCTTCAGGCAGGGACGGCTGCTGGGTACTAAGCCGGTTGGGTCGTCTCGCCGAACTTGTCCCAGTGGATTATTTCCTCAAAGGATCGTCGGGGAGTTCCGGCGGGCTTGGGTATGTCGGCCCGATACCCGAAGGCCAGAATCGTAATCAGGTCCATCTTCTCTGGGATATTTAGAAGTTCCTTTACGGCAACTACCTGGTCGTCGTCGCGCACACCCACAAAGCACATGCCCACGCCTTCCGACCACGCCATCAATTCCATGTTTTGCAGCGCTCTACCGGCGTCCAGCTGCGGCCTGGGTGCGTCGTCCATCACCACGGCAATGGCCAATGGTGCTGTCCCAACGAACGGACCCTGCTTGCAGATGCCGCCCAGTTTAGCCAGGACATCGCGGTCCTGAATCGCAATGAAATACCACTTTTGCGTGTTGCTCGAACTGGGCGACCAACGCGCGCACTGCAGAATCTTTTTGAGCAGGTCTTGGGGAATCGGGTCGGGCTTATAATCCCGCACCGTCCTACGAGACCTGATGGCTGTGTATACGTCCATGTTTGTTGCTCCTGCTCTCGTGAAACGAAGGTGTATTCCGGAGATTATAGGGCATAGACCATAGCCTGTTGTCTTACGGGAAACGAATACCGCTGGATTTTAATGACAACACCATCTGTTGCACACGTGGTTTGGGGCCTAGATGCAGATGTCGCCCGAACCATCAACGTGACCTGATCCCCACCGACTGACACAACCCGTCCATCAGTAGTAACATTCACTAATCAAAATCGACGACATGGAACAAGCAGGGTTCCATCAACGGCGGCCATGTGAAAAAGGGCAAAAAGAAATTCCACCTCGCCCAGTTTTTGGTCCACGGGCCGACCTATCACAGCATTGCCATGTGGCGACACCCGCGGACAGATTGGCCTGACGATAGCTGGCGTCGGCCAGAGCTTTACCAGCACATAGCCAAGGTCTGCGAACGCGGCCTGCTCGATATGGTGTTCTTCGCCGATCTTAATTTTATTTCGGATTCGTTCAAGGGGTCGTTGGACCCGGCGCTCCGCTACGCAACTCAGGTACCAGAGCACGACCCGATTCCGTTGCTCGCCATGGTTTCTGCAGTTACCAGTCGCATTGGTGTGGGCGCCACTTTTTCCACCAGCTACCACCTCCCCTTCTACGCCGCCCGACTCTGGGCCACCATTGACCACCTGACCGGTGGACGGGCTGCTTGGAACGTGGTGACTTCTCTCAACCAGAACCAGGCCGCCAATCATGGCCAGGCCGAACTTGACCCCTCTGAACTGCGGTACGAGAAAGCCCACGAGTTCATTGAGGTCTGCCAGCAGCTATGGAACAGCTGGGACGAAGACGCGGTGGTGATGGACCGTCAAAACGCCATTTTTGCCGACCCGTCAAAGGTCCGGCGCATCGAGTATGAAGGGCGTTTTTATAGCTCCCGAGGGCCGCTGAATGTTGTTCGGTCGCCGCAGAACGGCCCAGCCTTGATCCAAGCCGGCACATCTCCCAAGGGTATGGACCTGGCCGCAAAGTATGCTGACGCCGTCTTTGCCATCAACCCGCTGGCTGAGACATCGGCGGTGTACTACGCCGACCTCAAGGAACGGGTTGCCGCCCATGGGCGCAATCCCGACCACTGCGCAGTCTTGTTTGGTGCCCAACCAATTATCGGGCGCAGTGAGGCGGAAGCCCTGGAAAAACAAGACGAGCACAACAGCCTGGTGCCCATCGAGGGCGGGATGGCGCTGTTGTCGGGCCATCTTAATTTTGACCTCTCAAATCTGCCGCCGGACGCCAAGATGATGGACCGGACCGAGCCGGAACTGCAGCGCTCACGGCGGGTTTACCGGAAGGATGACGGGGAATCTAGGACGTTGGAAGAGGTTGCCCAACGCCACGGAGAGAGCGTTGGTCTGCCCCAATTTGTGGGGACACCGGAAAGTGTGGCCGACCAGCTTGAGGCGTTCTTTGACGAGGTTGGTGGCGACGGGTTTATGATCTCGCCAATCTATTGCCCGGGCGCAATCGAAGAGTTTGTTGACCTGGTGGTTCCGGAACTCCAGCGTCGGGGCCGATTCAGGACGGCATACACCGGCACCACTCAGCGTGACCATCTGCGGCAGACAGACTAACGCGCCTTTAATCAGGCGGGTTGAGCACTTCCGGAAATTTTAAACTTATCTCTGGTGCGAACGGACGATCTCGGCGTGGTGTTTGATTTTTTCGCCTTCCTACGCCCCTACCGCCGTTAACGTTACGACGGGTATACGATTGGTTAGCGTGTTTTCCTTGAGCTTCTCCAGGACTTGAAACCCGTTCATCTTCGGCATCATCACATCAAGGAGAATCAAATCAGGAATCTCTTTGCAAGCGAGGTTATAGGCCTCTCGTCCGTTCTTAGCTTCCAGAACGTCATAACCGTAGTCAAAAAGCGTGCCGACCACTAATTCCCTGATATGTCGCTCGTCCTCGGCGACCATAATTCTAGTCATACCAGTCCCGCGTATCTTTAGGTGTTGGCAATGCCGTTAGCCACACGCAAACGATAATGAGATTGCGCCTGGTCAGAAAGGGTTCTCCACACGGTGCAGCCGTGATTGAGCCAAGAGGATCGGCAACCTAAAACGGGTGGTTAGCCCCATCATGTTCCATTGTTTCATCGGGTGTGATTGGCACCAAGGGCCTCACGTACCACACAAATGGTTCAATCTGGTCTGAGAGTTTGTAACATCGGGCCAGGACAGTGGACCGGATGGGTCATGGTTGGGACGGGGCCGGGCAGGTGGCTGGAACACGGTTATTCTTCAGCCACCGGAGCTGTTATCAAATTGCACCAGAATGCCGTCTGGATCCAGGCAGTAAAAAGAGCTCATCTTGCCTTCGGCGTTGGTAAATGTCTCTATCCCACCGGGTATCTCCACGCCTTTGGCCACCAATTCTGCGGCTAAACCAGGCAGGTCATCCACTGTGAATGAGTAGTGGCTCAACCCCAACTGGTCCAGCTTGATCGGCTCGCCGTCGGGCTCGTCTCCGGGGTGGCAGGTCATCACCAGTATTGGCTCTTCACCGTCAGCCCAGCCAAGATGCACCACACGGCGGGTATCCCGTTGGTGCTTGTAGGTCTGGGTGCGTGATCCACCGCGAGTGTCTTGGATGGCGTCCATGGTCACGGTCATGCCCAAAATGTCACGATAGAAGACCAGTGACTTGTCCAAATCACGGACACAAACGGCGATGTGAGAAATTGCTCTAGCTTTCATGTTTAGTTGTTCCTTTTTAGAAAAGATGGGCAACCAAGTTAAGTCTGATTACGTTCCTGGTAACGCATCTTGTTTTATTGATACCGATTCTAAGGCAAGTGCCTTTAGAACGCAGGGTTTAATAGACACCCAATGTTGATTGGAATCTAGATTTTCACTAGAACGCCTTGTTTGTGAAGGTCCGAGTGATGGTGCCGAATTATATCCCGCGAGAGGCAAGAACCACCTATACTCCCAATGACCCTCAACGCACAACCCGAGTTTTAATCTGGAGATTGATCATGGCGAAGAGCTGGACAGACATGGTGAACGACGCAAAAGCCGTGGTGACGGGCGTGAGTCCCGCCGAGGCGCACCAGAGACTCCGAGACGACAAAGACGCGTTGTTGATTGAAGTCCGCGATGCTGGGTCGGTCCCGATGCAGGATCGGTCTCCAGATGTGGTGATGATTTCTTTGGGCTCGCTCCCAATGCGTGCTGACTTGGAGATTGCTGAGCGGTTGCGTGACTCGCGTTTGGAAGACCGCTCGCGGCAGGTAATCTTAACTTGAGGCGGCGGCCAAATGGCAGCACTTGGGGCCCAAGTGCTACATGAGATGGGTTTTACCAACGTGACCTATATGGACGGCGGTATGCGGGGTTGGAAAGCGGAGGGGTTGCCAACGTCAGAATAACCTCGGTCAGGCTAAGTTAAATAGGGCTAAAAACGGAAGCAGGTGAATGTCACATTTCGAATTACGCTGCCCAAAGTGCGGCAAGACTAGGCCACCGGATATGTCAGCAGAGGCTTGCGTAGATTGCGGGTTGCCCCTGGACGTTTCCTATCTTGATGACCACGCAACGCAGGTGGGAAAATACGGTATAGGAATGCCATCTCCAGTGCACAGATCAAGTTTGCCGGTTTCACTCGGAGAGGGTGACACCGCCTGTGTAGAGTTGACTACTCTAGGCGCTCGTCTTCCTCAAGTTACTCTGTTTGCTAAGTTGGAGTATCTGAACCCCACTGGGTCGTTCAAAGACCGTGGGACGGCAACCATGCTGTCGGTTGCTCAGGAGTTTGGAGTGACAGAATTGGTTGAAGACTCCTCGGGAAACGCCGGGGCGTCGGTGTCGGCCTACACGGCCCGCGCTGGTATCAAGTCACATATCTTTGTGCCCAAGAACGCACCTGAAGCAAAGCTCCGGCAGATCAG
>DUCU01000108.1 GCA_012959605.1 Dehalococcoidia bacterium | reverse complement strand
ATCCCAACTTTTTGCAGAAGGCCAAACCAGAGGTGGTTGAGACCGAGCAGGCCCGACTACAAGACCTGAAAGAACGCCAACAACACCTGAACGAAATCTTGGAGCAGCTGGCCGGCTAAGGCCAGGATTTAACCTCTCTGAAGATACAAAATGACAAAAAGACTTGGCATAATCGGCTATCCCATTGGCCACTCTATTTCGCCCATCTTTCAACAGGCGGCGCTGGACGCTTTGGGCATCGACGCCACCTATGAAAAATGGGAAGTCACTCCTGAAGGTGTCGGAGATTTCGTCAACGGATTGCGTGCTCCGGACTCCTGGGGTATCAACATCACGCTGCCCCACAAGCAGGCCGTGATTCCGTTCCTGGACGAAGTGGATGAATGGGCCACCGCTGCCGGAGCAGTCAACACAATCGTAAATCATGACGGACGCCTGACCGGACACAACACCGACGGCCCCGGATTTCTACGGGCCCTCCTAGTCGAGACCGGCTACGATCCCAAGGGGACTCGAGCTCTGATACTGGGCGCTGGTGGATCCGCACGAGGCATCCTGCTGGCATTGGTCAGGGGCGGTGTCGACTCCCTAGTGATTGCCAACCGGACCATGGAACGGGCAGAGACTCTGGCTAAACTAGCCGTCGAAAACGGGGTTAAATCCGAAGCCATCCCGATTGCTGGCAATGTTCTAATAAAAGCTGCAGCATCGGCTGACCTGATTGTGAACTGCACATCAGTCGGCATGTCCCACGGGCCGGACGAGCAAGGCACACCCCTCACCGCAGCGGAAATTCCAGCCTCGGCCATCGTAAATGACGTGGTGTATACTCCGTTGGAAACTCCCCTCCTGAGGGAGGCTACGGCTGCCGGAGCAACCGCTTTGGGAGGTCTCCACATGTTGGTCTACCAGGGCGTTTTGTCCTTCCAGATGTGGACCGGCCAGGAGGCTCCAGCAGATGTGATGCTCGCAGCGGCCACCAAAGAAATGACCTCCAGGGGCGCTTAACCGCACTCTGCCCCATATTTCCACAAAAAAATTGATACAGGATATTCATGGTTAGATTTACCACCGCAGGTGAGTCCCACGGACAGGGCCTGGTAATCATATTGGAGGGCATCCCCGCCGGACTGCCCATCAGCGAAGACTACATTGGCATCCACTTGGGCCGCCGCCAAAAGGGGTACGGTAGGGGTGGACGCATGCTCATAGAGCAGGACCGCGCCAAGATCATCTCAGGAGTGCGCCACGGCGAAACCCTGGGCAGTCCCATCGGCATGACCGTGGAGAACAAGGACTGGGCCAACTGGTTGGAGGCCATGTCCATTGAACCTCTGGAGGGTGAGCCTGAGAGTCCTCGTACGCGCCGCATCACCCGCATCCGTGCCGGACACGCCGACCTGCCCGGAGTGATGAAGTACGGCTTCCAAGACGTGCGTAACGTCCTAGAAAGGGCCAGCGCGCGGGAGACCGCTGCTAGAGTTGCTGCGGGAGCCATTGCCATGAAGCTACTAGAAGAATTTGGCATGAAGATTCACAGCCACGTTATTTCCATCGGCTCAGTTGACGCCGCGTTGGTAGAAGACCCATCAACTATCGACTGGGAAGCAGTTGAAGAATCTCCGGTGCGCTGCGCCGACCCGGAAGCTGCCATCAAGATGGCGGCTGAGATTGACGCCACCAAAGAAGCTGGCGACACTGTGGGTGGCATGTGCGAGATCATCGTAGAAAACGTGCCCATCGGCGTGGGTTCCCACGTTAGTTGGGACAAAAAGATCGACGCGCTAGTGGCTCAGGCACTGATGTCTATCAATGCTGTAAAGTCGGTCTCGATTGGACCCGGTTGGGAGGTTTCCACTCAACGCGGTTCCGAAGTGCAAGACGTGATCCTGCCGGTAACCGACCCTGATCACCCCTGGCAGCGGAACACCAACAAGCTTGGTGGTACCGAAGGCGGCATGACCAACGGCATGCCACTGGTCGCCCGGTTCGGTATCAAGCCCATACCCACGATGGTCACGCCTCTGCCATCTGTTGACCTGGACACCGGTGAAGAGGTGCTGTCTCATTTCGAGCGTTCCGACGTCTGTCAGGCGCCCCCAGCCTGCGTGGTTGGTGAGGCGATGGTCGCTCTGGTGCTGGCCAAAGCATTCATGGAGAAATTTGGCGGCGATTCCATCTCGGAGACCAAACGTAACCTGGAGGGCTACCTCAAGACGGTGGGTCCCCGCAAGGTTTACCAGTAGCCCCCGACTGGATTACCGTGGCCGCAAAACCCAGATTACCCAACATCCCTAACGTTTATGAAGCATCTGCCCTTTGGACGGCCATGGGTGTTTTTGGGTTGCTTCTGGGATTGGCGCTCTTGGTCTTTGACGGACCGATTTTCTCGGCCGTGGAATGGTTTGCAAAACTGGCCCATTCCGGCCCCTACACCCTCTCTCCCAAGAACACGTCAGAAATTAGGGAAGGTATCGATACCTGGGCCTGGGCTGGGTTTGCCGTTGCAGCCATCACCCTCCTTCTCGGCAACGTCAGGTTCAGGACCTGGCTGGCCAACTCCCTACGACACCTTGTCTCCCGGGGGGATGATGATTCCCTACCGACGGACCGCTATGGTCGACTATTCTTCGCTGCGTTGATCGCGGTGCTGGTATATTCTGTGTTGGCTCACTGGTCGCTCCGCACCTTCTTGGACACTGACTGGCTGGAAGGCGAAGACGGACTCAGCGAGTGGTGGTCGGTGGCAACCTATATGTTCGCCGCTGTGGCCGCAGGGGCCGCGGCCTGGTATCTGAAGAAGACCAAACACAACAAGCTGCGGTACTACTACATGGCGTTGGCCGTCGGTTTCTTTATGGCTGGCATGGAAGAGATTAGCTGGGGACAGCGTATCTTTGGCTGGGGCACCCCGGTGGCGTTAGAAGAGATAAATATCCAAGACGAGACCACGCTCCACAACGTGAACTTCGCCAACAACGTGATCTTCGAGATATTGTTTTGGGGCAGCACGTTGGGCTTGGTAGGCGGGTTCTGTCGGTTGACTGCCAACCTGCGGGGTCTGAGCGACCGGATGCGTATGGTGCTGCCTACTTTGACTATGGCCCCGGCATTGTTGTTAATCATGGTCTGGCGAACCGGCGAACTCTGGCGCACCGCCAATATCCCTCGGCTGGTCATGGACTATTTCAACTCCGGTCCACGCGGCTCTGAGGTTCCCGAGGCGTTGCTAGGCCTCTGCATCATCATCTACACCTTCACAAACCTGCAAAAAGCGCGGTATCTGAGCCGTGTTGCTGCCCTGCCTACTGAAAATCAAACCGCCGAACAAGAACCCACTGAGGAGCGCACATGAAATTCGGAGTCTCCCTGGTCCCCCACGACCTGAAAGAAACAGCCGCCAGCGCCAGATTGGCCGAGGACTTGGGGTTTGATTACATTGGCATTCCAGACTCGCAGTCGCTCTGGCGTGAGTTGTACTTGAGCCTGAGTGTGGTCGCCGGTGCTACCAGTAAGGTGGGTATCGGTCCCACTGTCACCAATGCACTCACCAGGCACCCGGCCGTGGCGGCGTCAGCCATCGCCACGCTGAACGAGATGTCCGGTGGCCGCGCCTATTTTGGTATTGGCAGCGGAGATAGCGCAATACTCAACCTGGGGCTGCGTCCGGCTAGACTGAAAGAGATGCAGGAATACATTGAGGCCATGCGGGCCATCCTCTCGGGCCAGTCTTACGAGTACAAAGGCCGCGAGATACACGTTAAGTGGTCGGAGAACCCAGTGCCCATAATAATGTCCGCGGAGGGACCCAAGACCCTGGCTCTGGCCGGAGGAATCGCCGACGCGGTGATCGTGCATTCAGGACTGAGCAAAGAGGTGCTGGTAGAGACAATTGCCAAAATCAGAGAAGGTGAACGGGCTGCTGGTCGTCCGGAGGGCTCGGCAAAGGTGTGGGCGTTCGCCAAGTGCAACGTTGCCGACCGGAGGGAAGATGCCATTGACGAGATTAAGATGGCCTTGGCGGCTTCCGGGCACCACGCCTTTAGGTTCACGCTGGAGGGCAAAAACGTTCCGGAGCATCTCCAGGAGGCAATCATGGCCCTGCAGGGCGAGTATGTGCCATCGGAGCACGAGCAATTGGGCGACACCCGCAATGCGGCCATCAGTGATGAATTGGGCCTGACTGAATTCCTGGCCGACCGGTTCGCGGTGGTGGGTACCCCGGAAGACTGCCTGGCCAAGGTTCGCACCATTGAGGAAGCAGGCGTGGATAATCTTCTGATTTTGGCGATTAGCTCTGATTCGGACAACATCATCCGGCGCTTTGGTGAGGAAGTGATTGCTCGTATCTGAAAGGTTAAAACGAGTGCTTGAGGCAGCGTTTTGGAATACCAGGCTCAGCCCCCGCTTCGCCAGGCTCAAATAGATATAACGAATCAGTGAGGTTGGTGCTAGAATCGGGTTGACACACACAGGTTATGCGCTAAACTAATATCAGCCAAATTTTGGACTACTCGGAGGAACCAAATGGAAGGAAAGTTTCAGATAGAAATTACCTACTGCGTAAGTTGACAGCACCACGCTGTCGCCACGTGGATGGCGAATGAATTTTTCCGGCACTACGGCAAGGACGCTGCCATTGCCATTTCCCCTCGCGGACAGGGCATCATGGAAGTATTCTTCAACGGTGAGCGCATTTTCGACAAGAAGGGTGAAGGCAACATCTATCCAGACCTGAAACGGGTCCGGGAGATGCGCCAGGTCATCGATTCTAAGATCGAGACACTTGAACCCACACCGGCCGACGACTAGACCTTCTTTCAAAAGAAGTTTATAAAAAAGACCCTCCTGAAAAGGAGGGTCTTTTTTATTTGTGTTTTTCGGGCCATAAACTATACAAGGGCTACAAGAGGGTCTGAACTTTGGTCCATATCTCCCGGCCAAGTTCTTCGGGTGGGAGTTGGCCGTCCAGTATTAGCCACCCCTCTGGGTCGGCGGAGGCCAGGGCGCTGTAGCCACGGCGTATCTTGCGGTGGAAGTCCACCGGGGCGCTATCAAAGTTGTCTGCGCTGCCATTGCTCTTGCGTGCCAAGGCCGTTTCCACCGGCAGGTCTAGGAGCACTGTTAAGTCTGCTTCCAGTCCTCCCGTGGCTTCACGGTTCAAGTGTTCTATCAGCTTGCGGTCCAAGCCGCGGCCGTAGCCCTGGTAGGCCATGGTGGAACTGGTAAAACGATCGGCGATGACCACTCCGCCGTCTGCTAGGAACGGTTTTATGACCTGCTGGACCAGTTGGGCGCGGGCAGCCTCAAAGAGCATCAGCTCGCTAATCGGAGTCATGGGTTCGCCGGATTTCAGTAGCGTTCGCAGTGCCTGACCTAGGCGTGTGCCGCCGGGTTCTCTAGTGCGGAGAACGTCGACACCCCTCCGGCGCAGGCGTCGCATCAAAGAGCGGACCTGGGTGCTCTTGCCCGAGCCATCTCCGCCTTCAAAGACGATAAAGCAGGCCATTTAACTTCTCATCTAGATTCAAGTACAGCGTTAGACACGGTAGAACAGGACTGAACGATCAGGTTCCTTGCCCTGGCTGACTGACGCTACGTTGTAGCGCTGACCAAGCAGATGCTGCAGTCGGCGTATGTATGACCGCTGTGGGGCCAGATGGACCGTTTGCTCTCCGGACAGAACCCGGTTGGCGGCATCTTCAGCTTCGTCCATCGCTTTGTCCATGGCGGGAGAGCTGTTGGGACCGGTGAATGCGGGGCCGTTTTCTCCGTTGCCCATACCAGGCATCATGCCGGGACCCGAGCCATCATTGTCACGGTGCCAATCTTTGATTATCGTGTCCAGGAATTCCTGCAACTGGGGCATGGTGTTTTTGCGGAGCACGCACACCGGGGTGCCACTGGATTCAGCAATGCGCACCAATTGAGAACCGCGCCGATAGTGGGTCTTGGTGGTCAAGACCACGTCTGCTTGTCTCAGCTCGTTGACTATGTGAACCACTCTGCCAGATTCTGCAGCCGCAGCTTCCAGCTTGTCGCGGCCAACTCCAAAGAGGAAGATTCTGACCTCAGCCTCTTTAACCTTTGATTCAGGGTCGCGCAATCCCGCGGGAGCAGCAGGAGCGGCTGCGGCGCTCTGGGCCATCTGGGATTGGGCGGGTTGCCCCTGAGATTGCCGGTCCGTTTGACGATCCCGCTGGCGGCCACCTTTCTGGCCTTGCTGTTGCCAGGAACCGGGTTGGGCCTCACTAACGCGGGCTTGTTCTTGGGTACGCACCACCTCTCCGTTGGCGCCCATAGTTCGCACTTCCGGGGAGATGGGGAAGCCTCTGAGCCATTGGTCAACTACCTGGGCAACGTTGTCGTGCACGGCTAGTTTGTCCCAGCCTTGAATCTCAACCACAACGTCAAAGGTGGGTGGCGCTTTGCGTTCTAGCACGCTCTTCTGGGTGCCCCGGAACCGAGCTTCCTGGTCGCCCAGGGTTACGGTCTGGATGCCGCCCACAAGGTCGGACAATGTGGGGTTCATAATCAAGTTGTCCAGGGTGTTGCCGTGGGCGGTGGCGATTAATTGGACGCCACGCTCGGCAATAGTACGGGCAGCGGCAGCTTCTTCCTCGCTGCTCATTTCATCGATGATGATGGTCTCTGGCATGTGGTTTTCCACAGCCTCGATCATCACGCCGTGCTGGGCAGCGGGCGATTTGACCTGCATGCGTCGGGAACGGCCAATGGCTGGGTGTGGCACGTCTCCATCGCCAGCAATCTCGTTCGAGGTGTCGACTATGATGACCCGCTTTCTGGCTTGCTGAGAGAGGACTCTGGCCATCTCGCGCAGCATTGTGGTCTTGCCCACGCCAGGGCGGCCTAGGAGCAGTATGTTCTTGCCGGAAAATGCCAGGTCTTCGATGATATTGATTGTCCCGAAGACGGCCCGGCCCACCCGGCAGGTGATACCCACCACATTACCGCGGCGATTGCGAATGGCCGATATACGGTGCAGGGTGCGTTCGATGCCGGCGCGGTTGTCTTCCCCAAAATCGCCGATACGCTCAATCACATTCTGAAGGTCGTCAGCGGTAATGGGGCTTTCGTTCAGTTCAGCGTCGCCCGACACGAATCTGGCTTCTGGGAATCGCCCCAGGTCTAGAATTATCTCCAGCAACTGGTCCAAGTCGTCCCGAACCCGCAGGATATCTGCTACGCCCGGGGGCAGTACATTCAGAACTAGATCCAGTTCCTCTCGGTCACGTTCCCAATCCCGTTCGGAGTCCTGGATATTTTCTTCACCAGTTAGCTGGCCTGCTTCTTCGATTGTCTCTTCAAGTGTTTCATCTATAGAATCGTCAATCGTATTCTCTGTTGATTCTTCCGGGGGAATTTCATCCCGGGTTGCCTGAACATCGTCTTGTCTTGTTTCTCGAACCGTCGCCAATATCACGCCTCCACATAGGAAAGTTCGCGATTTCTAATCGGTACCGCAACCGTCTTGATTAACATAATATAACGCCCAACTTCTTGTAAGCCCAGTCTGGTCAACAATTCGGCTATATTTTCCTGATAGCTGGGTATCAGCCAGTTCTGGGTTTGTTGGGAAATTTGGACTAAGTGGGATAGCACTTCTGGGTGATTGGGATGCCATTGCAGGCTCCCCGCGGCAGTTTTGCCGAAGGGCTCAAACATCCGCCAGCCAACAATTTTGCCGTCCAGCTTCAACACAGTTTCGATTCTGGGAGTCTGTGCCGGTTCCTGGGAGTCACTCCACTGATCAATGGTCATTCCAACGCCTTCTCGCACCTGTTGCGGCGTTGACGCGCAGTATAGCTGGAACAATCCATGGAAGTCAGCTTGGGTTGGCGATTCCACAGAGTACCGGCTGATTGGTTCGTCGCTAGAATCAGCTTGCCAATCTTGGCCCGTCAAGTGCAGCTCTTCGTAGGAGGCATAGAAACCAACCTTGCGGGCCGCATCAACGATTGGACTGTCGCTGGAAACTCTGAGGAACACTCTCTCTGCGCCACGAGATCCGGCGCATTGGACAACTTGTTCCAGTAGGTCCAAGGCTCGTTCCGGTTCTTGATTTCGTAGGTAAAGGCGGTCGACTTCCCAGGCGCGGCCGCCACTACGCATTCGTGCTGAGGCCAAGCTGGAGAGATCCAGACCCTTCCAGTCTCCCACGGTCACGCGGTGTGAATCACGGGCAATCGATTGCTTCCAGAAAGTGGAGTTGCGCAGTGGACGGCACCGGACCACAGATTCCGTGGGCGCGGCTTGGTTTGCCCCTCCGGGAGCGCCCACCAGCATGCAGCGCAGGGCATCACTGACCCGGAAGGCGGTAATCAAGAGGATCCGTTTCCACAAGAATGGCCATTGCTATTGCCGTTGGCCAGTTCCAGGAAATAACTGTGAAACCGGTAGTCGTTGGTCAGTTCAGGGTGGAAAGATGTGGCCATCAGGTTGCCTTGTTGCACGGCCACGGGGCGGTCATCATCTAGAGCGCATAGCACCTCAACATCGTTGCCAACGCGGATAATGACTGGGGCACGGATGAAGATGGCGTGAAACGGGTCTGAACCCATAGCTTTTATGTCCAGTCGTTGTTCAAAGCTGTCCACCTGGCGGCCAAAGGCGTTTCGTTGTACGCCAATGTCCATAATGCCTAGGGGAACGGGGTCATTTTCGGTGATCTCCTGGGAAATCATGATCATGCCTGCGCAGGTGCCCCAAACGGCGCGCCCTTCTACGGCCATCTTTTGCAGAGGCTCTCTCAGGTTATAGAGGGTCATCAGGCGGCTGAGCGTAGTGCTCTCACCGCCTGGGATAATCAGCCCGCCCAGAGATTCTAGGTGTTCCGGCAGTCTAACTTCTCGGGCTTTAACACCTAGCTTACTTAGGACGGCGATATGTTCGGCGAAGTCGCCTTGTACTGCTAAGACGCCTACTTCCAACTCGGCTAGCTGATCCTTATTTGTAGATTCCCGGGATTTCTTGCGTGACACGCTCCCCGCGTGGAGAGCGTTGCTGGGACAAAAGGTTGGTTACTGGCTGCGGGTGGCCAGCAATTCGTCTTCGGGAATCGACTTGGCGCTGATGCCGACCATGGGCTCTCCCAGGTTCTTTGAGACCTCAGCCAGAATCTTGGCATCTTGGTAATGAGTTACAGATTGGACGATGGCATGGGCACGGCTGGCGGGATCGCCAGACTTGAAGATGCCGGAGCCAACGAAGACGCCGTCGGCGCCCAGTTGCATCATCAGCGCTGCGTCTGCCGGTGTGGCAACGCCGCCAGCGGCGAAGTTGACCACGGGCATGCGGCCCATCTCTTTGGTCTTAATCAGTAGATCCAGGCTCACCCGCATGTCGCGGGCTTCAACCACCAACTCGTCTTCCGGCATGTTTTCCAACTTGCGGATTGCGTCTTGAACGGTGCGCATGTGGCGGACGGCCTCAACGACGTCGCCGGTGCCGGCCTCGCCCTTGGTGCGAATCATCGCAGCGCCTTCAGAGATGCGGCGTAGGGCCTCGCCTAAGTTGCGGCAACCACAGACAAAGGGCACCTGGTAGTCATGCTTCCAGATGTGATGAGTCTCGTCGGCAGGGGTGAGAACCTCGGACTCGTCGATGTAGTCAATGCCTAGAGATTCAAGAATCTGAGCCTCTACAAAGTGGCCGATACGGACCTTGGCCATGACCGGAATACTCACCACGTCCATGATGTCGCAGATAATCTGCGGGTCGGTCATGCGGGCCACACCGCCGTCGGCGCGTATGTCAGCGGGAACGCGTTCCAGAGCCATGACGGCTACTGCGCCGGCTTCTTCAGCTATCTTTGCCTGCTCGACGTTAACCACGTCCATGATGACTCCACCTTTGAGCATCTGGGCGTGACCGGCTTTGACCGTAAATGTCCCTGTTAGTACCTCGACCATCGTTGGTGTCCTCCGGGTGTTCGCATTTTAGTTGGTGGCAAGAGACGAATTTGCATAGGAATTAGTCTCGGTTGCGCCTGTATTATACGCCCACGGCATGGCGATTATCAATCGAGGCCAGCGGCGCAAAATAGCTCTTCCACAGGCACGAAACAGGCATAGAGAGAGCAGCTAAGTCTACCCAGTAGCCTTAGTAATATGGCTCAGGTTTGGAAGGCTACTAGTCGGCCAACATGGCAAAACAAGGCAAGAACTTGGAAAAGCTTCTTGACAGTGGACGTGCGTAGATTTGATAATAGAACCTCTGCCGAGGTAGCTCAGGTGGTAGAGCACGGCACTGAAAATGCCGGTGTCGACAGTTCGAGTCTGTCCCTCGGCACCATCAAATCTTGGTACCGGTTTAGAAACCGGACGCAGTGTAGAGCGGAAGTGGCTCAGTGGTAGAGCACCTCCTTGCCAAGGAGGAAGTCGCGAGTTCGAATCTCGTCTTCCGCTCCAATAGCAATCTTTAAAAGGCCCCTCTCAAATGGGGCCTTTTTTAATGCCATTTTCTGTGTGACATCCAGATTGCTGTGATGTTTGTTGTTAACGCTTTCAGCCTCACTGTTCACAAAAGTGTTAACAACTCCCATGTAACGCTGGTACAAATCCTTCCGCCACGGACGCTTCCCATTGATCATGTAGGACAGGTAAGCGGGGCTGATCCCCAGTTCCTTAGCAATCTGCCTTAGTGACATCTTCTGCCTCCCTCTCGCGCTCTCGTTTCTCTGTGATCGCCTCTTCAAGCCACTGCCCAACCTGCTTACCTGCATCCCTGGCTGCTTGACGTGCGGCGGCAGCATGTTCTGGGTTCATCCTGACGATGAAATTGGGCTTCCTGCCGGTGCGTGGTCTGCCTGTTCTTGGTGCCATGTAGGTAGTTTATTTTTGGCAATGCCGAAAGTCAACAAGCAGGTAGCCATGAAAGCATGACGGTTTTAACTCTAGTGAAATCACGGGCATGTTCGCCAGTCGGTAAATGCCATTCGGCCGTACAATACCCGTTAAACGGCTTTACTATCATAGGATAGCGTGCTCATACGAGGATAGTTCCCAGAATCTTTGGCAGTCAGACTGAGGGCAGAATATGAGATTAAGAAATAAGGTCGCTCTAATCAGCGGTGGGGCAAGGGGCATGGGTGCTGTAGAGGCAATGATGTTCGCCGAAGAAGGGGCTCGTGTGATATTTGGCGACATTTTGGACGAGTTGGGACAGCAAGTTGAGATGAAAATAGGACAATCAGGTGGGCACGCCATATATGTCCACCTTGACGTGACGCAAGAGGAAGACTGGCAGGCCGCTGTTAACGTCACTATGACCGAATACGGGAGATTGGACATTCTGGTAAATAATGCGGGTATCGTTCCTGAATATACGAGATCGAATCGCGTGGAAGACATCACTGACGATGAGTGGGAACGTGTGATGAATGTCAACGCCAAAGGTGCATTCTTAGGGACGAAGTATGCCATTCCAATGATGCGCGTTTCAGGAGGAGGCTCGATCGTTAACATCTCATCTGGTGCAGGTATCGTGCCGAGCCCGGAAACGCCAGCATCCTATGCCGCTAGCAAGGGCGCGACACGCCTTTTTACCAAGTCCATAGCGATTCAGTATGCTCACGAAAACATCCGATGCAATTCAGTTCATCCTGGGATTGTTAGTACTCCCATGCTTCACGGAGCAGGAGCAGCTAGCCCAAGCCGAATAAGCCGGGTGCCGTTGGGTAGAATAGGTACTCCAGAAGAGATCGCCTATGGAGTTCTTTATTTGGCTTCCGATGAATCTTCGTTCGTTACGGGTACGGAATTGATAATAGATGGCGGCCGAACAGCACAGTAATAATCACCTGGACCTTCTGCCTGTTTATCTGCGTCAGTATGATCGGGCGGACTATAACGGTTGAGTGTTGTTGAGCATGCAGTGATGCTGCAAATCAGCGTACGGGCACCCATGAAAGCATGACTGTTTTAACTCTAGTGAAATCATGGGTAGGAAAGTACTAGGTAATTAAAGCGTGACCTTTCATACCCTGTAGTTGCGTGTTGCCTGGGAATCCGTTCGCCCCGTTGATGCTTAGTAGCATGGGTAAGTATCGCCCCATATTTTGTTGATTAATAATGCAGAGTGATACTAGGGCGCAGGCCTTTGGAGCAACTGATTAAGAGTTAGAAGGAAATCCTACCTAGGCGTGTTCACCGATAGCATACAGTCTCGATTTTGAGGCTATACGGCAAAACCGTGCCTACAGTACAAAAATAAATTGGGTACAAAAAGAGCCGTTTGATTAATAAACATCAAATTCTCCGTTCGCAATTAAAACCCCATCAGAATAAAGCTCAACCACATAACTTCCGGTTTTAAATGCAGACCCGGGGGAACTAGATCCCCAGCCATGCGTTATATACATAGACGAATGATTACCCATTAGTTTATGAGCACCAGTGGCGGACGAGAAATAGGCTCCATTGAGATAGTAAACCAACTCAATGTCAAAATGTTGTGAATCTGCCCAACGGTATTGGTAGTCAAGCTCTAATTGATACCGGATATATCGTGTAGTAGATCCGTCAAAAAATCGCAAATACTGCCTAGATTCACGAGCTGGTTCAAAATAACCACCTTCAAAGAATTTGAGACCGGATACCGTCGCACCAACACTCGAGATGTACCAAGTCGGCCTGCCATAAGTTTGCTGTGGAATCGGCGTCGGAGTTGCGGTTGGTGGAGGAACCGGAGTCAGGGTTGGGGTTGGAACCGGTTTCATAAAACCTGACTTCAGGCTTTCTAGAACCGACTGAATGGTCTTTAAGGACACCGCGAAACCCAATCCATCGACTGGCCTACCGTCGCTA
>DUCU01000107.1 GCA_012959605.1 Dehalococcoidia bacterium | reverse complement strand
AGTGCATCCGGGGAGTCCGAACCTGATCAAGTTCCGGCGCGTATTTTCCACCTCAGGTAGCTCGGGCATGTTGTGGCATTCCTCCCCATTGGTAGCGGTTGTTCTACGAGACATAATCATTCTATAGGGCGATACTCTCTACGACGAGTTCGATTGTAAACCCAATGCAAACCCAAACCAAATCACGAGGTAGTTACATGAAGTTCGGAATATATAGCTCTATCGCCAACCCGCCCCGCGGCGAAGACCTGCCACGATGCGTGGACGAAGTGATCGAAGAAGCACGCTTGGCCGAGCAGGCTGGATTCGATTCGTGCTTCTTTGGTGAGCACCATCAGGATAAAGACGGATTTCTGCCTTCACCGTTAATCGTTTGCACCGCCGTTGCTGCGTCCACCACCAAATTGCGAGTGGGTACGTCGGTTATCCTACTGCCGTTGCACCACCCGGTTAAGGTGGCTGAAGACGTGGTAACCCTGGATATTATCTCCAAAGGACGGGTGACTTTGGGAGTTGGATTGGGTTATCAGGAGGCTGACTTCCGGGCCTTTGGCGTGGATATGGCCGACCGGGTTGAGTTGTTTGAAGAAAAGGTCGAAATTCTGAAGAAATGCTGGTCGGGCCAGGAATTTTCCTTTGATGGCAAACACCACCAAATTGAGAACCTGACAGTGCGGCCAGACGCTGTGCAGCAGCCTCATCCGCCCATCTGGATTGGTGCCAGTGCACGCGTTAGCGCCCGCCGTGCGGCGAACATCGGCGACGCAATTGTCACTACGCCCAGCACGACGCTGGAGAACACCAGCCGGTTGATCAACGAGTACAGCCAAGCTGCAGAGGCGGCAGGGAAGAAACCGACTGCTATTATCATGCGCGATGCCTGGGTGGCGAATTCGCGGAAAGAGGCTGAAGAGGTGTACGGACCAGAGGTGTTGGAAGCCTATAAGTATTACTGGAAGAATGGTTTGCGGGAGTTCCAATCAGTAAAAGACGAATCAGAACTGACCTTGAATCGCATCGCCAAAGACCGCCTAATTATGGGAGACTCGGAAGAATGTCTGAATGAGTTCCAGCGTTGGAGCGAGGGCACTGGGGCTGAGTCGTGCCTGTTGCGGCTGCGTCACGCCCACTCCGGCGGCCCATCCCACGCCCAAATCATGAAGACCATTGACCTAATTGGAGACCGTATCATCCCGTATATGGGTTAGCGGAGGGATAAAAACTTCGACTTCGACCCCGATAGGAGTGGATTGCCGGCAACCTTGAGCCCGTGGGCCACGGCCGGTTGTTCCTTCCCCTTTAGTTCAAGGGTGCGCGATTCAGTTTTACCGACGTCCGCCGACACAGCCCGAAAAGTCTCGTCGGATATAAGTACCTCGCCAGGGCCGGCCAGCGATTGCAGCCGGGCTGATGTATTCACAGTATCTCCAATCACTGTAAAATCCCGGACCTCCCCCTCTCCCACGTTTTCCCATGAATACTTCGCCTGTGGCAACGCCACCACCAGCGGGCAGTCCTTCAATATTTTCTGGGCAGGGCTGAGTGCCTGACACAATCTCCAATGCTGACTGCACCGTCCGAGTAGTGTGGTCCTCCGGTTGGAATGGCGCTCCGAAAAAAGCCATCACTCCGTCGCTGACCATTTTGTCCAGCGTCCCGTCCAAGGTGAATACGGACTGGGCGGCAAGACGGTAAAAACGGTTCAGCTTTTCGACGATAATTGCAGGTTCGGTTTTTTCAGAAAGAGCTGAAAAGCCTCGCACGTCGACAAAAACCACCGTCAGCCGAACCAACGCCCCTCCCGGGGGCGCAAATTCGTATCAAACGGTGCAGAGGTTCGGGTTTTTGCGCGAAGGCCTCAATTGTATGAGGCGGAACGGCAGGCAGAATGGGCCGAGAAATGGAAGATGGCACTGCTTACAGCGGGTGCTGGAGGGAAATCGACGCCAATTGGGGCGAAGACCGGGCGCACCGCCTACCACCTGCCGAAGCGCGCCAACGGGTCTCAGTAAAGTGTGAACCCTGCCGTCAGACATCCACCAGGATTTTTGGTCGATTGGTGGCAACGTTACCTCCCCAATGCAAGGCGTTTGCCTACATTTACGTGCTCGGGTTGATACCGGATTTGAATCTAACGTTGTTGGCGAGAATCGAAGCCCAGGTTTACTAAACCCGCTGCACGGCAA
>DUCU01000106.1 GCA_012959605.1 Dehalococcoidia bacterium | reverse complement strand
AATGGAGAGTTATGAGTTACAAGGCTGAGTACATCTGGGTAGATGGGCAAAAACCCACCGCCAAATTGCGTTCCAAAGGAAAAGTTATCGCCGACGGGGAAGACCCTCCCGTTTGGGGCTTTGATGGCTCCAGTACCAATCAGGCACCAGGCGAGAATTCTGACTGTGTCTTGAATCCGGTTTTCGTTTGCCCCGACCCAATACGCGGGGGGAAACATAAACTGGTGATGTGCGAGGTACTACTTACTGACATGACCCCGCATCCGTCCAACACCAGGGCTGCTTGCGCCGCCTCAGCAGAGAAATACGGCGCAATGGACATGTGGTTCGGCATTGAGCAGGAGTACACCTATTTCGACGGCATCAAGCCCCTTGGCTGGCCGGACAACGGGTTCCCCGCTCCCCAGGGCGGCTACTACTGCGGTGTAGGCTCTGATGAGGTATTTGGACGCCCCATAGTTGAAGCTCACCTTGACGCTTGCATGGAAGCTGGATTGCAGATTGCCGGTATCAACGGTGAGGTCATGCCCGGACAATGGGAATTCCAGATCGGTCCCATCGGCGCACCCGCCGTGGCCGACCATCTCTGGATTGCCCGCTGGTTGCTCTACCGGATAGGCGAGCAGTTCAATGTCAGCGCAACTTTGGACCCCAAGCCCGTTAGGGGTGACTGGAACGGCGCCGGCGCCCACACCAACTTCTCAACCGAGTTGATGCGGAACAACTACGCTGCCTGCGAGGCAGCTGCCGACGCATTGGGAACCAGGGCCGAACTACACATCGCCAACTACGGAGACCGGATTGAAGACCGATTGACCGGAGAGCACGAGACCTGCTCCTACAAAGAGTTCCGGTGGGGCGTCTCCGACCGCGGTGCATCCATTCGAATTCCGTGGCAGGTTGCCCGGGACCAGAAGGGATACATCGAAGACCGCCGACCCAACGCCAACTGCGACCCGTACGTGGTGACTCAGCTCATCATTGATACGGTCTGCGCAGCTGCGGCAACCGCCTAACAGTAAAACGCCTAAACGAATAGCAATAAAAAGACCCGCTCCTGATTTCCGGGAGTGGGTCTTTTTATTTTCCCCGAGATTCAATAATGTTGTTAACTCTGGCTAGGTGCCGATGCGAAATGGATCAACGGCATCCTGCACGGAACGGATGATGGAAAAGGAGGTGAGCTTGCCGGTCTTCGGATTCTCGGAAGGAACGTTCTCAATGTGAATCCTGAGAACTCCAAACTCGCCTAGGACCTCAATGTCGTGGCAGTTGCGTTCCAGTCCGGGCACGGCCAGCATTTTCACCATGGTCCGGTCCGCGCCTACTCCCGCCAGACTAACAGCGGCGGACACGTTCAGATTGGCTGGAAACCCCTTCACAGCCTCCCGTGCGGTTCCGGAGAATACCTCTGTTTCTTCGGTTAGGCCATCCAAGCTGATTTCGTTCTCTATCAGATGCGGCGCGCCTTCCAAGCCGATGGGTGGCTTGCGAGAAATCATGGTCACTTGGTCAACCCGGCCGGTACAGGCGGACTTGATTCCATCAAGCCCTGCAATTGCGCCGGATGGGGCAATCAAACGACAACCGGTTTTTCGAGCTTCCTCGATGATCTCCGGATATTCCAGCAGAGCGCCAATGCTGATAACCATTAGGTCCTTACCGGCGGCGAAGGTTTCTTTAGCCAGCTCAGCCACGATATGACCGCCCGCCGTTTCTACCAGCAGGTCAGCCTTATCTATCAGTTGTTCGCGACTTAGATAAGGTGGAGGGTTGTTGAGGCTGTCCAGAAACTCGTGGGCCTTGTCCTCGTCGCGGCTGGTCACACCGGCCACTGCCACATTGAGATCGCCGCTGTCCGCCGCCCGCATCAACGCTTGGCCAATGGTCCCGCATCCAACAATCCCAATCGACTGGGCCATAACGTTATCTCCTCAGCTTTTTATCTCGCAAACAAGATGTTACCATTCCCAGTGCTCCCACAACCCCGCCTATCCGTTTGCCCATGACCGATTGGGCCGACGCACGCCCTTGAAATTGGGGCAATTACGCTTGATATAGGAACCGATGCTAGAAACCGAAATTCTCAAACATGGCGATGATTCCGGCAACGGAACTCTCGTAAAATACACATCGTCAGCAGGAGCCGTAATCAAGGCAATCGGCGTTCCTCAGTCTTGGAAGAC
>DUCU01000105.1 GCA_012959605.1 Dehalococcoidia bacterium | reverse complement strand
ATAAAGGAACGCTGTTGGCCAGTGACGAGCAATCGGTAGCAATCGTTGGAACCAAAAATCCGACTACCTACGGAAAGGAAGTCACTTCATTACTGAGCCGTGGCCTAGTGGAAGCTTGACTAACCGCGGTTAGCGGCTTAGCCCTTGGGATTGACGGAGTGGCCCACCGGACCGCTCTAGAGAACAAAGGACGGACGATTGCGGTGATGGCAGGTGGTCTAGACCGGGTTTATCCAAAGGAACACACGGGCTTGTTCCGTCAGGTCCAGGAGCACGGTGCGGTGGTCAGCGAACTAGCGTTGGGTGTAAGACCTGAAGCGAGAAGCTTTCCTCGCCGAAACCGTCTGACTAGTGGCCTGTCGATTGGGTCGGTGGTGGTTGAAGCAGCCGAAGGTAGTGGTGCCCGTCATACGGTCTACCACGCCTTGGAGCAAGACCGAGAAGTGTTCTGCGTACCAGGAAGTATTTTCTCTCCGGCCAGCAATTTCACCAACCGGATGATTAAAGTAGGCGCCAAACTAGTGATGGGGATCGCCGATATATTGGAAGAGTTGAATCTTGCAGTTGTCGCAGAACGGGGAAAAATCTCGTCATTTATTAACCACATCTAAAGCATTGGCAAATGTACCGAAAGAGCTATCATTCGTGACCGCTGATGATGACTAACCCGAAGAACAGGCGTTGCTCAGCGGATTGACCGATGACCCGGTTCACATAGATGATATCCAATGTTTATCAGAACTACTAATCAGTTCAGTTTGCAGTACACTCACAATGTTAGAGTTAAAGGGAAAAATAAAACAGGTCGGTTGCATGCATTACATCAGAATCAGAGAAGCAGCGGCGGTATATGACTACTAATAACCCCGCTTCCAAAACAACAAAAACCAAAGCCGCGGCCAAAACCACGACTAAAAAGGCTACTACAAAGGTTACTGCCAAAAAAAAGTCCACCAAGGCCAAGGGCAAGTCATCGGCAGTTAAGCTGCCTAGTTCTGCCGGCAAAAGCCTGGTGATCGTTGAATCGCCGGCTAAAGCTAGGACTGTTAGCCAGATACTTGGTAGTAAATACGTGGTGACTGCGTCTCAAGGCCATGTGCGAGATCTGCCCAAAAGCAAGATTGGCGTAGACGTTGAGATGGACTTTGAGCCTTCCTACGTGATCATGAAAGACAAGCGCTCATTGCTGACCCAGATCAAAAAAGCCGGGAATGAAGCCAAAGAAGTCTTTCTAGCCACTGACCCTGACCGCGAGGGAGAGGCCATCTCATGGCACCTTCAGAATGCAGCGGAATGGAAAGACTTGGCCACGCCCCCCAAACGGGTGGTGTTCCACGAGATAACCAAAGAGGCAGTTGAAGAGGCCTTCCGGAATCCCCGGGAGATTGACATGCAACTCGTCAACGCCCAACAGGCACGGCGCATACTTGACCGTTTGGTTGGATACCAGATCAGCCCATTGCTCTGGCGTCGCGTTCAACGCGGCACTTCTGCGGGCCGGGTCCAGTCCGTTTCTCTCCGCATGATCGTTGACCGAGAACGGGAGATCGAGGCATTCGTGCCCGTTGAATCCTGGACCATAGACAATCTGCTACGCAAGGCTGGCGCAGACGCCAGTGCTAAGAACCAATTCCCGGCCTGGTTGCACTCGGTTAAAGGCGACAAGGGTCGGATCAGCATACCCAAAGAAGAAAATGCTCGGGCTTACGAGACCGACCTGGCTAACGCCGATTATAATGTGGCTGAAGTCAGGAAGCGCGACGTTCGACAACGGCCGTCGGCTCCCTTCACCACCAGCACAATGCAGCAGGAAGCCGGACGCAAGCTGCGCTATACCGCACAGCGGACCATGTCCGTGGCTCAGCAATTATATGAAGGGCTCAGAGTTGGCACTGGCGACCAAATCGGCTTGATCACCTACATGCGGACAGACTCCACCCAGGTGGCCAACTCTGCTCTGTCTGAGGTGCGTGAGTACATTCAAGAGCGTTACGGCAAGGACCACCTCCCTGCCAAAGCCAAGGTATACACCAAGGCTTCTAAGGGCGCACAAGAAGCTCACGAGGCTGTTCGCCCCACGTCCATCCGGCGTGACCCGGCTTCGTTGAAAGATTATCTTTCTACGGACCAACTGAATCTTTACACTCTAATCTGGTCGCGAATGCTGGCCAGCCAGATGGAAGATGCCCGTTCTGAAGCTACAACCCTGAATATTGACGCGGCCTGTAAAACCTCGGG
>DUCU01000104.1 GCA_012959605.1 Dehalococcoidia bacterium | reverse complement strand
TCTCTGATCTCAAGGTCGTAGCGCCAGCCAAATTTGCCGTTGGGCAATTCTCTGGTGGCGTAGGTCAATCGACGGCGGAGGACCGGGTCGGAGCAGAACCGGTTCTGCTTGCTCTGATACTCGAACACAGCTTCAAACGAGTCGAATTCTTCCGGAACGTCAATCATTTCCTGGGTGATGCGGCCTGATCCGATGGGGTTCAGGTCAGGACCGATGTCGATGATAACCATCTTCTCTATCATCCCGGCGTTCTTGCCGGCGAAGGCCATACTGTTGCGTCCGCCCATGGAGTGGCCAATCAGGATGAACTTGTCCAGACCAACTGCCGCGCAGAAACCTTCTAGATCCGCGACGAACGAGTCGCTGGAGTAATCACCGCCGGGTGCCCAGTCACTCTCTCCCCTCCCCCGCTGGTCTAGGGCAAAGATGTGATAGTTCTGGTAGAACTCGGTGGATACGTCATCCCAAGAGTGGCGGTGGCCACGCAATCCGTGGAGGAGGAGAACCTTGGGCTTACCCTCAGTTCCCCAGTCCAGGTAATACAGGTTAATGCCGTTTACGTTGACCGATTTTTCCTTGGGTTGCACAGACGTAGCCATATCAATTCTCCTTAGAAGTCAGACCGGAAGTCAGAGCAATCTGAATTGCGCCACAGTCTAGCATACGATTCAGACTCCGGCCCAGTTTGAACCGACACCGCGATGGAGAAGTCCGATTCTGGAAAATTAGCAATGTGGTAAAGAAACCGGTTGTGAATTTAGCCATACGGTAATAGTGAATCTAACCGAAAATAAGTCTTGCAAAAATCCGTAGCCCAAGTCACTCCCAAATCCATAAATAATGTTATAAAATCTCCAAATCGAAAATTTGGCGAAAACGCCCGATTTCAATCAAATGACGGAGCGGTGCCGTTGAAACCCAACACGGATTCGTGTTGGTATTCGGATTAAATTTCAACGGGACTATAACTGGCATATGCGTGGTGCCGGGAGCAGATCGGTGTCCATAATAAATAATTTGCCATCAAGGCGAGACCTGATGAGACACTTTCTAGAAGTGGTGCTTATCGTTGGCGCGTATATCGTCTATGAGCTGATTGGCAAATACGGCATTCCCAACGTCGAGACTGTTGCCTTTGAAAACGCAGCCCGTGTCATTTCCTGGGAATCCTCTATGGGGTTCTTTTGGGAGCAGCAATGGCAGGAATGGGCGCTCCAAAACTTCCACGCCGCCATCATATTTAGCAACTGGATGTACACCTTTGGCTACTGGCCGGTAATCTTTACCATTGCGATTTACCTGTACGTAAAAGACCGCTCCAAGTACGTCTACTATCGAAACATTATCTTGGTCAGTTTTGTGTTTGCGTTGATCGTGTTCTCAATTCTGCCCACAGCTCCGCCTCGGTTCCTACCCTCAGAGTTTGGGTTCATTGACACCCTGCAGATTTACGGGCCTTCCCAGTACACTGCCCGCGACTCTCTGGTTTATTACAACCTGTTTGCGGCCATGCCAAGTCTGCACATTGGCTGGACCTTACTGATTAGTTTGATGTTTATCCGGAGTAAAGTTTTCATTTGGTTGAAGGCGTTTGGTGTCTTGTATCCGATCCTGACATTCACTGGTATTATCATTACATCCAACCATTACATAATTGATGCGGCCGGTGGCTTTGGTGTGATGATTGTTTCCTATCTGGTGTACGAAGGCCTGCTCCGGTTGAAACACCGCGCGCCGCCTCTGACCAATGCCAGTTCGATCCGCATCAACTAACTCCACCCCTCTTATGAATCTGATTTACTAGCATGAAAGCCATCCAAGTTACTGGTCCGCGCCAGCTTGAAATTATTGAAGTGCCTATGCCGGAGCCCTCAGACGGCGAGGTTCTGATTAAACTGGCCGCGCTGTCTGTCTGCGGGACCGACATGATGGCCTACCGTCACCCGCATCCAGAAGAGGACTATCCGCTGGGAGTTGGGACTCCCTGCCACGAGTGTGCCGGGACCATCGTGGAGAGTAAATCAGCCGACTGGCCAGTGGGGCGTCGGGTAATTTACCTTCCTGCACTCAACCTCAATGGTGGCGCAGAATATGTGGTTGCGCAGCCAGAAACATTAGTATCTCTGCCCGATGAAGGCGACCTTGGGGATTGGCTGATGTGTCAGCCATTCGGCACCGTGCTCTATGCGCTGTCCCAGGCTGGACAGGTAGCAGATATGAACGTGGCAGTCCTTGGTCAGGGTTGCATCGGCCTGCTCTTTACCATGGTGCTGAAGGAGTTGGGGGCGGGAAAAATAATCGCCATTGACCCCAATGAGCATCGATTGGCCATGTCTCGCAAACTGGGTGCCAACCTGGCCATAAACACCAGCAGAGTTGCTCCGGTGAAAGTGGTCCAAGAGGTGTTTGGCAACCTAGGAGCCGATGTTGTGGTAGACGCCACTGGTGATGCCAAAGCCTTGGACACCTGTGTCGAAATGGCGCGGATGTACGGCACACTGGTGTTGTTTGGGATACCCGAGGAAAGAAAAATCACCTTTGACTATCTCGCCGCCATCTCCAAGCAGCTGACCATGATTGGAACTGTCAGCGCTACCTGTGAGGATCCAGCAAGGCCGATTCAAGAAGCTGTGGACATTTTGTCCAAGGGGAAAATAGACCTTTCCTGGATGATCACCCACCGGTTCGCCTTTGATGAAGCGCCCGCCGCCTACGATCTATACGCCAACCGGAATGACGGCCTAATCAAGTTGATACTGGATATCTAACTAGCGGCTAACGCCTGATGATTAGCAGCGAAAAATAGTCCAGGTCCTCTCCCGATAACTGGGAGATGTCTTCCACCACGTTTTCTCTGGCCGTGCTGGCTTGTCGCACGTAAGTAACTGTGCCAACCAGACCCAACTTCTCTCGGTCAGCCAGGGCTTGCAGCAAATCGTCGTTCACTTCCATCAAAACCGTGGTGTCGGAGTTGGTGATCGCCTCCATCAGGTCGTCGATACCATAAACCTTGGGAAGGATTGTTAGTCTCTGTCCGTAAGTGACCAGGGGCTTGCCGGAGCTGCCGGCTGCGGCCATTACTGAAGAAACCCCGGGTATAACCTCAATGTTCAGGTCTGGCAGGACGGTCTTTACGCTATCCAACACCTGCAGACACTCGCTGTAGAGCATTGGGTCGCCCTCTGTGATGAATGCGACGTGCCGGCCTTCCCGAAGCCGAGACGCAATTTCTTCAGCCGCATTGGACCACGTTTCCGGGCTGACTGGAGTGTCGTCATCAGACGGAATGGTAATGGCAATCAACTCTGGCTGCGCTGCCTCAAATACGCCGCGCACTACGCCTAGAGCAAAGCTTTCTTGGCCGTCGTCCAGTTGGGTGAAGCAAATCACTCCCACTTCTTGTAAAGCTCGGCTGGCTTTGAGAGTTAATAGTTCAGGGTCGCCCGGTCCCACTCCAATGCCGTAGAGGGTACCCAATTCGTCGTTTCCGCCGTTGGTAGTCATTGAATCGTTACTCTAAGCTGCGCAGTGCAGTCTGTTTTGAGATAATTGTAAATTTGCCGTTATAAAACTACGCTTCCTGTGCCCATCACCCAGTCGTAAATGTGCATAGTAGCAAAACAGTCATCTTCATTGTAGATGATTATCTTTTGTTTTGATGTCTCATCGGTACTGCCGGAGTCAACGTAATTCAGGTACAGGTCCATTGACCCAACGCCGCTAACATCGGTCTGACGCCAACTGAAATCCAAACATTTGGCGATGGATTTCAGAGACTCGCCATACGCGGGGAACGCATACGCTTTGGTGGTCCATGGCGACAGGTCTTCCAGACGGTCGATGACTACGGCTGCCAATTGTGGGTCGACGCCGTAGCGCTCAACCATTTTCATCAGATGCGTGCGTTCGTAATGGTGCCAGTGGTAAAAGACCGGATCTTCAAAAGAGTCAGCCCACTTAAAGAATTCCACCAGGTTCTCGCCTTCTTGATCAAAAGTATCGGCAAAGAACGGAATGTACTTGGCTTCTGATCCAGGAGTGCGGTAGACCGCGCCGATCAGGTAATTGACCAACTCCAGTCCATCGACTAAATCGTGTTCCTGAGCGCCTTCTAAGTCGAAGAAAACCTCGGTCTTGCCCCGGCGGAACTCCCCAAGCTCTTCTCTGCGCACGGGTTTCTTGGCGTGAATGGCCTGAGCTGATACCACCATTTTCTTGGCGGTGGCGTCTCCGATGCGTTTAATGCTGACAAGTTCCGTCTCGTTAGCCTTAGCGATGCTCTCTATAGTCCGATAACTAGCTTCAACCAGGTTCACGCGCACTGAGGCACCAACCCCGGTTATCAACGAGACATCACCAGCCGCCACGGCCTGTTCGTCCACATAGGTTGTCCAGGGCCAGCCGGCAACGCCGTAGCAGAAATCAACCGATTTCCCGGCCATGATCTCTCTGACCTCTTCCAATATCTGGTCCAGGCGTTCGTCCACCTCGGACATGATTACCGGAACAATCTCAAAGCCTCGGTTGACCATCTGGAATTCCGGGGGCTCGTAGCCTTGTACCAATCCCAACACACGGTTGTACAGCGCGGCCTGCAGTTTCTGCGATTCGCGAAGCCTACGGGAAGACTTAACTTCGACAACTCTGTAGCTGAAATCGCCAAAGACAGAAGACACACCGTCTTCTCGTTCCAGAACGTCCGGTCGTCCAGTCAGGCCGTCCGGCCAAGAAACCAGGGGCATATTTTCCAAAAGTTTGAAACCCGCAGCCATCACTTCGAGGGAACGGTGAAAACTCTCTTCCTCTCTGGAAAATACCTCTCGGATTCCACCGGGGTACATTTTGTCGTTGACCAACGTCTGATGGGAGTTGCCGACGTCAAAGAGGTGCTGCTGAAAGTCTGTCATAGGCTCTTTCGCGTCTTGGGGAGCGTGCAAACCGCACCAGAATGTGATGGGTGAGTCCATATAGCGCTCAATCCAGCCAGCTCTAACCACGCCGCTGCGGGCGCCATCGGTGAACCGACGATATATTTCTTCGAAGTCCATAAACGCACCGAATTAGTTCGAATAGATCTGGAGTTAAGTCGGATGCTGGGTTTTACGTGTCCAGCGGCGCAGAGACAACCCGCGATAACTAGTTGACGACCACGTTGACCAGCCGCCCGGGAACATAGACCGACTTGACCACCGATTTGCCTGCAACGAAGCCCTGTATCTTGGGGCTGGCCATGGCCAATGCCTGGGCTTCTGATTCCTCAATGTTGGCCGACACTTCTATCTTGTCCCGTACTTTGCCGTTGACCTGAAGCACCAGGGTAATCACATCTTCAGCCGCCAAGTCGTCGTCCCAAGTCGGGAAGTCCTGCTGGTGGATGCTGTAAGGGTGACCTTTCATCTCCCACAGCTCTTCGGTCATGTGAGGGGCCATGGGGGCGAGCATCAGAAGTAGTTTTTCGGTGCATCCATCCCAGGTCTTGGAATCGACACTTGAATCAGCCCAAACCTTGTTCAGATGGTTGGTCAGCTCCATGAGCGCTGCTATAGCGGTGTTGAACCTGAAACGGTCCAAGTCGCTGTGACACTTGCGCACGGTCTGATGCAACAGCCGATTGGTGTCTCGGACCATCTCCGCGTTGGTCGCAGCGGTATCAAGCGAACTGGCGTCTCTGGCGACAATATCCCAAACCCGGTTCAACCAACGCGCGGTTCCGTTGATGCCCACATCACTCCAGGGACCACCTTGATCCCAGGGGCCAATGAACATCAGGAAACAACGCACAGCGTCGGCTCCAAGAGTGCCAACGAAGTCGTCTGGGTTGACCACATTGCCCTTGCTTTTGCTCATCTTGTCATGGTCTGCGCCCAGGATCACTCCCTGGTTGAAAAGCCGCAAGAACGGCTCGTCATACTCAACTAAACCCATGTCGTGCATTCCCTTGGTGAAGAAGCGAGAGTACAGCAGGTGCATCACCGCGTGTTCCGCCCCGCCGGTGTACTGATCCACCGTCATCCACTTCTGCAACAGTTTGGAATTGGACGGGTCTTTGGCATTGTGAGGGTCCAGATAACGCATCATGTACCAGGACGAGTCCATGAACGTGTCCATGGTGTCGGTCTCACGGCGGGCGGCCGTACCGCATTTAGGACAAGTGGTTTTCACAAAGTCTTCGTTGGCGGCTAACGGTGACTCACCCGTTGGAGTGAAATCAGCGTCCTGAGGTAGTAGCACTGGTAGGTCTGCTTCCGGCACCGGCACCACCCCACAGGAGCCGCAGTAGACCATTGGAATCGGAGTGCCCCAATACCGCTGTCTTGATATCAACCAGTCGCGGATGCGGAACGAGACCGTCCGGCTGCCCCAGTCTTTTTTCTCAAGATCAATAGCGATGGCGGTCTTGCCCTCTTCATTGGTCATGCCGTCGTAGGCTCCGGAGTTGGTCATGAAGCCTTCGCCGATATAAGCCTCGGAGACGTCTTGGCCGTTCCACTCAATGGGCGCAATGACGATACGAATGGGCAGCTTATATTTCTGTGCAAAGATGAAATCGCGGGAGTCGTGGGCTGGTACGCCCATCACAGCGCCGGTGCCGTAGGTGGTGAGCACGTAATCGCCGATATAGACGGGGATGCGCTCACCGTTAATGCGGTTTACGGCATAACTGCCGGTGAACACGCCAGTCTTCTCTTTGTCGCTGGCGAGCCGGTCGATCTCTGAGGTCTGACGGGCCTTGCTGATGTATTCATCAACGGCCTGCTGATTGTCCTCGGTGGTTAGGCCGGGCACCAACGGGTGTTCCGGAGCAAGCACAACAAACGTGACACCAAACAATGTGTCGATACGAGTTGTAAATGTGCGAATCTCTTTCTCATCCAAGCCAACGGCAGAGATATCAAAGGATATTTCCACGCCTTCGCTACGGCCAATCCAGTTCTGCTGCATGGACAATATCTTGTCTGGCCATTCCTCAAGTCCGGAGAAGTCCAGCAATCGATCTGCGTACTCTGTAATTTTGAAGAACCATTGTTCCAGGTCGCGGCGTGTTATCTCTGTGCCGCAGCGCTCGCAGGCACCGTTCAAGACCTGTTCGTTGGCCAAAACCGTTTGACAGGAAGGGCACCAGACCACCGGAGCCTTAGCGCGGTAGGCGAGACCCTTCTCAAAAAACTTCAGGAAAAACCACTGGTTCCAGCGGTAGTATTCCGGCTGGCAGGTAATGACTTCACGGTCCCAGTCGTAAATAGCTCCCAGGGAACGCAACTGTCGACGCATATTTTCAATGTTGCTGATGGTCCATTCGTAGGGATGAATCCCACGGCTGATGGCCGCGTTCTCAGCAGGGAGTCCAAAGGCGTCGAAACCGATAGGATGCAGCACGTTGTAGCCCTGCATCCGGCGGAACCGGGCGTGGGCGTCAGCAGGCGCCATCGCGTACCAATGGCCTATATGAAGATCGCCCGACGGATACGGGTACATGGTCATTTCGTACCATTTGGGGCGAGGATCGTCGTCTAAAACTTTATGCAGGCCGTCTAGTTCCCACCGTGCCTGCCATTTGCTATCTATCACAGCAGGGTCGAAAGCCAATTCTACCCGCCTGGGGCTGCTGGTCATCTACGGTCTCCTAATTACGGGAACCACTGGTCCACGACGTCGGCAAATCCAAGTCTGGGGCCAACGTTTCTCGTGCCAATCATATTAGCATACAAGCTGTCTCAGTCACGAAAACAGGTGGCCCGGTTCTGGCAATTTCCGGCTCTTTTGATTTAATTCAATGGAATAGGCCCTTCTGGTTCATTGACACAAGAATGACCGAATCCTAAAATTCTAGCTACTCCATTCATTCTTCACGAAAACCGTTTAATCTATACGCGACTCACGGGTTGGATATTCAGTTTCAATCGTAGTTGCGTTCTTTTTAGAGTCCTCTCCACCTTTGCTCACCGATTTTCTCTTTTGACACATGCTGATTATTTTTCTCATTCAGGCGGCGGGCGACTGGCCCATAGGCGTTAACCATGGCTTTTAGGGGCCGGCGCAGGTACACCGATAACATCATCAGGCTCAGAAGACGGCGGGAGCTTTCCCCAACCGTCGAAGAAGTGGAGCCGCCCAAGAGAAACCGGCCCATCTTTGGCACCACAAGCATCCTCTTAACAGGTTTTGCCCTGTTGATATTGATTGGAGGTGGCCTGTTATCCCTGCCCGTAGCCCACAACGGCTCAGGGTTCACCCCAATCGAAAACGCCTTCTTTACCTCAGTGTCTGCGGTGACAGTGACCGGACATACCGTTGTCGATACCAGCACTTACTGGTCAATATTCGGCCAAGCAATCATTTTTACGTTGATGTTGGTCGGCGGCCTGGGTTTCATGGTCGTGAGTACGTTTATCTTGTTGTTGATTGGCCAGAGATCAACACTTCAAGAGCGCATATTGACCCGTGGATTAATGCGAGACACCGTTGGCGTTGATCAGATGGGCGGCCTGCGGCACCTCGGCCGAATGGTAATCGGTGTCGTATTCCTATCGTATGCAGTTGGCGCTGCCGTAATTTTTTCCCAGATTTACGGGCTGGATGGAATGGGCACTCTTGAGTCCTTTTGGCATTCGGTGTTTCTCTCAGTTTCTTCCGTAAATAACGCAGGATTCAATATCATCCCGGAGGTTCCCGGCGGTAGCAGCCTCGCCAGATTTGTGTCCAACCCCGTGTTGATGATTACTATGACCTTTCTTATCATCCTGGGCGGACTGGGTTGGGTCTTGCTGGCGGATGTCTTCCGCAAACGCAGAATCTCCCGGTTCTCACTTGAAACTAAGATGGTGTTGGTCTACAGCATCCTGCTGTGGACGCTGGGCGCTGGAGTACTTTACCTAGCGGAGTTCGCAAACTCTAATACTATGGGCGACTTCAGCTGGGTGGATAAAATAATGGGAGCGATATTCCAGTCGGTGAGTGGTCGTACGGCTGGGTTCCTGATCGTGGATTTTGGTGAAGTCAAAGATGTCACCAAGTCGACATTCTCTGGATTGATGTTCATCGGAGGCGCGGCAGGTTCGGTGGCTGGTGGAATCAAAGTCGCCACTTTCGCGGTTTTAATGGCTGCTGTTATTTCCTCACTCCGAGGACGCCCCCACGCGGAGGCATTTGGGCGTGAGATCCACCAGTCGCAATTGCACCGCGCCCTCACGGTAGCCGTGCTTGGTCTGGGTCTAATCGTAGTTTCGGCCACTGTATTGACCACTCTAGAGCCTGAGATACCGTTCCTAGACATCATTTTTGATACTGTGTCTGCCTTTGGGACCACTGGAGCATCCACTGGAATAATCCCGAGCATGGGAATGGCATCCAAAATTCTGTTCATGATCTTGATGTACATGGGCCGCCTGGGCCCTGTCGCACTAGCACTGGCCTTGGCGCCTGAAGACGATACAGAAGTGTACCGATATGCCACAGAAAGCGTTAAAATAGGATGACCCAATTCTTAAGGGATCGACTGGACTGAGACTGTGAAAAAACAAGTTTGCGTAATTGGACTCGGACGCTTCGGAGCAACACTGTCCCAGGAGCTCTTCCAAAGCGGCCACGACGTTCTGGCAATCGACATCGATGAAGCCAAAGTTCAAGAGCAATTGGACCGGGCAACCTATGCCGTGCGAGCCGATGCCACCAATGAATCGATTCTGAAAGAACTGGACGTGTCTGAATACGATGTCTGCATCGTCTCCCTGGGCAGCGAGAACATACAGGCCAGTATCCTGGTCTCTGTGCTCCTAAAAAGCATGGGAGTGCCATTTATCATTGGCCGTGCCGCCAATGAGCTTCACGGCTCTACCCTGGAGCGGGTTGGCGTGGACCGGGTGGTCTATCCAGAGGCCGAGAGCGCTAGGCGGACGGCCCACGTGGGATTTGACGCAGGCGTCATCGACTACATGCCTATCGTCCCAGATTTTGGTATCAGCAAACTGCGCCCGCCGGAAGAGATGATTGGGCACACCCTTGAAGAAGCTGGATTAGCCGGCACCGCAGACCGTCATGGTATTTCTGTCTTGGCTATCCGCCGAGGGCGGACATCATTCCTGCACCCAGCCAAGGACGAAGAGATCAAGGCCGGCGATGTGCTGATCGTGGCAGCGACCAACGAGCATCTGAGCAAAATTTCAGAGATTGCCCGCCATCTTGAACCCGCCACTGCTGACGGCCACCACCATCGCAACGGCGGTTAGCCAGGTAAAATCACCGTCAATGTTCCGTGTAACATTAGCGGCTTGACCCAAATTGGCCCATTGTCCAAAATGATACTTTTCTGGAAGTACCACTTTCAGACCACAACCTACGGTCGGGGAGCAGACATACAATCGTCTGTTTCAGGCGCCGTTTTAGATTCATCAAAATCTTATTGTATTGAGTGATTTCTCCTCGTATAATCTGCCATTGATTATTATCGTTTATAAACCGCGAGAACGGACAAACCGCCGTGGTTGAGACTAGTTCACCAATTCAGGACGGTGTTGGGCGATGCGATTGGACGCAAAAAGACTTCTGGTGCCGGTTAACGGTAAATCCTACAGCGAACGCACTTTTCGGTGGGCGTGCCAAATGGCACGGGAATCCAAAACAGAGCTCCACGCGGTCTACGTGATAGAAGTACCGCTGGAACTGTCTTTGGAATCGGAGATTTCCTCGGATATCAACAAGGGGGAGGAGATACTGGCCCGAATAGAGGCAATCGCATCTGAAGAAAAATACAAAGGCCTCCAGGCTAGGTTCTTGAGGGCCAGGCAGGCCGGACCCGCAGTGGTGCTTGAATCTGAAGACCGGTTCATGGATTTGCTGATTGTCGGCGTTCCGTATATCCGCCGGTTTGGCTCCTGCGTGTTAGGCACCACCGCCTCTTACATCTTCAACAACTCCTCATGCCAGGTGATGTTCTGGCGGGAGCAGGCTCCGTCTCCCATCTTCCCTAGAGACTAGACAATGCGTGTTTTGATATTTGGCTGTAACCGTCTCAACTCCAGTTTGGTGGGCGATCTTTCCGACCGCGGTAACGAAATCACAGTGCTGGGCCGGGAACGCGATTGCCTGGAGAGCGTAGCCACATTCCCAGGTGTCAGAGTGGTGCTCACCGCCGAGCCCATGATGCAGGACTACCTGCAAGAAGGCGGAATCGATCATGCCGACGTTTTCCTGGCGATGTCCTCCGACGATCATGAGAATATCCTCGTCGCCCAGATAGCCAAGCACATATTCAACGTTCCCAAGGTTGTTTGCCACCTTGGAAGCCCTCAATTACAGGTCATGTATGCAGCCCTGGGGCTAGACGTGGTAGGCTATTCTTTCGGCCTGTTGCAGGATGTACGCCAGGCCATACAGGGATAATCAAAGGGAACTAACCACCCTAATGTATGTTGTAATTGTCGGCTGCAGTGAATCGGGCTATCACCTATCCAAGGCTTTGATCGCCGGTGGACACGAAGTGGTGGTGATTGAAAAAAACGAGGGGCGTTTTCAGCTGCTAAATGAAGAATTGGGCAGCGTTGCCCTGCTGGGTGATGGCACCGACGAAATTACCCTGAAACGGGCCGGGATATCCCGAGCTGACGTTGTTGTGAGCCTGACCGGAGCCGACGCCACCAACCTGGTGGTCTCCCAAATGACCAAGCACATGTTCAAGGTGCCCAGGACCATGGCACTGATCAAAGACCCCAAGAATGAACCTATCTTCCATGAGATTGGAGTGGATGTGGTGGTTAATTCCACACATTTGGTTCTCGCCAGTCTGGAAGAAGGCGTCCCCGGTCGACCATTGATCCACCTGATGACCCTGCGAGTCCCTGGAATGGAACTTGTCAGCGTTTCTATTCCGGCAGATTCCAACATCGTTGGCAAGCGATTGAGCGAGATAGAATTGCCGCCGAACAATTTTATATCCCTGATGATAAAAAAGACCGGCGCCACATTGCCCACAGGTCGCTCTGTTGTGGAAGCCGAAGACGAATTGGTGGCGGTCACCCTCACCGGCGACGAGCAAATCCTGTATGACATCCTCACGGGGGTATAAGGATGGCGCGTACTATAGGATTCCTTGGGCCATTGGGAACATATTCCGAAGAAGCTGCTTTGCTCTATGACAAGACTGCAGACAGGCTCTATCCAACCATAACGGGCGTAGGAGAAGCTGTCGCAGCCGGGGAAATCAATGAAGGCGTTGTTCCCATTGAAAACAGCCTGGAAGGCCCTGTTACATTCACTTTGGATCTTCTAATCGCCCAGCCAACGTTGTTCATTCGAGGCGAGATAGACCTGCCGATTGAACACTACCTTCTGGCAAAATCGGGAACCGTTCCCGCTGAAATCAAAGTCATTTATTCGCATCCTCAAGCACTGGGGCAGTGTCGACAATACCTGGAGAAAAACTACCCGCAGGCGGAGCAGATGGCCTCGCTTAGCACGGTTCTTTGCGTTACCGATTCGTTTGAAAGCAAGGTTCCGGCGGCAGCGATATCCCCGCGCCGGGCTTCAGAGTTGTACGACGTAGATATCTTGGACCGCGGAATTCAGGATGTGGCCAATAACGTGACTCGGTTCGCAGTAATCGGCCTATCAGACCATGCCCCCACCGGAGATGACAAGACGTCTATGGCCTTCACCCTCGAGAAAGACTCTCCAGGGTTGCTGCATCGGGTTCTGGGGGAATTTGCAGACCGGGACATCAACCTGTTGAAGATTGAGTCCCGTCCCACCAAGCAATTGCTGGGCGAATATATTTTTGTCTTGGATTGCGTTGGCCACCGGGAGGAATCTCCCATGAAAGAGGCGCTGGCCTCCCTCTCTGATCCAATCAGTATGCTACGGATACTTGGTTCATACCCTAGGTGGAAAGCTCCGATTTAGTACATCTTGTGGCTGTTGATCGGACGCAAAAAAATCAGCCCTCCCCACTTGCTCCACTAAGAACCCCAAACACCACACACTACACGTCTTAGCAGATTAACCAACTGGAAAAGGCTGACTGGGTCAGGACTTGTACTGTCAGGCCACCGGAAAATGCCCTCCACGGTTGTACTGACACAAAGGCACAAGGCCCGCGCACCCAAATTAATTAGAGACTCCTACCTATTTCGTAGATGCCCCTTAGAAACAACGTTTCCGCACTGCCAAGAATTCACCCGCTGGTGCATCAACGCCGAGTCCGAAAATTTTAAGTTGCCAACAATCTAATTTCATCCAATTGAATGCTTTCTTAAACTGTTTTTATACTTTAACCAATTGTTGGTCTTATGTCAAATCATGCCTAATCATGGTCCAAACAGGGTAGTCAAAGTCCTTGACAACCTCAAAATATTGGTCAATCTCTAGTTTTATGTTAGTTCCAATTTGACTCATAGATGGCTGTCCCCTGGTTCTCAAACACTTTGCGGCCCAGGTTTTCAAACTTCTGCAGACCGGCGCCCGGATA
>DUCU01000103.1 GCA_012959605.1 Dehalococcoidia bacterium | reverse complement strand
CTCAACAATCACTGTCCAAAGCTCCAGGCTAAGTTCGGTGTTCCCGACGAAGAATCCGACGCCACACTCCAACGGCTCGTCGAGGGATAGCGACAGGGTTTGGGCCATGGAATCTTTAGGATAAAAAGTTCGATTAAAGACAATTCAGCTACTCGTACGGATCCCTGGAAAGGATGTTACATTCGCACCTGTGCTACCACGCTGCATCGTTACCCGGACGTCTAATATGGTGTCGATAGGGGAACCCTCAAAAAGAATGTATCTGAAGGATCTACACCGCCAAAGATAATCAAGAAAGAAATGAAGATGTGGGATGACGAGACACGCGATAAGTTCTTCAATTCGATAAATGGCCGCAAGTATAGTGACCTATTGCTATTCTCAGTCCTCACAGGAGCCCGGAGAGGCGAGGTATGCGGTCTAACGTGGGATAACGTCGATCTAGGCGATAACCGCATCAGCATCGTTAAGAACATCGGACGCATCAATGGCAAAGGCCTCGTATCCAGAAACCCGAAAACAAACAGGTCACGGCGATCATTGCCATTAAGCCCACCCGCCGTTGAGTTACTCCACTCGGTAAGAGGGAAACAATTGGCGTATCAGTCCATCGCTGGCGACCATTGGCACCCTACCTGGTACGTGTTCACCCAACCGGATGGGAAACCTATAGACCCTGACTTGGTCACCAAAGCCTTTAACAAGCTCGTAAAAGAGGCGGGTGTTCCTCATCTGACTCCGCACGGCTTACGCCATGCATACGCATCTATGTCCTATGCAATGGGTATACAAACAAACACACTTTCTCGACTCCTAGGACACGCCAGTATATCGACCACATACGATATATACGCCCCCAGAGTTAGAGGATGAAGCGGTCAGGAAAGTTGCAGAGAAATTCCTCGGAAATAATTTATGACGAAGGTAAGAGGGATCACACCTTTTAGTTGATTAAGAGTAGCTTCGGATGTAGTATCTCGAAAATATCTGCCAATAGTTAAATTGAAATCTGCCGGTAAGGAGCGAACGCTATGCGTCTACAAAATAAGGTGGCACTGATTAGCGGTGGTGCCAAAGGCATGGGCGCTGTCGAAGCCAAGCTCTTCGCCAAAGAGGGCGCCAAGGTCGTCATCGGCGATGTTCTGGAAACCGAGGGTAAGCAGATTGAAGCCGAGATTAATGAAACAGGAGGGGAATGCCTGTTTGTACCGCTAGATGTAACCGACGAAAACCAGTGGAACGAGGCGGTAGCAGCGACCCTAGGACGCTTCGGCAAGTTGGATATTCTGATCAACAACGCTGGTATATTCCGCACCGGCGCGGTGGAGGAAACCAGTTCCGCCGAATGGGATCAGGTGATGGACATCAACGCTAAGGGGGTTTTTTTGGGTGCCAAAGCCGCCATACCCGCCATGCGCGAAGCGGGTGGCGGGTCCATCATCAATCTTTCATCTGTTGCGGGACTAGTCGGAGCAGCCTACTCGACCGCCTATAGTGCATCCAAGGGAGCGGTGCGCCTTTTCACTAAATCCACCGCAATCCAATACGCCACCGATGGCGTGAGGTGTAACTCGATTCATCCTGGGGTCATCCAGACTGATATGACGAAGGAAGCTATCGCCGATTCTCAGTTCAAGGCCCAGCGATTGGACCCGACGCCGCTTGCTAGGTTGGGTCAGCCTGAGGATGTTGCTTACGGCGCGCTCTATCTAGCCTCTGATGAATCTTCTTTCGTTACCGGCGCAGAACTGGTCATCGACGGCGGCTGGACCGCCCAATAGCTGCGCCACTAGCGGTACTGTGGTGAACACTACAATAATGACAATCCATGTTTAACGCTTGTAAAACTACCAGGATTTTTTGCAGACCCAACTGCCCACCCGGCCGTCGTACAAAACCAGAAAACCGCACTACATTCGTGGATGCCGATTCTGCTACTGAGGCTGGATTCAGAGCATGTTTGGTATGTCTCCCAATGGAGGGTCCACCGGGTCCATGGATTTCAAAAACCGCTCGTAGGCAAATAAACTTTTAGTCTTTTAATGCGCTAGATATCTGTATTTTAGGAGTAGGGAAAACACTTACTCGCTATTCAGAAAATGCTTTCGAGGTTGCCAAGGTCATGAACCAGCTCTCTCGACCGAGCCAGTTTCTGGTTCGTCCAACTTCTCTATACCGGCAAGCTCCGGGGTACTTACAGGATCCTTAGTAGAATCTGGAAACGACCGCACTTCTGGCACAAAGTCGCCTACTACGCCGTGACCAATTGGCGGCCGCTTCTTCTTCTTCCGGTACGCCTGGGGATTCATCTGTTGGCTAAACGTGGACTTGGGATTAGGCGCTCGCTAAGCAAAATTTCCTCAGGGAAACGGGATTAGGGGTACCGGTCAGACCCAGGCCCAAATACGCACCACTTTTTGCCTATGCGCTATGGCGTCAGCATGTTGCAGGTGGTGCGCGTTCATCCTGAGCTAGTCGAAGGAACAGTCGGGGCTAAGAAAAGTTTTAGCTGAGTGGATGCAGGCGCTCTAGAGCCTCACCGGACAGTCGGTAGGTTAGCCAGCCGTCTATCCGTTCCGCGCCCAACTTCTCGTAGAACCCAATGGCGGGCTCATTCCAGTCCAGTACCGACCATTCCATCCTGGGGTAACCGCGTGATTTGGCCAGGCCAGCTCCGTAGGCTAGGAGTTCTCGCCCTACGCCGTGGCCGCGCCATTCCGGCAGCACAAAAACGTCTTCCAGATACAGGCTGGAATTCCCCGAGTACGTGGAGTAATGCTGGGTGAAGATGGCACATCCCACCGCTACAGGCTCGCCGTCACAGCTTGAGAGATGTGCAAAGTAGGCCTCTGCGTTGGCATTAGGGCCAAACAGCGACTCGGCCAAGTTCGCTTCAGTGGCCACCACTTGATCGGCCAGTCTTTCGTAGTCGGCCAGGCCCTTGATGAATTGTAAAACCAGGGCAACGTCATCTTTCGTGGCCGACCTGATACTGATTACGCTTTTGTCACTCATTTTCTATCCAGAGTTCTCTAGCCCACACGATATCTATTGAGCAGGTCCATGTTTAACTCGTAGCCAAGTCCTGGGCTGTCTGGAACCGTCACATATCCGTCTGCGTCCGGCTGCAGCAGCGGCTGGAACATCTCCGCCCGGAGCGGATCAACAGCCACCGGATAAATCTCCAAGAATTCGCCGTGGGGAATGGCGGCCACCAAAGGCAACTGGAGTTCTTGGCAGCCATGGGGAGCGATTGAAACGCCTCGCTCTGCAGCCAGATCCGCAATATCCATCGCTACGTCGTATCCGGGCACAATTGCCACGTCCACATTTAGGATGGACGCGCCTTGATGGTCGAGCAGCGCCTTAAAATGAGCCAAGTGGTAGCCGTTCTCCCCGGTGGCAATTTTGACGCTGGAGGCTTCGGCAAGCTGGCGATGGCCCTCGTAGTCGTGGATCGGAAGAGGCTCTTCGAACCAGTAGACATCGTATTGGGGCAGTTGCCTGGCAAACTCCAACGATGTTTCCAGGTCCAATGCGCAGTTAGCGTCCACGAGTAGCGTAGCCTTGTCGCCAATGGCCGTCCGAGCGGCTTTCACTCGGCGCATGTCACCGGCCACGCCCATGTTGGGATCGCCGATCTTAATCTTCACGGCCGAGGCGTGCATTTCTTCAACATTGAAGCGCACCTCTTCTTGCAGTTCTTCCAGTCCTTTGCCCTCCGCATAATACCCGCCGGCGATGTAGGTGCGGACGCGCTCTTGTGCACCGCCCAGCATTCGGTGGATGGACTGGCCGGTGGCCTTGCCCTTGATGTCCCAGCAGGCAATGTTGATGGCCGCCAGCACCTGGGTGTTGATGCCGCCGATTCCAAGTATTTTGATCAGTTTTTCGCCTAAGTCGTGGGAGATTGAGCGTGTTTCCATGGGGTCGCGACCCACTAGCAAAGGCCGAAAGTAGTCAACATAACCGGGGAATAGGTTCAAGGGACGCTCAGCTGCGGTGCCGCCGTTCCAGCCGTAGCCCGTGATTCCTTCGTCCGTGAATACCGTTACTTTATGGAGCCGGCCTGGACCGTAGAAATGGCCGCCGTTCCAGATTCCAGGCCGCTCCCACTCAAATATCTCACTAGTGATATTGGTGATCTTCATTTAATACTTGGTTGACCTCAGTGATTAAGGGATGCCCATCCGGCGCAACCGCCGCACGCCCAAGAACAGCTTGATGGCAGTGCTCTTGCCGGCGCCATTGGGGCCAAGCAGTCCGGTGATTCCATTGTGTACCTGGAAATCCACCGACATCGGAGCAATGGTCTGCCCGTAGTGTTTGGTGAGAGATTTGGCTTCTAGTAGTATTGCCACGCCGGTATTATACGCGGGTTGGAGTTTGATTTTGGTCAATCATGTGTAGGATTTGACCTAGTCCTAATTGACTAGTTATCCGGGTCAGACCATAGTGCATCAGGTAAATTCGGGCAGATAGAGAACTAAGGGAGGCGGAATGGTAACGCTAGTGACCGGTGGGACAGGATTCGTGGGAGCAAACATAGTTAAAGACCTGGCTGATAACGGCCACCATGTGGTCAGTTTTGATATCAATGGGCCAGACAAATTGCTTGAAGATTTTGTCGGCCAGGCGTCTTCCCCAGTGGCATTTATCCAGGGAGATATCGTCGACCCAGAATCGGTGGCGCGGTTAGGTCGGGATTATCAGATAGATAAAATCGTCCATGCAGCGGTGTATACAGTTAACCGAGAAGCCCTGGAGATCGAGCGCAGCCGAGACGTCATTGCCATCAACCTTGAGGGCACGGCCAACCTGTTGGAATTGGCCCGGACCCAGCAGACGAAGCGTTTCATCTACGTCAGTTCCGGGGCGGCCTACGGCTCGGCCCTTCCTAGCGACCAGACCTTGAACGAGGAAACTCCTCCAGTGCCGGAGAACCTGTACGGCATCACCAAATTCGCCAGCGAGATGATTACTCGACGCTACGGCCAACTCCACGGTCTGTCCACTGCCACCGTCCGCCTCAGCACACCCTACGGGCCTATGGAGCGCGTGACCGGCCATCGAGCGGTCATGTCAGTTTTTCATGACTGGACCGGCCGTGTGGCACGCGGAGAGGGCATCACCACCGAAGACATGGACGATGGCCGTGATTACATTTACATCACAGACATCGCCGATGGTTTGCGCACGGTGCTGGACTCACCAAATTTACCCCACAACCTGTACAACCTCACAACAGGCATCTGGCTGACCCTTGAGGAAATCCTCGATGGGGTGATTGAGCTTTCACCTAGCACCCAGGTGACCACACCAACCGCCAAGCTTGCCGTGGCGGCCGGTGGAAATTACTCCCGTGGCCCACTCTCCAGCCACCGACTTTTCAGCGACCTGGGCTGGACTCCAAGTTACGACCTAAAAGCAGGACTCACAGATTACCTGAAATGGCGCACCGAGTCTGGCTACCTAGATTAAACTGCACGAATAAATTACTAGGCTTTTTGACAAAATAATGACGCCGAAATAGCATTGGCGCGTTAGGCACAACTTGCGAATTAGAATCACAGATTACGGAGGCAACTCAAAATGGAATCATCAGGAATTTCGCACATCGCAGTCTGCGTTGCGGACATGGACAAATCATTGGCATTCTATCGGGATATTCTGGGCATGAAAGTCGTCAAGGATTTCATAGAAGACACCACCACGGGCGGACTGACCCACACCTACGCCCACAAACGTAACACTCGCCGGAATGTATACCTGGAATGGGGCGAGAAACAGTTCTTTGTGATGACCAGCCATCCAGGTGACGAAGTAGACGGTTCAGGAATCAAGCTGGACCAAGTTGGCGTTAGCCACGTGTCGTTCACAGTCAAAGACGTTCGGGCTCTGGCCGACGAGCTAATCGCGGCTGGTGTTGAGATTGCCGGTGGCATCGAAGCGTTTGCCGACGAGAACGGAAATGTCCGTACGTTCTTTGCCTTTGATCCCAGCGGGATTTTGGTGCAGTTCGATAGCGGCATCGCCGCCTAAGCAAAAGTTCCCAAGATTGGCGATTAGTTTCGGAGCCCGGAGGCTAATGCCGGGCTCTGATCATTTTGGAGGGCAGTTTCATGGCCAGTGAGACAGCGGATGGCAGGAAAGTCGAGTGGGGGATCTTTGACTGGGTAGAGTGGGACCAAAACTCCCCGGCCCAGATATTTGAGGACCGCCTAAGTCTTCTGGAGTATGCCGACAAGCAGGATTTCTATTGCTACCACATGGCGGAACACCACACCACGCCCTTGAGCGTTGCGCCGTCTCCGGGCATGTTCCTCTCAGCCGTTGCCCAGCGGACCTCCCGGATCAGACTCGGCCCTCTGGTCTACCTATTGCCCCTCTACAACCCGCTGCGTCTCATCCAGGAGGTCTGTATGTTGGACCACCTGAGTAAAGGGAGACTGGAATTGGGAGTGGGCCGAGGCATCGTACCCTATGAAGTCGCCAGGTTTGGGGTTGACCCGGAGAAGGGTAGGGCTATATTTGATGAGGCTTTGGTGGTGCTGCTGAAGGGCCTGAACAACGAGACCCTAAACCATGAAGGCGAATTCTATAACTACAAAGACATTCGGCTGTGGATTAAGCCGTTCCAACAACCACACCCACCCATCTGGTACGCCAGCGGCAACATTGAGACCGTGCCGTGGATGGCCAAGAACGGTATTAACACCAGCCATATTTTTGACACCAACGCTGTCGTCAAAAAGCACTTTGATCTCTACCAAGAGATTTGGCAGGAACACCAGAACGACCCGGACCGAATCAACACCGCTATCCAGGCGCCCAAGCAGGGACAAACCCGCCACGTCTATATCGCGCCCACCGACGCCGAGGCAATAGAAGAAGCCCGCAGCGCCTGGAAGGCTTGGTGCGACAACATCAATTACCTGTGGAACCTCGGAAATTCAGACAATCTGAAGTGGTTGTACGACTTCGATACTCTTTTGGCCGACGGAAAAATCGTCGCTGGTTCGCCGCAGACCGTGAAAGAAAAAGTCTGGCAAGCCATTGAAGAGTCAGGCATTAATTACTTTATAAGTGTATTTGCTTGGGGCAACATTCCGTACGAAAAAGTTCGCCGCGCCATGGAATATTTTGTGGATGAGGTTATGCCCAGCCCAAAGTAAAGACAGGCCCAGGGTTATTGGTCTAATTTGGTCGTGAGATTCTGCTTTACCCCAGGCCATTCACTCTTAGTGATGCTGTAGATCACCGAGTCACGTATGCGACCGTCCGGCATCACCATGTGGCTCCGCAGGATGCCCTCTTCTTTGGCTCCAAGCCGCAATATTGCCTGCCGCAAGGCATTATTCAGGTAGTCAGGCAGCAACTCCACCCGGTTCAATTCAAGGCTCTCAAAAGCGTGAGTGAGCATTAACAACGTCGCTTCTGTGTTCACCCGTGAGCGCTGCCAGGTCTTGCCCAAAAACGTGAACCCAATCTAGACTCGCCCATTGGCCAAATTGGCACTCATGAATCGCGTTGAGCCTGCGATCTGATTTCCAGAGTCTTTATCAATGGTGGCAAAGGTCAGTCCTTCTCCCCTTTTTTCATGGGCTGCTTTTGCGTTAGCAAAAAACTGATCGATAGCGTCTGGATGAGGAACGATAGTCACAAAGATGTTCCACAGTTCACCGTCGGATATGGCCTTGGATAGCCCATCCTTGTGGCTTTTTTCTAGAGGCTCCAGTCGAACCTGATTCCCTTCCAATACCACTGGTTCAAAACTCATCGGACACCTCCAAAGGTCGGTCGACTTGGGCAACCGGAAATCGTAACGATGTGGAATCGTATTATTGCTCTAGAATCCCGTCAACCCTCCGTTAATCTCCAAATGAATGGCGCATGCTTCTAATCATTGGACAGACTCTGGGAAGGGGATTAATATCTTTGTTGGCTCGCTTCGGCGACGCACCTTTTCTCATCCCATAAGGCGGTCTCCCTACCTCTCCATGCATCTCGTCCGCACCGCATCAAGCCGTTAATTTGAACCTAGTCTCAAGTCTCGGCCAAGCAACAAAGCCACTCTCCATACTCAGACAACGCAACTTTGGTCTCGTGTGGTCGTCCATGGCCCTATCCCAGATGGGGCAACAGATGGAGACGGTGGTCGTTGTCTGGTACGTGTTGAACCTCACCGACTCGCCATTGCTGTTGGGTTAACCGCAACCGCCCGCATGGGATTCAACTTCCTAGCGCTGTTTGCCGGTGCCACCGCTGACATCGTTCCGCGTCGGACGCTATTGATGATTGCCCAGACGGCCATGGCCGCACTGGCAATCTTAATGCTGGTTCTGATTGCCACGAACTTGATCGAAGTCTGGCACATCTTTGTCATTACTTTGGCTTCCCGGCCGGCCCGCATCTTCCAGCGTCCAACAGCCCAGTCCCTGGGCGTGGATAGCCTCGACCAAAATCGAATTCCAAATGGCGTTGCCCTCTTGAACGCGGCAACCAACTTCGCTTTGGTGGTTGGCCCAGTGGTGGGTGGAGCCCTGTTTGACCTATTTGGGCCCGAGGGCGCTTACGCGATGGTCGCGTTGTTGAACGTGTTCAGCGGCGTTGCTGCGTTCTTCATTGGTGCCACGCGGGTTAGCGTGTCCAACAAGGGCGAATCGGTTTTCGCGGTTGTGGCCCAAGGTGCAAGGTACGTCAAGGGCGAGCAATTGCTCTGGTCTGTGCTCCTGGTGGCGGTCATATTCAACATTAACGGGTTTTCGTTCCACGTAACGTTGGTACCCATCTTTGCCAAAGAAGTGTTGGACGTTAACTCAGTGCGTTTGGGAATAATGATTTCGTCCTTTGGGATCGGCGGGCTAATCGGCTCACTTTTCTGGGCGTCGATCCCCAACCTGCGTCATATTGGACTGTTGTGCATCCTGGTGGTGATAGGCTGGCACGCGACCATGATCGTTTTCGCAGCCTCAACCAATTTCTACCTATCTGTGGCGATACTAGTAGTTACGGAGATGATGTTCTCATCGAGCCTGGTAATGGTGCTTACAGTTCTAATGAAGACAACTCCGCCAGAGTACCGAGGCCGAATCATGGGCCTTCGGACTCTAGCGATCTATGCTCACGCTTTTGGCAGCGTGGCGTTTGGGGCGGTTGCCGGGATGATTGGCGCTCCGACCACTGTAGTAATTTGCGGGATGGGCGGCATTGGGATGATGGTTGTCCTGGCTTTGATTGCGCCGAAGTTACGACGATTTTAAGAATCGGCCGTAAGAACAGCACAGCTTAATTGGACAGGCACGGGTTCGCGCAGTAGTATTTCTGAGATTCACACAGGTGACACAACTTCCTATCCCATAAGGTGGCCTCGACATAGCATGCAACGCCCCTTCTTCGAATCAACCCGATAAATTGAATCTGGTTACAAACATAGGCCGCGCGGCCGCACCAATCTCAATCCTCAAACAACGCAACTTTGGCCTCATCTGGTCTGCGATGACTGTATCTCAGATGGGATCCCAGATGGAGACGGTGGTGGTGGTGTGGTACGTGCTGAACCTCACCGACTCGCCGCTCCTTGTTGGTTTGACTGCAACAGCTCGGTTGGGGTTCAATTTCCTGGCCCTCTTTGCCGGGGCCACCGCTGATATAGTGCCTCGCCGCACGCTAATGATTATCGTACAGGCGGTCTTGGCATCGTTGGCAGCGCTGATGCTTGTTCTGATTGCCACTGACTTGATCGAAGTCTGGCATATTTTCGTTATCACGCTGCTTGCTGGACTGGCGCGTATCTTCCAGATGCCCACCGCCCAATCCTTGGCCGTGGATAGCGTAGTTCCGGAACGCATACCGAACGCTGTGGCATTAATCAGCGCTGCAATGAACTTGGCATTGATTATTGGGCCGATACTCGGTGGACTGTTGTTTGATGTGTTTGGCCCGGAGGGCGCCTACGTGATGGTGGCGTCTGTCTATGTCCTCAGTGGATCGTTGACGTTCTTAATTGGCGAGACACGGGTCACGATCGCCAACAAAGGAGAGTCGGTTTTCTCCTTGGTGGCCGAAGGATTGCACTACGTCAAGGGCAACCAACTGCTATGGTCGGCGCTTTTCGTGGCGGTTATCTTCAACATTACCGGGTTTTCGTTCCACACCACCCTCGTCCCTATCTTCGCCAAAGACGTGTTAGGCCAAGATTCCTTTGGGTTGGGGATACTTATCTCAACTTTTGGTATTGGCGGGCTTGTAGGTTCCATGTTCTGGGCGTCGATACCAAACGTGAAACACACCGGAATTTTTTGTTTCTTAGCCGTGATCGGCTGGCATTCCACCATGATTGTTTTCGCAGCGTCCACCAATTTCTACCTGTCAGTCGGAATTTTGGCGGTCACCGGAATGATGTTCTCATCAAGCTTGGTACTGGTGCTCACAGTTTTAATGAAGACTGGTCTGCCGGAGTTTCGCGGTCGCCTCATGGGTTTACGAACACTGGCCATTTACGCTCACGCTTTTGGCAGCCTGGGTGCGGGCGCGATTGCCGGTGTGTGGGGGGCGCCGTCTGCTGCAGTGCTCTCCGGTATATTTGGCATCAGTATGATGCTCGGCCTGGCTTTACTGGCGCCCAAGCTACGCCGGTTCTAAGTCGTAGGCATTAGACTTGGGCCCAGCGAGGAACCCAATCTACCCCATCCCTCATTATCACCGCGGTTTGGCGGGCCTTTGGCTCGTATTTCTCCAGAATGTTCCAGAACCGGTTCGAGTGGTCCAGTCGCAGACAATGACATAACTCGTGGACGAGCACGTACCTAGCCAGGTGCGGTTGGACGAATAGCAAGTTGCGGTTCAGGCTGATGGATTTCTCCCCGGAGCAACTACCCCACTTGGTCAATTGACGGCGTACGGAAACCCGATTGAAGGGCAACGACAGTTCTTCGCTGAGCCGGCCCAGCCACGGGACCAACATCGCCTTGGCCCTTTTCTGCAGCCACTGGTTTAGCACCGCAGCAATTTTCACCGGGTCATCCACCGAACCCGTGATCAACAAAACGTTGGGGTCTTGTTCGACTAATTTTGCCTTGTCGCCAGTAGAACCGGCATATTCAACACGCCAAAACTCGCTCAGGAGATCAAATTGGACGGAGTCTGGCCGTGTGAGTTCGTCTTCAGGTTGGATTCGGCTTAGGCTTTTTTCGATCCAGTCTTCCTTAGATCGGAGAATCTCCGGAATCTTAGACTTTTTGAACCCAATTGGAATCACCACTTCCAGGCCGGTATAGGCCGACACCTTGATGGTCACCCGTCTGGCCCGTTTGCTCACCCGTACACTGTGCGTAGGAATGACCCACTTCTGGCTCATGATTCGTCTTCCAAGAGATCTCGTATGAACCATCCAACCTGAGCGTAGTGAAGGGTCTCGTTGACGCTGGGAACTGTGGTTCTACCAGCAACGAGGCTCTTCGGCTGCTGCCTCAGAATGACATGGATGTGAGTGTGGTAAGGAATTAAAAAATGGCCAACCGAATAACGATTGGCCATTCTTGATGGCATTTTTGAGCGCCGTTTTAAGAGGGACAAATCCTAGTAGTGGCGCAACTCAACTACGTTGTCATCCGGGTCATAGATATAGAGCGAGATACCGTCGCCGTGGGAGCCCCAGCGTTTTCCCGGACCTGCCTGGATGCCCACGCCCATAGCGATGAACTTATTCTTGAGTTCTTCCATGTCTGTAGGTTCAATCACCATGCAGAAATGATCCAGGTTCTTCACGCCGTCCCGGTCAACTGGTTCTTGGTCGGAACCAAAGAAGTCGATAATGGTGTCGGAGTTGATGCGTGCCGAAGGAAAGCGAATCTCCCCCGCCTTCCATTTGTCCACACGCTCGGCCTTGAGTCCCAGAACCTCAGTGTAAAACTTGAGGGATACCTCTACGTCCTTGTTGCGCAGAACAATGTGGTCCATCTCGGTAATCTTGACCAACGCCTGAGATTGTTCCGAGGTCTTGATATCAGTTTCAGTAGCCATGGTTCCCTCCTGCTTCACATTGGAGTCTGGAAAGTGTGCGACCAGTATACATCCTCTAGTAATGTAAGGACACCGCAATTTAGTCGCGAGTCTGAGTGATCACTACGATTGGAAATACCCGAGTGGTGCGTGATTGGTAGCGCTCATAACCGGCATAGATTTCTACGAACCTATGCAACAGTTCCTCACGCTCTGCCGACTTAGCGATTCTGGCAATGCCTTGCCACCGGTCTTTGCCAATCTGGACTGTGACATTTGGGTTGTCTCGGACGTTTAACAGCCAGTTGGGGGCCTTGGGGTTTCCGCCGAACGACGCAATCACCGCAGGGTTGCCATTGTGTGTCACGTATAACAAGGCCACGGTCTTAATCCGTTGGGAGCGACGACCGGTGGTGCCCAATAGCAGAAAATCGGCGTTGCCCCGGCGTGAGACAAAACGGCCACCGAGCAATGCGTACAAGAACCGGTGCAACCGACTGAGAATGGCTGCCATTCTATAGCGACGTTTCATGTTTAGACTTGGCAGTCTACCACGCCGCTAGCCGCCATTCAGAGTGGCTGTCACCTGCTAAGAAGCATGATTTTCGGTTATAGTTATAAGAGCAGGTTCGTGTATCTTCGCGGACCATTTTGTTATGCTGTAGTTAGACCACAATCTGGAGCAACACTCACCCCATGCCTCTGGTTTCCACTACAAATCTGGCCGTGCACTACGGCGTTGAAATTATCTTTTCCGGCATTGATTTAGACATCAATGAACGGGCCCGAATCGGAATCGTCGGCCCCAACGGCGGCGGCAAGACCTCTCTTTTGCGAGTGCTCGTGGGAGAACAGGACGCTACTCAAGGAAGAGTTGCTCGTAATAACGGCATCCGAGTCGGCTACGTTCCCCAACACCCCCAAATGGAAATTGACGGCACCCTCAGAGAAGAGATTCTCTGTGTCTTTGAAGAAGTCCGGGCGTTGGAGAAAGAACTGGACCAAGCTTCCGCGCAGGCAGGGGCAGCGGCCAGCGATTCTGCAGAGGCTGGCCGTCACTACGCCGACCTGCTAGATAAGTACGAAGCCCTCGGCGGATATACCTACGAGCGGTCGGTCGAACGCATGGTCGAGGGGTTGGGACTGAGGCCAGAAACCCTGGACTCACCAGCATCATCAGCCAGTGGCGGTGAGCGCACCCGCTCTGCGTTAGCCAAGGCCCTTCTGGGCAACCCTGACCTGCTGGTATTGGATGAACCAACAAACTACTTAGACTTGAAGGGCGTCACCTGGCTGGAGCGCTACCTGACCCACTTTGCTCCTGCTGTTTTAGTGGTCTCCCATGACCGATACTTCCTGGATGAGATGGCCACCCAGATTTGGGAGATTGACCACGGGCGGATGAACACCTTCCCCGGTAATTTCTCCAAGTACCGAGTCCTTAAAACCGAGCGTGACCTGCGCCAGATGAAGGAATACGAGGCGCAACAGGAATTCATCGCCAAAGAACAGGCGTTTATCGACAAGTACCGCGCTGGGCAGAGATCACGCGAGGCCAAAGGCCGTGAAACTCGCCTGGCCAGGCTGGAACGCATTGCCAGGCCAGACCGGGAACACTCTATTTCCCTGTCATCCGCCGGCGCCACTCGCACTGGACAAGTGGTTTTGAGCACCAAGGGACTGCGGGTTGGTTACACCGATGACGGCGTGCCCACAGAGTTGCTCAACGTACCGGATTTGCAGTTATCACGTGGCTCTCGCATTGGGTTGATTGGTGATAACGGTACCGGGAAATCAACCTTTATCAAGACGGTCCTGGGAGAAGTGCCGCCACTGGAAGGGCTTGTGGCCCTCGGCCAGAATGTCAAAGTCGGTTATTACAGCCAGGGATTGGACGACCTGGACGAAGAACAGACTGTTTTGGAATCGTTCCTCCAGATTAAGAACATGCCCTTTGAGGACGCCCGCTCCTACCTGGCACGGTTCTTGTTCCAGGGCGAGGACGTTTTTCGGCCGGTTCGCTCCTGCAGTGGTGGCGAGAAGAGTCGTTTGGCTTTGGCCCGGCTGCTAATCACCGAACCCAACCTGCTGGTGTTAGACGAGCCGACCACCCACTTCGATATACCAAGCAGAGAGGCCCTAGAGCAGGTGCTCATGACCTACCCAGGTACGATACTGATGGTGTCTCATGACCGACACCTTGTAGCGCTCTTGGCCGAGACCCTGTTGGTCACTGGAGACGGCAAGCTAAATGTATTCCACGGCACGTTTACCGAGTGGGTAGCAGAGCAACAGGAATCGGAAACTGCTGCTGTCACAGCCCGTGAAGAAGATACGGTTAAGCCAGTGGCCCGCCCCAAACCCGTCGCCGCATCAGGCCAAAAGCGCCGCAACCCAG
>DUCU01000102.1 GCA_012959605.1 Dehalococcoidia bacterium | reverse complement strand
TTAGTGGGTGGATGGTAGATGTACTTTGCCGGACCGGTCAATAGACTGGGGAGGGGCCGGTGGTTACCTGTCAATCAAACTGGGCACAACCAGCTTTGACTGTGCCTAAGCGCCAGGTTATGATTCTCCTGCCTGAGGCTATCTGATCAGGCGACAAATCCCAGGTTGCTCTCAGTCTCAAATTAATTCCCCCATTTTCCAGGAGGCAGACCATGAAAGCCGTTTATATCACCGAGCATGGTGGCACTGACAAATTGATCTACGGCGACCGACCCGAGCCTGAAATAGCTCCAGGCGAGGTCATGATCCGAGTTAGAGCCAGCGCTCTGAACCATCTGGACCTGAACCTACGTGACGGCAAGTCCTACAACGGCGCCCTGCCCCGGACTCTTGGCTGCGATATCGCAGGAGAGATTACAGCTATCAGTCCAGATGCCAACAGCACGCTCAAGGTTGGCGATCGGGTGATCCTGAACAACCGCGTCACCTGTGGGGTGTGCGACAACTGCATGATTGGTCTGGACCAGTCTTGCTCCAATGGAAAAAGAATTGGAGTTGACCTTGACGGGGGCCACGCAGAGTTCGTGACCGCCCCAGCACAAAATGCCCACGTAATACCCGACGCCATGGACTTCAACGAAGCTGCGACTCTTCCGATTGCCGCCCACACGGTCTGGCACTGCCTCATGACCCAGGCACAGATGAAACCTTGGGACACGGTGTTGGTCCAGGCTGCAGGCTCCGGAGTGGGCAGCATGGCCATCCAGATGGCAAAGATGGTTGGCGCGCGCGTGATTACCACCGCCGGCAGCCAATGGAAACTGGACAAGGCCAAGGAATGGGGCGCCGACGAAGTAATCAACTATCGTGAAACTCCCAACTTCAGTGAGCGTGTCAAAGAATTGACCGGTGGACAGGGCGTAGACGTGGTCTTCGACTGTGTTGGCGCTGAAATCTGGAATGAGAACCTGCTGTCCATGGCACCTCGAGCCCGCTTGGTCATCACGGGCGTGACATCCGGCACTCAGGTGAATATGAACTTGGCCCTGCTTCACAACCGACCACTGCAACTCATGGGCAGCGGCGGCAGGAGCAACCGGACGTTTGCGGAGTTCATGAAGGTGGTCCACCACGGCTCGCTGCACGGAATCGTAGCCAACGTATTCCCGCTGGATAACGTGGCCGACGCGCATCAGGCCATGGAAGACCGCGATTTCTACGGCAAATTGGTAATTGAAAGCTAAACGCCACCGGTAACTAAGGAAGAATTACTAAAAACGTCCAGGCTGAAAGTTTGTTGCCCAATGTTGGTAGCCAACCTGAGGTCTACGCGTTAAAATTACCCGGTTATTAACAATTTGGTCTCCAGCCCTTCTTCTAGGTAAAGGGGATGGGTGCGGAGAACAGAGCTAACAAAGCATAAAGAAGGAGCAGATCCATGAAGATCGCCAGGTATCTCGCCCATGGTCAGATTAGCTACGGAGCCGTGGAAGGTGACTCAGTCAAAGAATTGAGCGCCAGCCCCTTTGAGGATTACACAATCACTGACCATACCCATAAATTATCAGAGGTCCAGTTATTGGCCCCCTGTGAGCCCTCCAAGGTCTTGGCCATTGGTCTCAACTATTCCAGCCACCTACACGATCGCCCAGCCCCAGTAGAGCCAATGGTGTTTTTCAAGACCCCTAATTCAGTAATCGGGCCTGGCGATACCATCATCCGACCCAAAGGCACCGAAAAACTAGATGCCGAGGCTGAACTGGTAATCGTTATTAAAGACCGTTGCCACAAACTGACCAAGGCCAACGCCATGGATCACGTGCTTGGCTACACCTGCGGCAACGACGTCTCTGCGCGTGACTGGCAGCGTGACGACCGCAACTGGTGGCGTGCCAAGTCTTCTGACACGTTCACACCAGCTGGACCCTATATCGAAACCGATCTGGATCCCCACAACGTTAGGGTTACCGGTCGGATTAACGGGAAAGAGGCCCAGAGCGAGAGCACAACTTATCTAATTTTCGACATCCCGACGATTCTGGAATTCGTTACTGAATACGTCACACTGGAAGCCGGGGACATGATCTACACAGGAACACCCGGCGAGCCCCAAGAGATGCACGACGGCGATGTCTGCGAGATCGAAGTCGAGGGTATCGGCATCCTGAGCAACCCGGTCAAATTGGAGAGCTAAACTTCTCCGGAATTTAATTAGGTTTCTAAAAAGAAGGAGCCGCACAGTCGTGCAGCCCCTTCTTTTTCGTTTACAACACCACGCCCTACCGCAACCCGCTCATCCTGCGGTAGTCGAATGACGCGCTGATGTCCGACCAATAACTGATGCGGAATGCGTGGTTCGGCCTTCCGCGGGAGGACACCGTGAGCGGGCGGGTTTGGTTGGCAAATGAAGCAGGGCGTAGTGCAGGTTTCTAAC
>DUCU01000101.1 GCA_012959605.1 Dehalococcoidia bacterium | reverse complement strand
GGGTAACCAGCATCTTCATCATCATGGGTTTGTTCTCCATCATGGTTGGCGTGCTGCTGATCTTCCTGATCTTCGTCATGTTGGCGGCGGCCAGACGCTCCGAAATGGGTATGGCTCGAGCTGTGGGTGCCAAGCAACGACATCTTGTTCAAATGTTCATCTTTGAGGGAACTGCCTACTCGCTGTTTTCAGGAGCGGTGGGCGTGGCCATGGGGCTGGGCGCCAGTTCAATAATCGTCTTCATGGTCAACCGTATCTTCCAGTCTGGCGGCAGCGGAGCGCCGGAAAACTTCACCATGTTTGCCCATTTTGAACCCCGTAGCGCGGTGGTCGCTTATTGTCTCGGAATGGTCATAACTCTGGGCACGGTTGGCATATCAGCCTACCGAGTCAGTAGGCTAAACATCGTTGCTGCAGTTCGGGGGCTTCCGCCGCCGGTTAGCCAATCAATTACGCCTTACCGCGTCCGTTTGTTGGCCCCAGTTTGGGCTGTTGTTAGACCCTTTGTGTTACTGGCGACTAGTCTACGGGCTTTGGCTGGCATGAAATTTGGCCAGGGGCTGGGATTGTTAGTTAACGCGGTCTGGGCCACTCTAACGATTCCGATCGGTGTCATCGCGGCCATTGCTCAGGCTATCTGGGTGCCAATGAGTCACGGCTGGATGACCGTGGTCGCCGGCGGGCTGTTCACCTGGCTGGGGATCGAATCCAACCAGGCAGCGCCCCTCCGTATCGGCAACACCTTGGTCATTGTTGGTATCGGGCTGACCATAAGAACGATCTTCCATCGGACTGGAATCAGACGCGAAGTTGGTGACCGTATAGCCTACACGTTCATGGGCGTGGTTACGCTGGTTTCCTGGGTTATTCCGTTTAGCTCTCTGGAAGATATTTTTGGCGAGATTGATGGCGGAATTGAAATGTTCTTCATCTCGGGCGTTGCCATGGTGGCAGCGGCGGTTTGGACCGTGATGTACAACGCTGATCTGCTCTTGAGATTACTGACCTTTGTGACCAAACCACTGGGATGGCTCCGACCGGTGCTGGTCACTGCCGTTGCCTATCCTATGGCCGCCAAGTTCCGCACTGGACTAACCCTGGCCATGTTCGCACTGGTGATCTTCACGCTGATAGTGATGTCTATCCTCACAGAGGCCTTCAGCGCGGCTGTGGGTGATGCAGAGCGGGTGGCTGGCGGCTGGAACATCCAGGCTTCGGTCAACTCCAACACCCCGATTGAAGATATCCGCCTGGCCATCGATGAGAAACCCGGACTGGACAACCAAGACATCACCGCCATCGGCGGGTACACGGCCTTCCCGGTGGAGATTCGCCAGGTCGGCGCAGAGGAACAACGCTGGCGTTTCTACGGTATCCGCGCCGCAGATGACCAGTATCTACAGCAAACCGGTACCACCCTGAAGCTGATTGCCGACGGCTATGACAGCCCGGAAGATGTTTGGGCGGCGGTCCAGAGGGACTCCAACCTGGTGGTGACAGATTCGCTGATTGTTCCGTCCCGAGAGCAGTTCGGCAATGACGAGATACCCTTTGAATTAGAGGGTGTCTATTATGAAGACACCGAGATGAAAACCATCGACATCGAGGTCAGAGACCCACGGACCGGCACGGTGATTCCCCTGACCATAATCGCCGTCACCGACCGTCTTTCGGATGCATTTGGTGAACTGGGCCGGGGAATCATCGCATCACGAAAAGAGCTGGACGATGCTATACCGTTCAAGATTCCCACCACCACCTACCGGTTTAAAGCTGCCGACGGCGTGGACGTTGCAACATTGTCCAAGGGCCTGGAGTCGGCCTTCCGAGAGAACGGTATGGAAAGCGATGTTTTGGCGGATCTAGTTAACGACATCGCCGCCGCCAACCGGGCATTCAACTATCTGTTCACCAGCTTCATGGGACTGGGCCTGCTGGTTGGTATTGCCTCTCTGGGAGTGGTCAGCTTGCGGGCGGTGGTGGAACGCCGACAACAGATCGGAGTGCTGCGGGCCATTGGCTACCGCAGAGGGATGGTCCAACTTAGTTTCCTCACCGAGTCATCGTTCGTGGTGATTATGGGCGTGGCCATCGGCGTGGGGCTGGGCACGATAATCTCCTATAACATCGTGAAAGACATCCAAGAAGAGGTAGAGACAGTTCGTTTCGCCATCCCTTGGATTCAGATAGGCATCATTGTGGCTATCGCCTACGTGTTCTCATTGGCCACCACCTACATGCCCGCCCGTCAGGCCTCCCGAATCTACCCCGCCGAGGCCCTGCGCTACGAGTAATGCACAACCATAAGGAGACCCGCCATGACGGCCAACGCAACTAGTAATAACAGCGGATTCAAGGTCATTGGCACTACGCCCATCCGGCATGACGCCACTGACAAGGTCACTGGTCAGGCCCGGTACGGCGCAGACATCAACCTGCCCGGTCTCCTCCACGGTAAGATACTGAGAAGCCCCCATGCCCACGCCATCATCAAGTCCATTGATGCCACTAAAGCGCTGGCGCTCCCTGGTGTGAAGTCGGTTGTGACCTCAGCAGACCTCCCAGAACTCTCCGGCAGGCCGGTGGACGTGGCAGAGGGTGCACCCGTTAATCCCAGGTTCTTGAGCAATAATGTGCTGGCCAGCGGCAAGGCCCTCTACAAAGGCCATGCCATCGCCGGTGTGGCGGCCACCAGCGTGCACATCGCCGAGGAAGCCCTGTCACTCATAGAGGTCGATTACGAGGTGCTTAAACCCGTTCTGGACGGCAAAGAAGCCATGGAACCCGGTTCACCGATTCTCCATGACCGGTTGTTCCATTCCGAGGGCGAGTTCTTCCGGGCTGGCGGACTGAAAGATGACGACGATCATAGCGACCCAACCAACGTTGCCAGTCATTTTATCTTTGAAGTGGGTAGCCAAGAGCAGGGTTTCAAAGAGGCTGACGTGGTGGTGGAGCGAGAGTTCCGAACCAAGCCTGTGCACCAGGGTTACATAGAACCCCACAGCGCCACGGCTCGTTGGGATCACGACGGGCGGGTCACCGTCTGGGGCAGTTCCCAAGGCCATTTCGCCATACGAGATTTCACGGCCCTAGTCCTAGGTGTCCCCATCTCCCAGGTAAAAGTCGTTCCTATGGAAGTGGGTGGCGGCTTTGGTGGCAAGCTAGTGGTCTACGTCGAGCCGGTGGCGGCATTGCTGTCCAAGAATACCGGCCACCCAGTGAAGATCACCATGACCCGATCTGAAGTCTTTGAGGGCACCGGCGCCACTGCTGGCGGGTACATCTGGGCCAAGATTGGGGCCACTAAAGATGGCCGCATCACCGCCGCAGACGCCCACCTAGTCTACGAGTCCGGCGCCTTCCCAGGTGCCTTGGTCAACCTGGCATCGATGACTATCTTTGCCCCTTATGACATACCAAATGCCAGGGCAGAAGGGTATGACGTAGTGGTCAATAAACCTAAAGTCGCCCCCTACCGCGCCCCGTTGGGCCCACCTGCCGGGTTTGCCGGTGAGACACTGATCGATGAATTGGCGGCCAAACTTGCCATGGACCCTATTGAGTTCCGGATGCTGAACGCGGCTAAAGACGGCACCCGCCGGATCACAGGCATCCCCTACAAGAAAGTTGGGTATGTGGAGACTCTGCAGGCCGCCAAGGACCACCCGCACTACAGCGCTCCCCTTGGTGGCCCGAACCGTGGTCGAGGAATCGCCACTGCGGTCTGCAACAACATTACCGGCCCAGCCAACGCCGTGGTCAGCATGCAGGCCGACGGCAGTGTGGGCCTACTGGAAGGCTCTTCCGACCTGGCTGGTAGCCGTACCGCCGCCGCCATGCACGTGGCGGAGGTTTTGGGCATCGCCGCTGAGGACGTGCATCCATCAGTTGGAGACACCGACTCCATTGGCTACACGGCCATCAGCGCCGGCAGCAGCGCGGTCTACAAGACCGGCTGGGCCTCGTTTGAAGCCGCACGAGACCTGCAACGGCAATTGGCTGACAGGGCCGCTCTAATCTGGGACGTGCCGGTTGAAGAAGTGGACGTTAATGATGATGTATTTACCCACAGATCCAACACAGAACTTCGCCTGACGCTAAAAGAAATTGCCGCCCGGCAGAACGCTACTGGCGGGCCACTGGTCGGCCGCGCTGGCGGCGTTTGGGGCGGGGAAAGTCCCGGGTTTGCCGTGCACATCGTAGACGTCAAGGTCGATCCGGAAACGGGCAAGACCGACATCATCCGCTACACCGCCGTGCAGGACCCTGGCACCGCTATCCACCCACAGTACGTGGAGGGTCAAATACAGGGCGGGGCCGTTCAGGGCATCGGCTGGGCGTTGAATGAAGAGTACGTAACTGACGACGAAGGCCGGATGCTCAACGCCAGCCTTCTGGATTACCGAATGCCCACCGCTCTGGACCTGCCTATGATCGACGCTGTAATCGTAGAGGTACCAAACCCCGACCACCCAACGGGGGTCAGGGGCGTCGGTGAAGTGTCAATCATCCCGCCGGTGCCAGCCATTGCCAATGCCATCAACCAAGCGCTGGGCATCCGTATGGCCGAGACACCCATGTCCCCCGGCGCAATCCTTGAAGCCATCTGGGAGAAGGGTTCGGAGTAAGCTGGATGGCTGTCCTCATTGAAGTAATTCCTAGTCGGCCGCCGCGGATTTATCGCCATAGCGGGGTAGGGTCCAAACGGACTTCTCTGACAATTCCCGGGGCCATACAGTCACAAGTTCGCCATCCTGAATTTGTTGAACCACCATCGGTTTGTAGAGGTTAAGACCACGATGATCAAACCTGAGCCGACCATAGAAGGTGATGATGTCCAGCCTGGATAAAGCATTTCTGCACCGGTAATCTTCGCCAGAGTAACTACACCGGAAAGTTGAGGTGTATTAGGTTGGTACCTTTCGTAGACCGACACCGTTACTCCTAGACTTTCGGCAAAGGCCTTCGCCCCTTCTGCCACCTCCAAGGAAAACGGATCGTTTGCGAAGACGATTGCTATGGACTCGGGCCTGGGATTTTGGTGCACCGCCAAATCGATCATGGCCGCCGCAAACTGCTTAGCTGGACTGACAACTCCGAATGTGTATTCATACCCATGATTGAAGATAGACTCGGCAGCGCCGTTTCTCTCTGCAATCTCCGCAACTTGATCTGTGGCTACTGTGCCGTATGGCCATAAGAGCAGGCCTACGTTTTCCTCCAGAATCAATCGCTCGGCAAACTGGGCACTTTTTTGGGCGTCGCTCTCATCGACGTAGTATTTGATCTGAACCATGCGACGCTGGCGGCCGATTCTGATACCGCCTGCCTTGTTGACTTCATCCGCCCATAGGTCATATCCGTTTTTCGTCAAGTTCCCTTCGACAGAATGTACTCCCGTAATTGCTAGGGGAGCGCCGATGATAAGCGGATTTGACCGTGGTCTGGAAGAAGGAGTTGGGGAAGATGTGGATTGCGCACTTTCGCAGGCGAAGACAAAAACTCCGACGACGAGCAGAATAAGCAGTCGACCAACGAAAAGCCAGGTCCTTATCAAGTGAAGCCCTCGTAAACCTGTCAATTGCTATGGATTTAGATTCATGCTGGAAACATAGAACAACATATTAAACAATTGGGCAGGTTGGAGGAATATGGGAGAACGAAGGTTGGACACCTCGGTTCGGATGGAATCCGTTAGACCAAATAGCCTGTGAGTGGTCCAAGCCACACCTATAGCGTGAGGATTACCTTGCCCTTGGCACCACGGTTGGCTAGGTGCTGATGGGCTTTGCCGACCTCAGCCATCGGAAGCACTTGATCGACCACCAGTCTGACTTTGCCCTCGGCAATCATGGGAAACATCTCGTCCATGGCGCCCTTGTGGTCCAACGAACCCCGGGGTGAGCGGCCCATACTGAACCCAATGACCGTCCGATTGGCGGTGGTGATGTCTGAGGCCTTCAGGTTGACCGGAGTCTGGGACGCGTTGCCATAGCTGACGAGACGGCCAAATGACGCAACACAGCGCACGCTCTTTTCCAAGACCTCGCCACCGACACATTCGGCCACTAGCTGCACGCCATCACCACCGGTTTCTTCCTTGACCACTTCCTCGAAATTGGCTTCGGTGTAGTTGATCGTCACATCGGCACCCAAAGACTTACACAAGTCCAGCTTCTCCTGTGTGGAGGCAGTGGCGATGACCTTGGCACCCCAAGCCTTGGCCAGTTGGATCAATACGGTTCCAACACCGGATGCTCCAGCCTGGACTAGTACGGTGTCACCAGACTGCATATGGCCCCTGGACTGCAGGATGTGGTGGGCGGTCAGAAACACGATCGGCATGCCACCAGCAATGACGGAATCAAGGGAATCCGGATAAGGGAAAATCAGACCGCCGTTAACTGCCACGTACTCGGCGTGAGCGCCAGGCCCCATGCCCATGACCCTCTGCCCCACGGAGATGCCGGTAACGTCAGAACCTACTTCGGTCACAGTACCAGCGCACTCCAGACCCATTGATGTTGGCAGGCCAGGTCCGGGGTAATTGCCGCCTCGGCGCAGTACATCGGCATAGTTCACACCGGCAGAGTCCACCTTGATCAGGACGTGGTACGAACGGGGTACGGGCATATCCACTTCTTCGATCTTGAGGACATCCACATCGCCGAACTCGTTCACTCTGACCGCTTTCATATGCTGGCTCTCCAATGTTTACTGTGGTGCTTATTGAGTTGAAATGGCAATCCGCGCTTTTGGAATGATTGCTTAATTGTAGCCTCGGAACTCGGCGGAAGTTAGTACAGCCTCGTTGATGACACGAATGGGTTCCCCGCTTAGGAAGGCCCGGACGTTTTCGATCACTCCAGAGTAGAAGGCCCGATAGCCCTCTTCAGTGACGTAGCCTAGATGCGGGCAGATCAGGGTGTTGGGTGTCTTGAATAATGGGTGGCTCAAGGGCAACGGCTCAACGTCAAATGTGTCCAGTGCTGCTCCGGCGATTGCCTTTCGCTCTAGGACGTCAATTAAAGCCTTTTCGTCCACTATTGGCCCTCTGGAGATATTGACCAAGAAGGCTGTGGACTTCATCAGCTCCAGTTCTGCAGCGCCGACTAGGCCCCGACTGCGGTCGCTAAGGACCAGATGGACTGATACGACATCTGACTCCCTGAACAGAGTTTCTTTGTCGACCAGCGTGGCATCGCACTCCTTGGCCAGCTCGGCGGTCATGTTCTGGCTCCAGGCAATGATATTCATGTCAAAGGCTTTGCCAACTTTGGCGACCAGCGAGCCGATGTGACCCAGACCAATCAGCCCCAGAGTCTTGCCTTTTAGTCCCACGCCAACGGTGGTGCCCCAGGAGCCCTCCCGCGACCGTTTGTCTTCTTCATGGATGTGGCGCAACAGGGAGAGAATGAGTCCCCAGGTTAGTTCCGTAGGACCCTCACCCGCGCCACTGGCGCCGCAGACCGGAATACCCATGTCACTGGCGGCTTCCATGTCGAACGATGCGTTACGTAGGCCGGTGGTCATCAATAACCGTAGCTTGGGCAATCGAGAAAGAATTGAGCGAGTGAACGGTGTGCGCTCCCGCATTCCCATTACCATGTCAAAATCTTTGAGCCGCTCCACCAATTTATCTTCGTTGGCGATATGGTCTTGAAAAAATTGGACGTTGGTTCCAGGGGGCAGGCTGGACCAGTCGCCCAGATATTTGGCTGTCCCTTGGTAATCGTCCAATATTGCGAGTTTCAACTTGCTCACTTCCTATTTGGTTGGATCCGGCCCTGCCAGAGGAGGCTAATTGGCGTCAAGTAATAATTGACTGGGGGCGGCTATTTAAAGGCCGGCATGACCTTCTCGGTGACGATCTTAAGGCTGCGGAGGACCCGTTCTTCGGGAATCAGTCCGCCGGGGTTCAGCTCGGCGACAACACCGTCCAAGCCCAGCTCTTCTTTCAGTTCGTTAAACCGGTCAACCAGATGCTCGGCGGTGCCAAAGGCAATCTTAGTCTTAAGCATGTCTTCATAGCTAAGACCGGCCAGTCGTTCGGCCCGTCCGTCGGCCAGTTCAGTGGCTTCAAGCCCAGACTTTCCCGCCTGTTCACGGTAGAGGCTGCCCATGCGACCAAAGTAGCCGCTGATGCTTTCAAAGGGTTCGTCCATCGCCTGGCCCTCGGTCTCTCCGGCGTAGACCGGGATGCGCAGGGAAACGTCGCCGTCACCTGGGTGCCCCGCCTTGCGCCAGCTTTTGCGGTAGGCGTCCACGTTTTGTCGTAATTCCGGGATGTCCATGCCGCGCAGGCCGACGAATATCGGGTGCCCGGCCTCACCCAACCGAACAAACGTATCGGCAGAGTTGGCAGCAATGCGCAGAGGCGGATGTGGCTGCTGAAATGGCACCGGCGAGATTGTCGCCTTGTCCACGTTGTAGTACTTGCCCTCGTAGGAGAATTCATTGCCTTCCCAGGCCTGCAGGATGATATTCAGAGATTCCGCAAACCGTTCCTGGCTTTCACTGTAGGGGATGCTGAATACATCGTAGGAGCGGGCAAATCCGCTGCGTCCGATGCCAAACTCAAACCGGCCTTCGCTGATGTGATCAACAGTGGCCACCTCTTCGGCAATGCGCAGGGGATTGCTTAGTGGCAACACGTAGACTGCCATGCCCACCCTGAGGCGTTTGGTGCGGGTGGCGATGGAGCTGGCGATGACGATTGGTGACGACATCACCGAGCGGGTTGGATTGAAATGAAGTTCGGCCAGCCAAACTCCGTCCAATCCCTGTTCCTCGGCGGCATCGACCATCCGGAAGCCTTCTTGGAACGCCTGGGCCTCGGAAACACCGACCCGATTGCCGAACTCCATAAATGCGCCGAAAAACATGTGTTGCTCCCCCATCAATTTTCCAGTCATGCCTGAGACCCAGCAATCTGCTTTGTACCTGGGGCAGGCCGAGTTCAAAAGTACTTCATAGAGGGCTGAGGGTCAAGAAAACCGAGTGTCAGGTCTGTTCTCAGTCTTGACCGTCCCTGCCTGTCGGACTACCCTAAGCCTCAGTTTCGTGAGCATAAATCCAGGCAATAATATTGTATCGCCACGGGCGTTATAGATTGGTTTTTCTGCACAGGTGTTTAAGTAAATATGAAAGGACAACAGATGGAATCGAGCCAGTATGACATCGCAATAGTTGGTGGCGGCATCCTTGGGTTATCCACAGCCATGCAGTTGTTAGAGCGCGCCCCCCATTGGCGAGTGGCGGTCGTGGAAAAAGAAGAGGAACTCGCTACCCACCAAACTGGCCATAACAGCGGCGTAATGCACTCCGGTATCTACTACCGACCCGGCTCCTATAAGGCCCAGTTCTGCGTGGCCGGTCTGAATAACATGGTCAAGTTCTGCGAAGAGAACGAGATTGAATTCCAGCAGTGCGGTAAGGTCATAGTAGCCATCCACGAGTCAGAGTTAGGTCGCCTGCAGGACCTCTATGAGCGCGGAACCGCCAACGGTGTGCCAGACCTGGAAATTGTCGGCCCTGAGCGTCTTAAAGAGATTGAGCCCCACACCGCTGGAGTCAAGGCCCTCTATGCGCCCCACACGGGAATCGTGAACTTCATCAAGGTTGCTGAGGCGTTTGCCGCTAAGTTCCAACAGGCTGGTGGGGACATCTTTACCGGGGCCGCCGTCCGCAAGATAACCAGGTCTGGCGGCACGGTGACACTGGAGACAACCAAGGGTAATCTGCAAGCAAAGCATCTAATCAACTGTGCCGGGCTGTACGCCGACAAAGTAGCCTCCATGACCGACGAGAAAGTCGGCGTCCGCATCATTCCTTTCAGGGGCGAGTACTACACACTGCGTCCGGAAAGCCACCATCTGGTATCCGGGTTGATCTACCCGGTGCCCAACCCTGAGTTCCCGTTCTTGGGTGTGCATTTCACCCGGAACATCAAAGGGCACGTTGAAGCTGGCCCCAACGCGGTGATGGCCATGCGCCGAGAGGGCTACCGAAAGCGCGACTTCAGTCTAAAAGACAGTTTGGGTAACTTGGGGTATCCCGGTTTTTGGAAGATGGCCGCCAAGTATTGGAAGATTGGAATGGGTGAGGTCTGGCGGTCTTACAACAAAGGGGTATTCCTGCGTGACCTTCAGACACTGATACCAGAGATACAGGCCTCAGACCTGGCAGGCGGCGGTTCTGGTGTCCGGGCGCAGGCGGTGGCCAGAGACGGCTCGCTGCTGGACGATTTCAGCATCATCCAAGGCCGTGATGTCATCCACGTGCTAAACGCTCCGTCCCCCGGCGCCACATCGTCGTTGGCCATCGGCGAACACATCGCCGGCTTGGCCATAGACAACTTTAATTAGCGGTTGCGCTAGACTAAGCATAGCCGCTGAACCCAGGTTCTATTCGTGTGCATCAATCTGGCTAAGCCGGGTCTACATAATGTTGCTGGGGCGGCTGGGCCTGGGTATAATCTGGCATGCCGGAGTCGCCGGCAGTAACGTACTTGGAAGCTAGAAAGCTGAATTAAGCCGGGTTTTAATCCCCGTTTTGATGAAGCCAGAATAGATTCAGGTGGTTTCGAAACAAGGAGGCAGGTGGGCATTGTTGGTTGAGGCTGAGCGTAATTTGGATCTTGGTTCGTTTTATGCGACACAGGACTCGGTTGACGAGTACCTGGTCTCAGTGGGCGACGCACTACCTCTATATAAGGAATCCGGCATCGCTCCTCCATTGTACTCAGCCGCTTCGGCATTGGGTTCCTTGCTTCGAGAACTGTCCCTACCGCCGGGAGCTATCCACAGCCTGCAAGAGATTGAGACCAAGAAACCTGTTGTCATTGGCAGTGAGGTGAAGGTTAGCGCGATGATGGAAAAGCCGCGCCGTCGTGCCGGTTTGGAGTTCATCACCGTGGTCTGCACAGTGCAGTCCGACGGTGCTGATGCCCTGATTTCCAAGAGCACTGTTCTGGTACCCAGCGAAGAGATTTCAGGAGCTAAACCCGCCGAACCGAAAGCATCCGAAGTCGAGCCGATAAGCAGCGAATTGGCAGTTATCTCAAAACAGATTAACCAAGCCCAATTGAACGCCTATGCCGAGGCGTCTGCCGACGACAACCCGTTGCACTTGGACCCGGAATTTGCCGCAGGCACCCAATTCGGCGCAATCATCGCCCACGGAATGCTGACTCTGGCCTTTGTTTCTGAGATGATGGCGTCCGCCCACGGGCGCGATTGGCTGGAATCCGGCGGCCTCAGGGTCAGGTTCAAGGGTGCCGCTTATCTGGAAGACCAGGTTGCGGCCTGGGGCAATCTATCTAAAGAACAAGACTCTTCACGGACGTACTTGGTGGGAGTCAGAAATACCAACAACGGGCAAGAACTGATAGCTGGCACCGCCAGTTTTAATATAAACAACCAGAGGTAGGGACCTTTAACGAATGGCCCGGCGAAACCCGGTAGGACGCCAGTCAAACGAGGAAGGAACACTATGCAAGAATCGACGGACAACGGATCAAGCCCAGTGAGGGTGGCGATGGACGCCATGGGCGGAGACCACGGACCAGTTGAAACGGTTAAGGGCGCCATACTGGCGGCCAAAGCCACCAACGCCGAAGTGATTTTGGTCGGCGACCAAGGACCAGTTGAAGAAGAACTGGGCAAACATGACACATCTGGCATCTCCATCAGCGTGGTGCCTTCAGTAGATAAGATTCGCGACAATGAACACCCGTTGCGGGCCATGCGCTCCAAGCCCAAGTCCTCAGTGGTGGTTGCCACCCAGTTGGTCAAGAGTGGCGATGCCGACGTCATGGTTTCCATGGGGTCGACCGGCGGTTCAATGGCCAGCGCTGTCCTGACCTTGGGATTGTTTGAAGGTTTGGAACGGCCTTGCTTGGGCGGCCCATTCTTGGGTCTGGCCCCCAACACGGTGCTGGTGGATATTGGCAGCAACATTGATTGCCGACCCGGCCTGCTGCTCAGTTTTGCCTCTCTGGGCGTCACGTGGGCCCGCACCTACATGGGTATAGAAAACCCCAGGGTGGCCCTGCTCAGTGTTGGGTCTGAATCCAATAAGGGCAACAAGCAGGTTCAAGAGAGCTATCAAGTTTTTGAAGCTAGCAACATGAATTTTGTCGGCAATGTTGAAGGGATGGATTTCTTCACCCAAAAAGCAGAAGTGATTATCTGCGACGGGTTTGTTGGCAATATTCTAATAAAATTCACTGAGGGTCTCGGCGCAGCGTTTGCCGCCTACTCCAAGAAACGCCTGGCCTCTTCGATGGACGAAAACGACCTCGGCAAATTTGCTGCAGAGTTAGTCCAATTGACCAACCGCACCCGTACCAACGGCGGTCCGCTCTTTGGCGTCAACGGCCCGGTCATCTTGGGACACGGTTCTAGCAAAGCAGACGAGATTCTGGCCGCCATCAGCACTTCTGTCCGCTACGTGGGCTTGGGAATGGTCGACATAATGCGGGCCGATTTGGCTTCGATGAATTCCGAGAACTCCAAGACTAGTACCGGGGCAGGCAAGTAGAGTAAACCGATGACTGGTATCGACCTCAGTGGAAAAGTCGCACTGGTTACCGGAGCTTCCCGGGGTATTGGCGCAGTGGTTGCCACTCGTTTGGCTGAAGCTGGCGCCAAAGTAGGCGTCAACTACCATGCCAGCCCCGACGCCGCAAAAATTGTTGTAGATTCCATCAACAAATCCGGCGGTGAAGCGTTCCTCTGCGGTGGGGACGTTTCCCAAGAGGAAGCTGCCGAGTCAGTCATCAAGAAGATGATTGAACACTTTGGCAACATCGATATCCTGATCAACAATGCCGGTATCAACAAAGACCAACTGTTGATTCGGATGAAACCGGAAGACTTTGACAGCGTCATCAACGTGAACCTACGCGGCGCGTTCCTCTGCACTCGTTACGTCATGACCCACCTGATTCGCCAGCGGTCGGGCCGCATCATCAACATGTCCTCGGTGGTGGGGCTCTCTGGCAACCCCGGCCAAGCTAACTACGCTGCCGCCAAAGCGGGGTTGGTGGGACTGACCAAGGCCGTCGCCAGAGAAGTGGCCTCCCGGGACGTGACCGTCAACGCCCTAGCCCCGGGCTATATCACCACCTCCATGGTGGAGGAGATACCCGAGGACAAGCAGGCTCAGATTCTGGCGAAAATTCCCATGGGACGGTTCGGCACACCAGCCGACGTGGCCGAGGCCGTCATATTCCTTTGCAGCGACGGCGCCAGTTACATCACCGGCCAGGTACTCACCATTGACGGCGGTATGATCGCCTGACCCTCTGCCTCCCTGAGTCAGCCCCAATTCCTCTTCCCGGTTCCAGTTGCCCTGTATAATGTCACCATGTCCATACCAAGCTAATTCCCAACGACTCCGGAGGCAACATGCGCACCACCACTAAGTTTCGCCAATTACTCAATCAACCCGGCATCATACAAGCGCCGGGGGCCTACGATTGCCTCACGGCGAAGCTGATTCAGCAAGCCGGATTCCCGGCGGTATATATGACCGGTGCGGGTACTTCAGTGGCGCAGCTTGGCTATCCAGACCTGGGGCTGGCAACGATGACCGACATGATTGCCAATGCGGGTTCCATCGCAGACATTCTGGATGTGCCCTTGATTGCTGATGCCGACACCGGCTACGGCGGCATTCTAAACGTCCGGAGGACGATTAGGCAGTACGAGCGTGCTGGCGTAGCTGCGGTGCACATAGAAGACCAGGAGATGCCCAAGCGCTGTGGCCACCTGGATGATAAAAAAGTCGTTTCCGCCCAGGATATGGTCCAGAAGATACGGGCTGCAGTGGACGCCCGCACCGACGACGACTTTACGATTATCGTCCGAACCGACTCCATCGCCGTGACCGGCTGGGAAGATGCCATGTACCGCTGCGAGCAGTACATGAAAGCCGGGGCCGACGCCCTATTCGTCGAGGCACTGCGTACTCCGGAAGAAGTGGAGCAGGTTGCAAAGAACCTGGACATTCCACTGCTCTACAACTTTGTGGAGTCCGGCAAATCGCCTTTGCTATCGGCGGCGGATTTGGGCAAGTTCGGGTTTAAGATCGTCATCTACCCAGCCAGCGCGTTGCTGTCGGTGACCCACATTGTGGAGCAGGTTATGGCCCAACTGAAAGAAACCGGCACCACCGCCCATCTGATGGACAAAATGGTCACCCTTGAGGCGTGCTTCGAGGCTGTGGGATTATCCAGCATGTTGGCTGAAGACGCGCAGTTCGCCAGCCCTGTTTAGGTGTGACTTGATTGTAGATGGTATGCCCTTTGACCCAACCCTTCCTGCAAAGACCATATCTCAAAAGCCACCACCGCCCATTCCAAACCAACCTGTGACCGAGCCTCCTGAGATAACAGAAACGCCCGAACCGAAATTTCCGCCGGTTAGCCCGATCAGAAAATAAGGGAACCATATGCCAAACGTAGTGCTGGTAATAGACA
>DUCU01000100.1:73575-76122 GCA_012959605.1 Dehalococcoidia bacterium | reverse complement strand
GTGCTGCTAATCAGTTGGCGCGGTGTATGCATGTTGGCCGTCACCAAACTCATTAGAGAACCGCTCCATTAATCGACGGGAGTACGAAGCACAACGGATTTGAAGTCCGTTGCTATTCGTACCAGCCCGTCCGTCTAGTCCCGTTATCTTTAGAAATTAGGTGTGGATTGTACCAATGCGTCCGTCTGGTCGGTTTGAGTAGTCAGAAGTTCAGCCACTTTTCCAGCCACTTTTTGGGCCGGAACTGACAGGCATTAGTTTCGTGTCTTCCGATATGCCCATATCCCTATTATTGCCCCGGAGGAGATACATACTCCATATATCACGAGGTAAATTAGCAGATACACAGCAAAGCCCATGCCGGTGAACATACCCGGATAGAAGATTAAGTAAGATAGGCTTGGAAGCAATATCAGTTGCAGGTATTTAGATAATACGAATCCGACAATCAAACCGATGGTGCCGCCACCGACTTCAAGAAGGACCTGAAGAGGCACCTCGCCAATCTTAGACTCTGTATATCTGGTGGCTTCGTCATAGCTCGGTCTAATAAACCAAATTAAAAGAACTATAGGTGGGATAATCAACCCAGATAAAAGAAGTAACAATAACCACCAGCCGCTCTTGTCGATGTCATGAAGTCTTCTAACACTTACGGCTAATCCTGGTATTAACGTAGCAAGTTGCCACAATCCTGTAATCAGGCCTGTTCCGCCGCCTTCTCTATTAGTAGTACCTAGGGTGTTGTCAACAATCGTAAACACCACAGCTGCAAGAAACCCAAATAGAACCCACCACCAGAATTCCGCCCGGGTAGACCTTCCAGAAAAATCAAAATAACCTTGAAATCCGAGTTTAACGGCACCTACGAAGCTAATCATGGTGTGGTTTTCCGCTACGCCTGCGGTAACCGACATTGTCGGTTGCCGCAGGCGTAGCAATATCGGTATTGGTTTACAGAAGGGAACTTTCTGTTGCAAAACGGGCAATATTGGGGGGACGGTGGGCGCATTTTAAATTCCTTTCTTCAAATTACAATGCTGGGCTTGGCTCGACTAAAACCACGGTTATAACGCAGCGATTGGCCCCAACCGTCGAAGCCTGCTTCAAATCCTTAACTACTCGGTCTCCAGGACCCAACTATTGGTTATGACATCACTATCCGAAGCAAATACAGAGGGAATAAAGCCTGTAGTTGCGTATTCGTACAACGCTGTTAAGTAAATAGAGCGCAAGGCAGATTCGATGAGCCCGAGTAAACCTACTGTGGTAACAATCATTATGAAGAACGTGCTCAACCCGGCGCCAAAACCAAAGGACGAACCCGCTAAAAGGCCTAGCAAAGCACTGTTGAGAGTCAAAGGAAGCATCAATAAGAAGAAAATAATGCCAAAACCAAATTCTCCTGCAATTATTTCGCCCCAAGTGTGCCGCACTAGATTGGTTGAGCGTTTAATCGCAGTGATTGGGTAAACTTGCTCGTAAACAATCACCGGTAGAACCAGGTATGTTGTGCCTTTCCAGATAGCATCTAATAGCCAAATTACAAGTGAGCCTACAATGCGAAGGACCAAGCCGTAGAGTCCTCTGCCTCCTTGAAGGCTTCTTGCAAGCGTCCTCAAAGACGTCAAAATTAAAAAAACAGTACCTGACACAACTGCCCACAAGATAAGGCTCTTCAGGTTCGCATTGGAAGTTCGAATTCCATCTGACAGATTAGGGTCTCCGCCATGAAACCGGATACGCGCTGCACCGATAACGGCTGCTTCAAAATATACGAAAATAAAAAACACAAGGAAGTATATAAGACCAAATAATGTCCCGGATACCGTAATCGGTGCATCCATTAAAAATGAAAGTTGAATCACTATTCCGAATGCAAGAACTACCAAGAAACTTACAATCGCTAATAACGGGAATATGATCAACTCCTTGTCGTGACTCAATACACCCCAGGACACTTTATGAAGTCGCCAGCTATTATTTATGCTATATGCAATCGATGCTAAAAATCCGTCTGGTCTATTACTAATCGGACCCGATGGTCCAAGCGTAATACTCTGTGGCTTCGGCTGCCTAAAACTAGTGAAGTTGAACCCACAGACATCACACCTTCCATTGTTAGGGCCAAAATCGCCACACATACAATAGGCATTGCGCGTCTGATTGCGGTCCGGTGGGGTTCCTTGTTGGCTCAAATCTGATTTCCTTTGAACGTTCCAGTGACTAATCGTCAAATCCCGATATGCCGTAGATTATATTTCAAAATTCTAGGTTGAGTTCTAACCATCAACCAGCCGCTCTCGCACTGTGGTATGGCTGATGTACTCCCCAGTCACCCTGGTATATGCAGACGCAATCCGTAACCCCTGGCACGTAGCTCCAGCAGTTCTACGTCCACTTCCCGCCTTGGACGACCTGGATACACCGGACGGGGCTTCGGCTGGGCTTTTTCCTTTTTCTGCCCATTTCCTTCCCCAAGAGATAGTTGTCGTGGGATGGTCATGTTGCGGCTGAGACCCCCACTACCCCACCAGTACCCCACCC
>DUCU01000100.1:369-73565 GCA_012959605.1 Dehalococcoidia bacterium | reverse complement strand
AGTGTCGCTGAAACGAGAGAAGCCCCCTCGAACGAGGTGGCTTCTTTCATCTTTGGCGCCGGGCAAAAAAAGAGCGCCTTAAGTTTGTCTACGGCCTTCGATGACGGGCCGAATCTCCAGCACAACCACGGTTTATAATAGTAAAAAGTCCACCGACCTAACCCAAGATGACCCCTATCTGGGGTACCGGCTGATTACCGCATACGGCCACTGACAGCCAGCAGTTTGTCCTGGATGCTAGCTGACATCGAAACCTCTACTTCGGCGGCGAATAGGCCGAATTGCCGGCCCAACTCGGCCCCCGTCTGCAGAGCGCCGTAGGTGGCTTCAGCCAAGCCTGCGTCTATGTCGGTGTTCTGGCCTGTTCCCTTGGCCAAGTCCCATTTGTGGATTACGATGTCAAGGGTCGGGAACATGATGAAGTGGGCGATGGGCATCTTGCCGAATGGGGTTTCGATAACCTCGCCAAGATCCGCTGAATTCTTGAGAAGGTCCAGTACCCCATTGGTGCCGGTAACGAAGGCATCTAATGCTCCCTCTGAAGGTACCTGCCCGCTTACGTCCATAGCGTCTACAGCATTGTTGCCTCGGATGATTCCCTGTGCGAAGCCGGTTACCTTGATATTGTGGATAACCAGATTCTGCACGTTCCATTCCGAGCAAGGCGTAGAGGCGGTCAGTTGGTCCTCCCCGATGCCGCCTAGGATGGGCAGCATGTTTTGCACCGCACCTTCGTACAATTCAATCACGTTAGGTTCTTGGGCCATGGCAGCTCTCCTTGCTATCCCGCACATCACATGAATGTTTCTTGGATACTACATCACGACTTTCTGGAGGGCAACAAAAAGGGCCACCGTTTCACGCTGGCGGTGGCCCTTTATATCTTGACGCTCCCGCTGCCGATCCCCATACCCTTAAAGTACCCCGCCCCCGGTGCCTTCCTGATGTACTCCCTTCGATTAATGACCTAGGTTGCGGTGGCCATATTGCCAACTTCTTCATATCTATCAAATAGCAAAGGCCCCGGTTATAAGCCGGGGCCTTTTGCGCCTGTAATTTATGCGATATTAAAAATTGGTGGGCATTTGGTGGGCATTTCTCGGTTGTCGACCTCTGCGATCTTCCGAAATCAGCTTGATTTAGCTTCAAAAAACTGGAGCCGGTGATGGGAATCGAACCCGCGACCTGCTGTTTACGAAACAGCTGCTCTGCCACTGAGCTACACCGGCCTGTTGCTAACGATAACAGGGATTATCGCAGCAGATATTTTAACATATAGCCGTGCCTGAATAAGCCGGTAGCCGTTGGATTCAAAGCGACTTGCCCGATTCCAGATTGGCGGCGGCCTCTACCAAGAGTAAGACTGGCTAGCTAGGTCTGCCCCCTGTCGCATGGCAGACAACTTGAGCCACACAATGGCCTTGTCCACCCGGTTGGAGCCGGCGGAGGTATCAAACCCGCAGTCAGTTCCCGCCATTACCCTGGTGGGATCGCCACCTGTCGCGTCCACCGCCAATCGTAGCCGGTCGGCCACCACCTCCGGGTGTTCTACATAATTGGTTTTAGTATCTATGACTCCGGCGACCAGAGACATGTGCTCTGGCAGGGGATTGTCCCGGTAAACCTTGTACTCGTGAGCGTGCCTGGGGTTGGCCATTTCCAACACCAAAGCGCCAACATTGGCCTGGTAAACCAGGGGCAAGATGTCTTCGATGGGTACGTCATAGATATGAGGGCCTTCCGTGTTCCCCCAGCAAACGTGGAGTCTTATCTGCTCTCTGGGGATATTTCGAATGGCGTGGTTGATGGCTTGGATATGCAAGGTGACCATCTCTTGGAATACATCAATTGGGTCATCCTGGTAGGCCACGTGGCGTTCCATAGCCAAATCTGGACAGTCTAGTTGCAAAATCACGCCTCTGGCGGTAATGATCTCGTATTCCTTGCGCATCTCCTCTGCTAAGGCCATTACGTACTCTTTGTGGCTGGCATAGTGTGCGTTGCCCAGAGTGAGCGCGATGATGCCCGGTGAAGCCGCACTCATGAAAAGGTCCTGGTGAACAGCGCCCGATTGCTTCACTCCATTTACCAGACCGTCCAATTCACGCTCGGCCAAGTCTGGGCGTTGGTATTCCAGGGGACCGGTGCATTGTGGCACGTCCGTCATCAGTTGCACCACCCGAGGGCGGGCGATTCCGGGAAATTCATTCTGGTCTTTGTGGCCACGTCTGGTCCAAGAGCCACCAAAACCAGCCATCCTCTGGGTCACGTAGGTAGAAAAACTAGTCCTAGACTGCTCTCCGCTGTTAATCACGTCCACTCCGGCCTGAGCCTGTTTGCGGATTACATCCAGCGTAGACTCCTCGGCTAGGCGGTCCAGTTCTTTCTGATCTACCGGTTCACCTTTTGCCACCCGCCCTAGAAGCTCCACCAGCCGATCAGGACGAGGCAGACTGCCAGTGTGGGTGGTAAGAAATCGCCCTTCACTAAATTTCATGGTTTAAACCTGAGCCTGATTGACGGATTTTTAATCGAACCGGCTGGGGCGATAATCTCTGAGCAATTCCACCTGTGCGCCGTCCACAATCTCCATCGTGGCTAGTTGGGCCAACAGCGGCGCCAGAGTCACCCCACTATGGGTCAGCGCCAGGTAAACGTTGGGGGCTTTGGGCGAGAATCCAACAACAGGGAATCCGTCCAAAGGCATGGGGCGGTAACCGACCGGCACCGGGATAGCGGTAGCCCCTTTGAGACCTGGCACGTATTCTGCGGCCCGTGATAGGAGCTCGTTTGCGTGTTCTTGGGTGTCGTCTCGCGCCAGGCTCTCTTGGCTACCCTCACCGATCATGGCTGACCCGTCCAGGCATTGGCGCAAATGTATCTCTGGCCGGCCAGCTTCCAAGGGCGGGGCGTAGACGACAGATACATTGGAGAATAGGGGCTGGGCGATGGTGTTGGTGCGAATTACGACTCCGGGGCTGTCTTTCTGTGGAATAGTGATTCCAGCCATCTCCGCTAGCAGGGTATTGTCGACCCCACCGGCCAGAACTACTATGTCGGCGTCGATACGCTCTCCCCCAGCCACAACCGAGGCTGAAGCGGAGTTTGCGGACAAATTTGAGACCTCAGTCTCCAGCTTAATTGTTGCGCCATAGGATGCGGCCCCCCTTATGCAGGCTTCGGAGGCAACGGTAGGCTCAACCATACCGTCCAATTCGCTGTAAATGGCGGAGGTTACCTGTCTGGGTGTTAGAGATGGCTCAAGCTTGGCCATCTGGGCGCCGTCTAGAATCTGGCAGGGGTAGCCCCAGGCGTGGAGTTGGTCGGCCCGTAGCTTAAGTTCAACAGCGCCTGCATCGGTCGCGGCCCATTCCATCTGACCGCCCCAGCGCAGTCCAACGTCCACTTCCAAGTCTCTGGCAAAGCGGTCCCATATTCCTAAGGACCGGCGATTGAAGTTGTGGTAGGAAACTGGGTGCTTGGCGGTGGCGTTGATCCAAGCGAATGAATGGCTGGTGGCGCCGCCCCCTGGCCTTCCCTTATCGATTACAGTCACTGTTGCGCCGCGCTTGGCAAGAGTGTAGGCGATGGCGGATCCAACGATACCAGCACCTATAACGGTCACGTTTATTTGCTTGCTTGAGGAGCCAGTTGACATAAAAACCTCAGACTGTGTTGGAATACGCCCCTATTATCATGTTTTTGGTGAGCAAGACTCAAGGGGAGTTATGTTGGCTCCGGTCATGAATCAAGGAAGTGATATCAACGGTTCGGTGATAAGAAGGCTATAAATTGACAATCATGAGGCGGAAACTATATACACCAAAAGGTTTCCCGACTTTCATCCCGTGGTCAATTTTCCGGATTAAGTTGAATCTTGGAATTGGCCGGCCAAACGAATCAGTAATATGACTACACTGAAAAACAATCCTCTGAGCAAAATCACGGGCGCTTTTAAGAAGGCCACTCGTGTCTTGGGCATGCGTAACCACAAAGATGATTTAGCCGAAGAGCGAGCGGCATACGCGGAAATTGGTCGGATTGTAGGAATCCCATTTAGCACTCCTAACGTGTGCGAGCGGTTCGCCTCTCAGGTGGGAAAAGTCATTCTGTTTGACATGATCGTCATTACTCAACTGGATCTTGAGCACAACTCGTTTGAGATCAAGTACACCTTTGGGATGGACGTGGACGGGATGGATCCAGGCAGCACTAGAACGTTGGAGAACTCGGTTGTCGCCAAAGTTGCAGATGCTAGTCGTGCAATTAGAACAGACCAATATGTAGATGCCGGTTCGGCCGCCAAATCGTTGGATGAAGCCGGTCTCCTGTCCCGCATCGCTACACCATTAATAGCCAATGACCAGGTTGTTGGGACTTTGCATGTTACTTCAAAAGATCCAAACGCATACGGCGAGCTTGAGTTTGCCCGGTTGGAGATCGTAGGGAACCAAATTGCCGGTGCCATCGCTAGCGCCATACAATTACAGGCTGCAAAAGACCGTGCCAGCCAGTTGGAATCGCTTTATGACGTTGCCGCAATCCTGGCGCAACAAATCGTCAAATCGTCAATGCATTGGCTTCAATCATCGGTGCGGACTATGTGGTTTTGAGAAAAGTCGATAAAGAGGAGAAGAATCTGACTCTAGTGGCGTCTGGTGGTTTTGGGTCTATGGAATTCAGACAAGTGATAGACCTATCGGATTCTAATATCCTAGCTCGTACAGCGTATCTCGAGGGCCAAGCAATTCTGATTAATGATTATTAATTGTCCAGTAACGCCCAGCCCGGGTTGTTGAACCAGGGCGTGGAGTCGATGTATTTCCTGCCGATCAAGTCTGGGAATCGCATTTTGGGGTCATTGAGCGTTTCTTCTAGGACCTCAGACTATTTTGATGACCGGCGCGCTGCATTGATCAGAGCATTCTCCAACGAAATTTGGTCGCTCTTTAGGTCGGCTGAACAAGAGATTAGCCTTAAAGAATCCCGAGATGAATTGGAAGCTTAGAACCACGAACTTACTTGCTTGAATCAGGCGCTGGAAAGCCACTACATGATCTCGCAGATTTCAACGACAAGGCAAAAACGGCGTTGGAAATATTGGTGCTGCTAACAGGGGCTGATTGGGCAACATTTAGGCTGCCAAAAGAGTCAACTCCGGGCCTTTATCTGGCAGCTGCAGCTGGTCCGGCGGCGTTGGAATTTCCCCCGCAGCGTGTGGTGACTGAGTCTGAGTCCATCAGCACCGCGGCATTTTCGGAAAGCAGGATCATCGTTATGGATGATTATCCTGCGTTTCCATCTGCTACCCCAGTGATGATTGCCATGGGAGTGAAATCCCACAGGACAGACGGGACAGTTGAGATCGTGGTTGCGGGCAACGGCAGCGGCATCAGCCCTGAAAATTTTGAAAACATCTTTGAGCCGCTGTACACCGCCAAAGCCCAGGGCACGGGGTTAGGTCTGGCAATCTGTCAGGAAATCATCAACAAGCACAGCGGTACAATCTCAGTTGACAGCGAGATTGGCGTTGGTACTACTTTTCGCATTTCCATATCGTTCGCCGTCAAAGACGAGAGCGGGTCTAAAATCCCAATATCGGTCTAACCGGCAGTCAGAAGCGCTAACCTCTGGCGCGTGACGGCTGCATGAATCAATTTAGCAGCGGTTTCCTAATGAGTTTTGGCTTTTGCTCTCTCTTGAACCTAGGTGTGTTCCCAGCCGGCCAGGTCTGCGTGGTAACCCCGCATCTCGTCGGAAAGCACATCGATAAAGTTCCGCACCGCCCGGCCCAGGAATTTTCCATTTAGAGTGCAAACGCCAATCACCGATGAATCAAAGATATGGTCCAGGCGTACCACCCCCAAACGGTCATGGTCTTGTTGATGCAGGGTGAAGTCGGCGCAGACCGCCACACCCATTCCAGTCTCCACGTAGCGTTTGATGGACTCGGTATCATCCAATGCCAATACCACGTCCCACGTTACGCCCTGGTTCCGCAACTCCTGCTCCACTCTCTGCCTAGTCAAGCTTTCTGGCCCTGAGAGAATGAGTGGCCATGGTGAGAGGTCACGCAGTGTCACATTGGTTTGCTGGAGTAACGGATGGCCCAGCGGTGTCATCAGCACAACGTCAAACTTGAACAGTTTTTGAAACTCTAAAGATGAGTCATCCAGAGGCGGCGGAGCGCAGAATGCCAAGTCAATCTCGCCAGACCTAACCAAGCGTAGAAGCGGAGTATAAGGTCTCGCGAGGAGTCTGATTCGGACGTCCGGATAGGCATTGCTGAATACCTGGATGCCCGGCGGCAGATGGTGCATCACCAGATCAGGATAGGCGCCTACCACGAACGATCCTCGGCGTTCGCTGTAATCCATCTGAGTTTTTAGTGTGTCCACCGCCTGAACAACTGGTGTGACCAGTTCCAAGAGAATCGACCCTTCAGATGTAAGCTGGATTGGGCGTTTGATCCGGTCAAATAGGATTATCTCAAACTCGTCTTCCAGTTTACGGAGATGGGTGGTTACCGTTGGCTGACCTAGCTCCAGTGTTCTAGCTGCTTTAGATACGCTTCGCAGCCGTGCAACATGGTAAAAACTGACAAGTTGTCGCAATTCCATATGGCGTTGCCTCTCCCATTAGTATCACGCAGGCCAATATAACATATCATCAAGCATCATGGTAGGAGGTATGATGTTTCTGAAAAATCCAAGTTTCTAGAACTCATATCTCAGATCGGAGCCAGGCGATTCTGAGGCGATACTGTGCGGTAAGAGGATTACATAAATTGGGGAGTTTCAAGTGCGAAGAACCTTGGAGCGACCGCCGAAAATCACGCCAGCCGACGATAACGGCTATTTTGCGGAACTGACCAAGGGTGTATTTAGGGACGGTTTCAGTTGGGCGGTAATCACGGAGAAGTGGGGCGGTTTTGTGCAGAGCTTTGATGGGTTCAACCTGATTCGCGTGGCGGCCTATGGGCCAGACGATTTGGAGAGACTATTTGAGGACCGGAGCATCGTCAGAAACCGGCGCAAGATACTTGGAACCGTGGAGAACGCCCGGACCATGCTGGAGTTCATTGACGACCACGGCTCGTTTCACGCGTACCGGAGGACGTTGGACAACCCGGATTATTACGCCCACGTAAAAGTCCTCACCCGCCCATTTGCAGGACTGGGCCGGACATTAGCGTTTGTGTTTCTCCATTGTGTGAATGAAGAAACACCAGCCTGGCAGGATCGGTGACAAGACCGGCCCTGCCGTTTGATGAGTTTTAATCAGACTAACGGCCTTCTTTTATAAAATCAGCCACTTTTTCACCAATCATGATTGTGGTGGCATTGGTGTTGGCTCGGATGCAATCCGGCATTACGGAGGCATCTGCAACCCGTAATCCCTCGATCCCTCGCACATGACAAAATTGATCTACCACTGCCATCGGATCGGAGTCCGGACCCATCTTGCAGGTGCCGGAGATATGGTGCGAGGTTCCAGTATTGCGCATCAACCAGGCGTTCAGGGATTCGTCGGATGTCAGATCATCCGGCGGCGGGCTAACCAAGTCAAGAAGGATTCCTTCAAAACTCGATTGCTCACAAATCTCTACGCAAAGGCGCACTGCCTCCCGCATACGCCGCAGGTCTTCCTCTTCTTCAAAGTAGTTGTAGTTTAGGAACGGTTGCACGTGAGGGTCGGTTGATGTCAGCTTCAATTCACCCTTGCCCAGAGCTAGTTGCAGGCTGGCGCTGAGGCCAATGTAGTTTTCGTCATCATCAATTTGAACCTGTGCCGGCCGGTGCTCACTTGTCATCAGCATTGGGCTTATTTGCATGTCGTTTCTAATGCTTGAGTTCGCCACGGTGTAACGTAGGCCGACTTGGATGACCGGAGCTTGGACGTCTGGCCTCTCCCCGGTGGCACGGTACAAGACAGCGGCAGATGGATGGTCGCGCAGATTCTGGCCAACTCCCGGAGAGTCCCGAACCACATCTATCCCCAACGAACTAAGGTGCTCGGCTGGGCCAATGCCGGACAGCATCAGCAGCTGCGGCGATGCAACTGCTCCGCTGCAGACCACGATCTGGTCTCCCTCCACGTTGAAAACGGCGCCACCGCTCTCGGCTTCGATGCCAATGGCGCGTTTGCCGTCGAACAATATGCGTCTGGCAGTCACTCCGCCGCGGACAGTGAAATTTAGACGATGACGGGCCATGTCCAGGTAATTCAAGGCCATGCTCATGCGAACACCATCAATGGTGTTTCTCGCCCTTGGAGAGACGCCTGTGGATTCCGGATGGTTCATGTCCTCGTCAATCGCATACCCCACCGCGACACAGGCATCTTCGAAAGCCTGGGCGTACGGAAGCCACTTGTCGCGCGGGTAACGTCGCACCGGCACCGGGCCGTCAGAGCCGTGAAAATCGCCACCAAAATCCAGGTCGGTTTCCAGCTTGTTGAAATAGGGCAGCACCTTAGTGAAGCCCCATTCGTCGTTCCCCATTTCAGCCCATCCGTCGTAGTCCTCCGGAATTCCCCTAAAAAGTACCTGTCCATTGATGGCACTGGAGCCTCCGGTGGCTTTTCCTCTAGGGATGGTCAGGTTCGGCTGCTCTGGCGTTACCTGGGCCACGTAATCCCAACTGTGAGGGCCGTAGGCGGACAGCCAAATGTTGTTGCCCATCTTGATGTCTTCAGGCAGGTGTTCAAAATCGGGGTAGTCCGGCCCTGCCTCCAACAGCAGAACAGACTTGGTTGGGTCTTCGGATAAACGGGTGGCGATGGTGCACCCTGCAGAACCTCCACCCACCACTATGTAGTCGTATTTCATGATGCTTCTCTCCTGCAAATCGGTTGAGGCACGGGGGAATTGGGTCTGGGTATGGCGTACTTTGGGTTTAATCAGCCAAATATAATACAAGTAGAGGATTAACGCACGCGGGAGTTGGTGCCAATAGGCTAGGACGGCGGAAAAAGTATGGAACAGGATTTTTCGAGGGTTATTCCAGTTCCATCAGAGGGTCGTTGGTTCTTACGGAGTCCATTGGTTGGACCAATATCTCTTTGATGACGCCGTCTCGGGTGGCCCGGATGCTTTGCTCCATCTTCATGGCCTCGACGACGCACACTTCCTGACCGGCCGTAATATGGTCTCCGGGCCGAACCAGTATAGAGATGACACGACCGGATAATGGCGAGGCAATGATGTTGTCCGGCGTGCTGCCAGCGGAACCACGTTGGGGAGGGGGAGGAGCAATAATCTCAGCAGACTGGGTGCGTCCGCGGCGAGGGCGAACCGGAGGTGGGTCGGGCAGGCCTTCAACTTCCACGAGGAAAGTCTCGCCTTCGACGGTGACCTGAACCGGGGAATGGGTCAGTTCACCTACTTCAACGGTATACCAGTTGTCCCCGACTTTGAACCTAAGTGTGGTTACCGCCAACCTCGATTCCCCATTGACCGGGAAAGGAGTTGCTCCCGGCGCCCGTATACGCGCCAAGGGCTAAAGGCAGTTGTGTCAAGGGGCTGGGCCGATTTCAATGCCAAGGCCATGGAGACGCCAATAGCTGCGGCAATCTCGCGTTCGCCGTTTTCTTGGCCGTTCTTATGCCCGTTTTCGTTCTTGCCCATCTTTCCGTTGGCGCATTTATTTAGGATGCGGGTCTGAAATTCTTCAATCCAAATCGGCATGGAGCCGGTGTGGTGAGTGGCGGCGATGAATTCCTTGGTGGCCAGCACGTCCCGTAGTAGTGGAACGTTGCATTTCACGCCTGCAATTCGGAACTCTAAGAGCGCTCGTTGCAAGGTTTTTATCGCCTGATTCCGATCCTCTCCCCAGGCCATTATCTTGGCCATTAGCGGCTCATAGTCTAACCCAACGGTATAACCGTTGCAAAGCGCAGAGTCGATGCGGATGTGCTCACCCTCAGGCTGGTGCAGGTCGGTGATTTCCCCGGAATCTGGCATGAAAGTCTCAGGGTCTTCGGGGTACACCCGGACCTCTATGGCGTGGCCATTCACAGACACTTCATCCTGAGTGATTGGTAGAGGCTCTCCGGCGGCAACCAAGAGTTGCAGTTCCACCAAGTCCAGCCCGGTGACCATCTCAGTGACGCCGTGCTCCACCTGTAGCCTGGTGTTCATCTCTAAGAAGAATACCGTGCCGTCAGCGGAAACCAGGAATTCAACCGTGCCGGTGCTGGTGTAGCCAATGAACTTGCCTAGTTTGGTGGCCAGATTGCAGACCCTCCGTCGTAACTGCGGGGTCAATTTGGCCGTCGATGTAGTCTCTTCCACCAATTTCTGATTGCGGCGCTGTACAGAGCAATCACGCTCGTGAAGGTGAATCAAGTTGCCGTGCTGATCACCAATGACCTGCACTTCAATATGCGAGGCGTCCTTCAGATAACGCTCAAAGAACAGGCGAGAGCTGCCAAATGCGCTCTCGGCCACTTTCCTAGTGCGGTCGATTAACGGCATCAATTCTTCTTGGGACTCAATGATATGGATGCCAATGCCGCCTCCTCCCTCGGCAGCTTTGACCATCAGCGGGAAACCTAATTCCCAAGCCTTGGTGGCGGCGCATTCGTTGGCTATAGCCCCATCGGTGCCAGGTAGGATGGGCAGCCCGGCTTTGCGGGCTAGCTTGCGAGAGCGAAGCTTGTCGCCCATCTTTTCCATCACGTCTGGGTCTGGTCCAACAAAGCAAACGCCCGACTCCTGGCAGAGTCGAGTGAAATCAGCATTTTCAGAGAGGAAACCGTATCCGGGGTGGATTGCCTGGGCGCCCGACTGCTTGGCGGCGTCTAGAATCTTGGCCATGTTCAAGTAACTGTCGTGAGGGGGAGCTTCGCCAACCAAATAGGCTTCATCAGCCAATTGGACGTGCAGCGCTCCCTGGTCGACCGTCGAATAGATAGCGACGGTCTTTATACCCAGCCTCTGACAGGTGCGAATAATCCTACAGGCGATCTCGCCCCGATTGGCAATCAATATCTTGGTAAACACAATTTACCCTTTGAATCAAGGAACGGTAGCCCTATTTTTAGTCGTGAAACTGCGGGTCCCGCTCAAAAGTGAGCTATAAGCTCCTACTTGTATACCTCAGGGAGGGAATCCTTGTGTAGGCGTTCTAAAAACGAGTTAGAACGAATTTCTTTACCTAGCCAGTAGCTGACAGTCGTGGATAGTAGGCTCTTTAATTCGCTGGCCAGGCTGTCATCCATGGTCAACTTACTGGCTGCGGCGATTCCGCTACGATCCAAGAGGCGGAGCACTTTTAACGCCCGGAGTGACAGCGGACGCAGGTGGGCGTCTTCAGGGTTGCACTCCAGACACAGTGTCCCGCCAACGTTGGGACTAAATCGGTGGGCGTCCGGCTCCAACTCGATACGGCACTCAACGCAGTGGTACAACTCCGGCATCAGTCCAGACACCTGTAGCAGGTGGAATTCAAAGAACCTCAGGGGCATGTCTGACTCGGTGTCGGCCTGAAGGACGGTGAGAGTATCAATCATCAACTGGTAGAGATTTGGGTTTGGGCTGTCCTCGGCCCCAAAACCATCAACCAACTCCGCCAAATAAAGGCCTTTGGAAATGCCGTCCAGGTCTCCTTTGAGCTCGGAAAAACTCTGAAGAACCTCGGCCTGGGAGATGATGTCCATGCTGCGGCCGTTGGCCATAGACATCTGCACCACGGTCAGAGGTTCTAGATGACCCATAAGTTTGCTGGTGGCCCGACGCGCGCCCTTGCCGATGGCTCTGACTTTCCCTCGGTCACGGGTGTACATGGTGACCAACAGATCGGCCTCGTCCAGCGGTGTATAGCTGAGGATGATGGATTCACAGCGATAAGTCCTGGGTGGGGCCATGGCGGATCTCCAGATCAAGCATGAAAGCTAATTTAATCTCTGAAAGCCGATTATAATTCAAGGAATGCCCAATGAAAAAACCGGACGGTTTTAAATCTCTTGGCGGCCTTGAAACGCCTTGGTGAGAGTCGTTTCGTCGGTGTATTCCAGTGATCCGCCCACGGGAAGTCCTCTGGCAAGGTGGGTAATGCGCAAGTCTGTCCGGCCCTGATGCCGGCGAATATACATGGCGGTAGCCTCCCCTTCCAGTGTGGGGTTGGTGGCAACCACCATCTCGGTCACTTCCGGTCGGTCTAGCCTGCTGAACAGTTCTTTTAGGCGTAGCTGATCGGGCCCTATGCCGTTGATTGGCGAAATTACGCCGTGTAGCACGTGGTAAAGGCCTCTGAAACTTCGGGTTCGCTCCATTGCCAGTACGTCCAGAGGGTCTTCGACCACGCAGATAATTGTCTGGTCGCGTCGGGGGTCGGAGCAGATCTGGCAGGGTGAGGCGTCGGTCAGGTTCTGGCATTCCTCGCAAAACACGATATTCTGCTTGACCGAGGTCACGGCGTCGGCCAGGGCATAGGCTTCATCATCGGGCAGCCGAATGATGTAATACGCCAAACGTTGGGCGCTCTTGGGGCCAATGCCAGGCAGCCGGTTGAGTTCCTGAACCAGCCTGGCTAGAGAAGGGGCTGCTCCGGAGATGTTCTCTTGAGTCATTTATCGAGTGCGTTGCCGGTGCGGGTCTTCGCTCTTTTAATGCGAAACCGCCGGCCCGCCCGGTCTCTTAGAATCCCGGGATGTTCATGCCGCCGGTGACTACGGCCATCTTCTGGGCAGCCAATTCCTGGGCTTTGTTGGCGGCATCGTTCACTGCGGCCAAAACCATGTCCTGGAGCAGTTCCACTTCTTCGGCAGCTTCAGGCTCAATGACCACAGACTCAACGATCTGCTTGCCGGTCATGGTTACTTTAACCGCGCCACCACCGGCGGTGCCCTCAACGGTCAGAGTCTCCAGTTCTTCCTGGATCTTCTGTAGTTGGGCCAGTTGTTTCTGTGCCTGTTTCATCATGTTGCGGTTCATTCTTCGATCTCCTCTAGGACTCTGGCGCCCATGCCCAAGGCCGTGCGGACCAAGGAACTTTGTTGCGCGGTTTTAACGGTGTTAGCGGTGGACCCGCCGTTGGCCATGGTGAGCCTGAATTCGTAGGTTGCACCGAAGGCTTCAGTGACGACCTCACTCACCTGACGACGGGAGCCTGGGTCTTCCATCTCCTCTTGCATCCGTTCCAGGTTGGCCTTGTTGGAGAAGCCCAACACCAGGGTGTTGTCTTCTAGGGAGACGCCGTTGGCCTTACAGTCACGGAGTAGGGCCCCCAGATTATATTTCTTGCCTTTATGGCGTCCCAATACTTTGACTGCGGCCAGCCATTTTGCGCCTAATTCAGATATGGGCCCGGTATCCGGGGCTGGTCGGCGTTGCGTGGTCGGTTGCCCAGCAGGGCCTGTCGCCGGTCTTGCTGGGGGAGGCGGTCGATTGGGTACAGGCGCCGGAGCGCGGCCTGCCGGAGGAGGGGCGGCAACTCTTGCCTGTGGCGCCATCGGAGCAGGTTGTGCCGGCGGCGGGGCCGTGTCCTCGCAAATCTCAACCACGGCCAGTTCTAAGGGCAGCGTGGACGGAGCGTCGTAACGCATGTTGACGTCGCCCCAAACCTTTAGGCCTCTGATTATCCGCCAAGGCGGCAGGTTACCTACCAGCTCCTTTAGCTGGCCGGTGACATCTTCAGAAAGGTCTACAGCGTCCTCGGAGCCCCATTGCAGGTGCATAACGGCCCGCAACAGCTCTATGGTCTGTTTGTGCAATTGTCGTAGGTCCGTGCCACTCCAAGCAGCCCGGTTCACCGCAGATAGAGCGGCGGAGGTATTCCCCAGCAGCAGATACTTGACCAATTCCAGGGAACTTTCGCCGTTATCCAGGCCCAAGAGCTCTTCGACCTGCTTCAGAGTGACACCGTCGGCGGCTGATACCACCAATTGTTCCAGCAGGTTTTCGGCGTCGCGCAGGCTGCCGGCGGCGTGGCGGGCCACCAGGCGTAAAGCTTCAGGGTCTACAGTGACGCCTTCGGACTCGGTTATGTCAGATAGACGACCGTATATCAACTCGGAGCCGATGCGCCTGAAGTCAAATCTTTGGCACCGAGAGATAATCGTGGGCAAAATCCGGTGAGCCTCGGTGGTGCAGAGGACGAATATGACATGCTCCGGTGGCTCTTCCAGTGTCTTTAGAAAAGCATTGGAGGCTGCATCGGTCAGCATGTGGGCTTCGTCGATGATGTAGACCTTGCGTCGACCCTGGGACGGAGAAAAGTTCACCTTTTCTCGGATGTCTCGTATCTCGTCGATGCCCCGGTTGCTGGCAGCGTCTAGTTCAATGATGTCCATGAACTGGCCGCCGTTGATGGAACGGCAGATGGTACACGCGTCGCAGGGGTTGCCATCCTGGGTGTCCAGGCAGTTAACGGCCTTGGCGATGATTCTGGCGGTGGTGGTCTTGCCGCTGCCTCTGGGGCCACAGAAAAGGTAGGAATGGGCGACTCGGTCTAGTTTGATGGACTGGCGCAACGTTCCGGAGACGTGTTCTTGTCCAACCAGCTGACTGAAGCTGGAAGGGCGCCACGTACGGGCATAAACCTGAGTGGCTGTGGCAGGTTCGGTTATCGCCTGGCCGGTCATTACAGCGGAGTCTCCATCGTGTTTACTCTGGTCTAATCAGTAGTCTGATTTAATCAGATTGAAATGTTAAGTGCTGCCAAGGCTGTGCGCTCTTTAGATTGCATCAGCGTTGTTTCTGCTGTTTCCAGATGGTCATGGCCCGTAAGATGTAGCACTCCATGTACTACCAGAAGGGCCAACTCATGTGCAAGTGGAACGCCGCGTTCATCTGCCTGACGTTTCGCTTGAGGGTAGGATACAATCACCTCTCCCAGCTGGGAGGGTTCATCTGGCGGCATCACAAAATCGAAGCCGTCGGTGTCTTCAGGCGGTTCATCTTCGCCTTCCCAGTGACCGGGATGGTCCGTTGAGAAAGACAGTACGTCTGTGACCTCATTCAGCCCTCTAAATTGGGCATTTAGCCGGTGGACGGTCTCGTCATCAGTGATTACCAAGCTCATTTGGGTCGCTTCCGTACCTTCCAGAGCCACATTCAAGGCTGCTTGTGCAATCCCCATCAGCCAGTCTTCGACTGAATCCTTCGGTGATTTGCTCGCCGAAGTGCCCAGTGAAGAGCCGGGTGATTCGCCCAGTATATCGCTTGCGATACCGCTGGAAAACGGTTCGTCCACTGAAAGGTAGACCTGCCGGTCTTGTTGGCTGTTCAAATACAGATCCCGAACTGAAAGGAAGGGCAACGACCCCTGTTTCTAGCCTATTTCGACCGTAATCTGAGGCTGAGGCAATGATAGCACGGGGGCCGGAACAGCGACAAGAAGCCGCGTGCCAGAAGACATAACATCAGATGGCCTCAATGTGCGTTCGAAACCGCAACCGTTGGGCGGAATCACATCATTATCTGGTCACGTTCAAGGTTTTTTGATTCCAAAGATTAAGGGCGATTATTGAGAAGGTTTGGTTTTGGCCAATCGTAGAAGAAGGAAAAGCAGCCGAGTTTCAGGCGCAGCCCAGCAAGGCGCACGAACTTAACAGAAGAATTTTGCTAAATACGGTATGGCAGCAGCGGCATCCATCGCCATAATTGCGGCAATCGTATTCGCAATCACTTCTGGCACCAGCAGCGGTGAGCAGGGTTCTGACGCGCCGGATTTTGAAGTCAGCCTCTTCCAAGGTGTCGAAGAAGTGGGCTTCTGGGAGGGTAACCTGTCCAACCTTTACGGCCCTTTATGGCTAGCCCATGATTCTTAATTTCTGGACCGGACAATGCCCACCCTGCCAAGCTGAAATGCCACAATTCCAGGCTTTCCACGACGACTTTAAAGACGAAATCATGCTCTTGGGCGTGGATATTGAAATTTTCACCGGTCTAGGTTCCTATAGTGATGCCGAATCGCTGCTCCGCGAACTGGGTCACTTACCCAGCCGGCTGGACCGACGATCGCACAGTGCCCAATAAATATCGCGTAACGTCCATGCTGACTACCGTGTTCGTCAGTTCAGACGGCACGATTTTCGAGAAGAGCGTGGGTGCCATTGACGCCAGTTTCCTGGCCCGGATAAGCCAGGAATTGCTGGCCGCCGAATCAACGGCGCTAAATCATGGAGGCTAAAACCGACATCTAGCGTGCCTTCCACACCTGGTTCTGGAATTCTTCACCTACCAGAGTGTTAGCGGCAACGCTTTCAATGTCGATGGCAAAACAGTGGAATTCGTGGTCGTTGGGCTGGAAGCCGATTTTTTCAAACAAGGCTTCTACGTATTTTTGACGTTCGCCAGGGTTGGTGATGTCAAAGGCTCGGCCGTAGACCTTGAATTCGCCTTCCAGTCCGTTGCGGTCTGAAACGGCGTTAAGGATGGTGCAGCGGGGGTCTCGCAGCAGATCCAAGGCTTTTTGAGAGCGCCACATCATGCCCAGATAGAGCTGGCCGTTGAAGAATAATGGTTCCACCGGTGAAATCCGCGGCCAGCCGTTCTTCCGCAGAGTGCCCACTATCACCAAACCGTTTTTGTCTAACCGTTCTTGGCCTAAGGCCGCCAACTTCGGGTCCTGTTGAGCAAATTCCTGCCAGTTCATCTTTAATCCTTCAGGCCGATAAGTTCTAAGGGAAAATAGTGGCCAATCGAGAATGCGCCTCTAAAGCCAGAAAATCGTCGGTCACCTCAAGTTCCAACGGTGGGAATGAGACTTCGGTCAGTTCTCCCATGAGTCGGCTCGCTTAAGGATCGGCATCCTCAGGTTCGGACCGACGCCACCACGTTTCCCTATCAGGCCACCGCGCAACCCCATAGTAGGTGCCATACTGACCCTTCATCAATATTGTGACTCAAGGCTGCCACGAGTAGCGTAAATCGCTTCCGTTGCTTGACGCCAGGCGTCTCTGAATTCCGATTCTTTTCCAGGTTTCAACTGCCACTTATATATCACGACAAACATAATTACCTCCAACTAAAACCTAACGATGCCGGTTTCGCACGTTCTTCGTGATGTAATATTTGATAATAATTCATCGACCTTTGGATGATGTACGGGATTAAAAAATTGGGCAAATAAAAACCCCGCAGTTTTATCTGCGGGGTTTGTTTTGCTTTTTGGTACCCCGGATGGGCTTCGATCCCATGATCTCCACCTTGAAAGGGTGGCGTCCTAGGCCAGGCTAGACGACCGGGGCACAGGCGTATTCTACTATAGCTAGGCGGCTATTGCCTAGGCACAATTAGATTCTGGTGTTTTGGAGCAACTAATCAGGCCTACGGATAAACCGCCAGGGCTTCTAGCCCGGTTTCCTCTGGAAACCCGCACATAAGATTCATGTTTTGTACGGCCTGTCCGGCGGCGCCCTTCACTAGGTTGTCCAGGCAGCTGATTACGATTAACCGCCCTGTGCGCTCATCAATCGAAGGGTGTATTAGGCATAAATTGTTGCCCAAAGTTTGCTTGGTCTGGGGAGGAGTGGATACTACGCGTACGAATGGGTCGTCTGCGTAGTAATCGCGATACAGGTCTAGTATCTTCTCTTGGCCCTCATCGCCGGTCCAATTTCCTGGCTCAATCAGCGTTGCGTAACAGGAACTCAAAATCCCCCGAGTCATGGGGATCAGATGCGTCAAAAATGTCAGGTTGAGGGACTTTTCAGTCAGCGGAGCTAATTCTTGGGTGATCTCCGGTAGATGCCGATGTCCTTTTAACGCGTAGGCAAATACATTCTCATTGACCTCAGAAAAGTGGTTGGTCATGGTCAGACTGCGACCGCCGCCAGACACTCCGGATTTGCTGTCAATGATGATGTCTTGGGTGATGATCTTTCCAGCCACCGCAGGGGCCAATCCCAAGATAGCGCTGGTAGGATAGCAGCCAGGGTTGGCAACCAGCCGTGAATTAGTAACGTCGTCCCGGTGCAGTTCCGGTAGGCCGTAGACCGCCTCTTCTAAGTAGGTGGGGTCCGGATGGTCAACTCCGTACCATTCTGTGTATTCATCAGCCTGTTTCAGCCGGAAATCGGCGCTGATGTCCACAACCTTTACTCCCTGCTCGAGCACCGGTATGCAGGCTTCGGCGCTGGCTTTATGCGGGAGAGCAGAGAACACCATATCCAGGCTGCCGCTGAGTTCAGGCTCAATGGCCATATTCATGGCGGTCAAATGGGGAAATACCTCATTCAACTGCTGGCCGGCGGCGCTCCTACCGGTGACTGAAGTGATTTCCACCTCAGGGTGGCGGTACAGAATGCGGGCTAGTTCGCTGCCTGCGTAACCAGTGATGTTGATGATCCCTACTTTCATTTCGCTTACTCTTTGTTTTGGGGTATTTATTTGCTAGGCATCAGGCTGCGGAAGGTGAGGCATGGGCGCCCCCGGGCTTCCGGCTAATGCTTGTTCTTCTTGGGCAGCGAGTGCAGCCAGGTCTGCCTTGGTCATGAACTTCTTTCTGGAAGGACAGAGTCCGCCTACCACGCACTCTGGGCACAGCGGGCGTTGGGCCTTGCACACCTGACGACCGTGGTTGATGTAAGAAACGTGGAAGTTGAAAACTTCTTCAGGCTCAACCTTGTCTTCCAGAATCTCGTGGGCTTTGTCCACGCTCACCTTGGGTCCAATCACGCCTAGTCGTTGGCTCACCCGGTAGATATGGGTGTCTATAGCCATTGCTGGCATGCCTAGGGAGAAGCTTAGCACGATTCCTGCAGATTTTGGGCCGATACCGGGTAGCTGCCGTAGCCAGGTCTTGGCATCGTTTAAGGGCATCTCCCTTAGGAATGACAGATCCAGTTCGCCGTTCAGTTCAAGTATCTTGTTAAGCACTGCTTTGATTCGCGGAGCCTTGATCTTGGCCAGCCCGCCTAGAGCTATGGCTTTCTCAATGTCTGCCACATCTGCTGACGCGACGGCTTCCAACGATGAGAATGTTTCCATTAGGCTTCGGTAGGCACGACTAGAGTTAATATCGGACGTGTGCTGGGAGAGAATCGTAAAGACCATCTCGTCCGTGGGAGGTAGGCGCGCTTCGTGGGTAAACGGGCCGTATTGCTGGGTCATCATCTCGATAGTGAGCGCAACGTCAGCTTTGCTCTTGGTCCTGGGTGCTCTTCTTTTAGTAGTCGTAGGCATAATCTCGTCTAATTACCGGGTGTGTCTCTGATTTCAGACTAAAATCTTGATCAGGTTGGTGATGGGAAAGATTTTAGCACCAGGTAGGCCAGAAATAAAAAAACCGGGAGGTGTTGCCTCCCGGTTTTGGTGTTCCTAAACAGTTTGCGGGAAATTTAGAAGAGGTGACAAGTTAATGTGTGCCCTTCGGAGATTTCCTTGACCACGGGTGTGTCCACGGAGCAACGGTCCATCGCGGCGGGACAACGAGGGTGGAAATAGCAGCCAGGCGGGGGATTCAGCGGAGAAGGAACCTCACCTTGAAGGATGATCTCTTCTTGCTCAGTGTCCGGATGTGATGGCAGAGCTGCCGACATCAGGGCTTTGGTGTACGGGTGTGACGGGTTGTTAAACAACTCCTGCACCGGGGAGAGCTCCACTATCTGGCCCAAGTACATCACTGCGACCCAGGTGCACATATAGCGTACCGTTGCTAAGTCATGGGCAATGAGCATGTAGGCTACGTTGTACGTTTCCTGCAAATCCTTGAGCAGGTTCATAATCTGGGCTCTGATGGACACATCCAAGGCAGATACAGGCTCGTCCAGCACAATCACCCTTGGGTTCAAGGCCAACGCCCTGGCAATGGCGAGCCTTTGCCGCTGTCCACCGGAGAACTCATGGGGGAATAGGTTGGAATGGTACTCGTTCAAGCCCACGTCATTCAGCAGTTTCATCACCCGTTCTTGTTGTTCTGCCTTGGTGATGTTCCAGTTGATGACCATTGGCTCGGCAATGATGTCTTTGACCCGCATGCGTGGGTTCAGTGAACTCCACGGGTCTTGGAACACGGCTTGCACTGAACTCCGGTAAGACTTTCTAACAGCAGCGCTGTTGTGAACGTCTCCTCCCTCAAAGAGGATGCTGCCTTCGGTGGGTTCCTCAAGCATCAACATCATTTTGGCGGTGGTGCTTTTGCCGCAGCCAGACTCGCCCACTACGCCAAGGGTCTCGCCTGCGCGCAGCGCAAAGGAAATGTCATCTACTGCTTTGATATGGCCAGTAGTCCTGGAGATCAATAATCCCTTGGTTACCGGAAAGTACTTCTTGAGGTTTTTGGCTTCAAGTAGGACTTGTCCTCTTTCAGCTTTGGTTTCGGACGAATCTATTGTGGTCATTCTACCTTCCAACATGCTGCGGTATGGCCATCGGATACAGCTTTAATTTCTGGGTAGGTCTCAATACACTTGTCCATGACTACGGGGCATCGGTTCGCGAAAGCGCAACCAACGGGTAGGTCATGAAGCGGTGGCGGTTGACCTTCAATCGAGTATAGCCGGTCAACGACCCGGTCCATCCTGGGAACCGACGCCAGAAGAGCCTCAGTGTAAGGGTGGGATGGGTTATTGAAGATATCTCTCACACTGCCGTGCTCTACTATGCGTCCGGCATACATCACCGCAACCCGGTCACACATCTTAGCAACGATGCCGAAGTCATGGGTGATGAAGATGATTGAAAGGTCAGATTCTTTCTGGATGTCTTTCAACAGTTTCAGGTATTGCGCCTGAATGGTCACGTCCAAGGACGTGGTCGGTTCGTCAGCAATGAGGACTTGGGGTTGGCATGAGATGCCAATTGCTCCCACCACCCTCTGGCGCATGCCTCCACTCATCTGATGGGGATAATCCTTGACTCGGGATTCTGCGGCAGGGATGTTTACCTTACGCAGAACCTCAAGGGCCCGGTCTGTAATCGAGCGTTTTGGTATGTCTTGGTGAATCTTGATGGCCTCTTCTACCTGGTCTCCAATGGAGAAGACCGGGTTCAAAGAAGTCATCGGGTCTTGGATAATCAAGGCAATTTTGCTGCCTCTAATCTTCGCCATCTCCTGCTCGGAGATGGGGACTATGTCTTCGCCGTCCAAGACGATACTTCCTGAGACGATCTTTCCGGGTGGAATGGGAATCAATCTCATCAGGGAGAGCATGGTTACAGACTTTCCGCAACCAGACTCGCCCACGATTCCCAGAGTCTCGCCCCTTCTGAGGTCAAAAGAGATACCGTCAACGGCTTTGACAGTGCCCCAGCGGGTCGTGAAATGCGTTCGCAAATCATCGACCGACAATACAACTTCTGTGTCTATTCTTGTATCCGCAGTGACCATAAAATATGTTGTTCCTTAAATCGCTGAGTTATTCAAGTACAGGTAATCCGCTCACTCCAGTTGGCGCAAGCGCGGGTCCAGAGTGTCTCGTAGCCAGTCGCCGAACAGGTTCAAGGACATTACGGTCACCATGATTGCTACGCCGGGGAAGGTGGATATCCACCAGACTCCGCCAGCAAGCTTGTCGCGTCCGTCTGAAACCATTGATCCCCATGCGGGGGTAGGGGGCGGAACGCCAGCGCCCAGGAAGCTTAGAGTCGACTCCAGAAGGATGACGATACCAACCTGAAGTGTTGCAACAACAATCAATGTATTGATCGTTCCTGGGAATATATGTATGAACAGAATCCGGGCTGTAGAGGCACCGGAGACCTTTGCCAAGGAAACATAGTCCATGTGCTTTAGTTGTAGAACTTCGCCGCGCACTTGGCGGGCAAACCTTGGCCAAATAAATAAGCAGAGCACGGTAACGATGATCCATAACGATTGACCCAGCGTTATCACCAACACAAGGGCAATGAGAATCAAAGGTATGGCTAATTTAATGTCTACTAGCCGCATTAATGTTTCGTCAACCATGCCGCCATACCAGCCTGCTGCCAGGCCCATAGTGACGCCAATAGTTCCTCCCACTGCCAGTGTGACAATCGACACCAACAATGAGATTCTAGCCCCGTAAATCACCCTGGATAGAACGTCTCTACCCAGATGGTCTGTTCCCAATAAGAACTTAGTGGTGCCTTCCGGACGGCTGAAGACTTCAATCTCGTCATCAATCTGCGCCGCAGGATCGATCTTCAAGGCGTCGGCCAACGTAACGCTAGTTGTGCGCTGGTTAATCGACATCCGTTCTACGACAATCTTGACGCTCTTTACACCACCGGACCAAGCCGGTGGGATGTTTCGTTCTTTTAATTCGCCCTTCTCTGGATCATGAGGAGCCAGGATCGGGGCGAACACCCCGGCAATGACCACTAAGCTAAGTAGGAATACCGGAATCAAAGGCAACCGTCTAATCTTTCTATAGACTGCGGCGGCTCTTTCCTTGGTTGTTGGTGGGGCAACCACAATTCCACTAAGATCTGCTGCCATTATGTGCTCCTAATAACTTAAGCGTACCGGATTCGCGGGTCTACGTAAGCGTAGAGCACGTCCACGATGAATGCTGCTGTCACGTATAGCAGCGTGAAGGTGATTACCACTCCTTGAAGCAGCGGGTAATCGAAGGCAAATAATGCTTCAATTGCCAACCTGCCTAGACCAGGCCATGCGAACACCGTCTCTACGACCAATGAACCAGTTACTAGAGCTCCGATGGTCACGCCGGCGAATGTTAGTGGTGGAATCAGTGCGTTTCTGAACGCGTGCTTCATGATGATGGTTCGGGAATTAACACCCTTGGCCCGTGCCAATTTGATGTACTCCGAATCCAGCACATCCAGCATCGCGGATCGTACCAACCGTAGGTTAGCGGCGGCGTAGTACCACCCCAAAGTCACGGCGGGCAGAATTATGCTGTTCCAATCTTGTTTTCCGTACGGTGGGACCATTCCCAACTTCACCGCAAAGAAGAACATCAGCATGATGCCCAACCAGAACGGCGGAGCAGACTGGCCTATCAAAGCGATAAATTTACCGAAGTTGTCCATCATGGTGCCGCGTTTGACCGCTGATAATATTCCCAGCGGCACCCCAATTAATATCGAGAAACTGAAGGCTACTGCACCCAGCAACAATGTTGCGGGCGCCCGTTCAATAACAACGTCAGTTACAGGGCGTGCTTCCCGAACAGACTTTCCGAAGTCGCCTCTTACTGCACCTTTAATGAAGATTCCGTATTGCTCGTAGTAAGGCTTGTCCAAGCCCAAGACTTCACCCATGCGATCCCAGTCTTCCTGGGTGGAGTAATCATCCAGGTAGATATGTCTGGGGTCACCTGAAACCCGGCTCATTATGAAAATAATCAAAGAGACACAGAGTAAGGTTACTAGGGCGAGTATGAACCTGCGGACCAGGTATTTTTGCATTTTTTTCTTACCGTCAGTTCACTGCGTTGTGGATTAGGGTCTGCCTTTTTCTCATGACTATCGCCCGGGCTGCTGCGAAAGCGGCTCCTGCCATGGTTGCTACGACTGCTGAGCCTAGTGCTGTGTAGTAAATCGGTGACACGGTAGGCATTGCGCAACACTCAATCTCTTGCGCCGCACCATATTCGAATCCAACCCAGGAACCAAGTATTCCTGCTCCAATTACCACTGTCGCCGTTAGTGCTAGAACCCAACCGTTTTCACGATCAATGTGTAGCCAGGCTACAAAGGCCGCTGTCCCTGCTCCGCTTCCAGCGGCTAAGAACAGTGATGCCTGCCATAACTTAATCGATGATCCCCCAAAGAATACATATAGCGACCAGGCGAAAGCTATGCCAATCATGCTTAGCACTACACCTAGGACACACCCTGCAACCGTCCGTGCAATTGGAATCAGGTAGGGATTTGCCTTTTCCCAAAAGTTTTTTTCGAACCGTGGTTGCACCTAGATGGGAACCCCTTGTGTTATATGTGCTTTGTAGCGCTAACCGAATCAATCCGTTTGGTTGAATGCCCATGGCATTTACCGGGCGGTATTTGAACCAGTTTTATTTTCCTGCCCGTTACTCTTCATCGGTTGTACTTGCCAAATCAGGCGGCGGGACATTCATTTCCTGCATGATTATTAGAGAGGTCTGCAAGTGCCGACCCCCAAATCGCTTGTAAGATATATACTATCGGCTTTAGCAAGTCAATAGGTGGAACCGACGTACCAAAAGTTATCGACTAGAGCGTAAATGAAGCTGATGGCACGGCATGAAATCAAGGGGTAAACCAGCCAATGTTAAGAGGCCCGCTCTGATTGGGGTGGAGCAGGGCCAATGCCGGGCCCTGAAGCCAAATTTCAGGGCCTCCGGGCTAAATGGCGTGCATCGTTAGCTAATAGGCATTTCGCCATTTATGAGCCATCTCACGGACTGGCCACCTTTACTCCAATGTTAAATGCTAGGCACTTTGGTTTATTCGGCGTTCATATAAAGAGGAGCCAACTGCTGAGGTTGGCTCCTCTTTTAGGTTGCTGTCTTGCGCCTTAGCTAAGAAACCAAGTGGTGGCTTGGCTAAGACTATGGAGATTAATTGGTGTTATCGAGGTTGAATGTACTCGTACCCGTTGATCTGCCGTAAATCGCCCTGTTTGACGAATCCATCCCACGGCTGCAACTTCGGTCCGATGGGCCAGACGTTGTCAAAGACGTACAAGCCGGTCTCACCGAAGATGTTGTCAAACTGCCACCTGGCAATCTCGAGTTCCAAGACCTCACGGGCTGCCCGGTCTGTTGTGCCCTGCACCACCGGAATTTTCTCTTCCAAGTACGGGTGCTCTGTGCCGTAACTGAACACTGAGTCGTTCAAGTAGTTGGCGTAACCCTGCACTGGGGCCAAACGGATGGAAACCGAGTGGCAAGATATCCCTTCATAGGTACGGGCTACAAACGTGGGCCGTATTGTTCCGTAAGGGACGTTCTGGAAGGTTACGTCCAGACCAATGTCATCCCAGTACTGAGCAACTGCCTCGCAGGCTTCCACTTCTGAAGGAGCTCCGCGCAGAGCGGGAGACAACGTTAGGTTGAAGCCGTCGGGGTATCCAGCATCGGCCAATAGACTCTTGGCCCGCTCGGGGTCAAAGTCCCAGACCATGTCATCTGGCAACCGCTTTTCATCGGGACCGCCCCAGTCTCTGAGGGCTAGAGGGTGACCGAATCCAAGCAACAGTTCGTCGACAATCGTCTGTCGGTCAATGGAAATGGAGAGAGCTTCCCTGACCTTACGTGCAACTTCCCATTCTGCCGAGCTTGGGTCGCTGTTAGCAGACACCCAAGGCAGATCAGTGTTGTAGTTGGGCCAGGACTCTCCGCCGCCATCTCGAGCCGGGACATAGGTCTGACCGTAAATGTTCAAGCCAGCTTGTCCGGCATCCGGCACCTGCATCAGGGTGGCGCCCTGTACGCTCTCAACCTCAGATATGGAGTCTAGAGCCATAACAAAGGTATCCAAGTTACCGGTTTTGAAACCGGCTACCCTGGCAGATTCTTCAGGAATCTCCCATTCCACCATCTCGGCGAAATAGGGTGTTTGACGCCAGTGGTTTTCCACGGCTTTCATCTTCCAGAACTCACCGGTCTTCCAGTCATCGATCTCCCAGGGACCAGTGGCCGCAGTGTTGCGGTTGTGTTCTTCTTCGCCTTCTTGGTCGAATTGCTTTTTGCTCACAATCCAGACCTGGGTGGCGCGTGGCGTGCCTAATAATTCGAAGATTGGCACATCTGAGAATGGTGTGCCGGAGTCAACCACCCAAGTGTAATCGTCTGGAGTGGATTGACTGCCACTATCAGCAAAGAAAATTTTCTTGGCGTTGGAAGCCCTGGCATGTTTCTCGCTGTTGGCCAATTGGTCAAATGAGAACACTACGTCCTTAACGGTCATCTCGCCAAAGCCTTTATGGAATTCCACACCCTTTCGGATGTGGTATGTCCAAACCTGGCCGTTGGGAGATATTTCCCAGCTTTCAGCCAGCATGGGTTCCACGGCGTTACTATCGAATCCGTACATGCCCAGAGTTTCTGTAATTGGCGCGGCATTGTTTAGGAAAATCTGAGGGTTACCGGAGAGCTTGGGGCTGCCAAAGTAGGGTCCCAGCTCTTTCTGGCCCACATTGATAGTTCCTGACGGCTTGGCCATCACTTCAGGGGCCTTGGTGGGCACTGCTGTGGCTGCAGGAGCTGACGAGCCTCCACCAGAAGACACTGCAGTTGGCGCTGCTGTGGTCGCAGCAGGAGCTCCTGAGTCCGTTTTGGTTGGCGGCGTTGCGGTCGCTGACGAGCCGCACGCCAATATGGCGGCTAACAGGAGCACCAAAGGCCCTAGGATCATTAACTTGGGATTCTTTAACCAGTGATTCAAGACGGACAAACCTCCAATAAAGTATGACTATACGATATCCTTCGCGCTTTACGGCTAGTTAGCTTTAAAACTCGAAGAGTATTTTGACACTCGTAGGGAATTGTTAAGCCGACAGTGAAGTCCGGAACCTAATTACCAAGGTAATGATTGTCCGGTTTATCTTCTTTCCTTAGATTATAGCGCAGGCAGAATATGTAAATTACCGGATTAACGATAATAGGGAATAGGTATAGACTAACGTAGTAAGCATGTCAATGGCATATATTTGATATCAAATCGTATAATTATTCTGTTTGTCTAGTATTAAAAAACCAATTGGAAAGAGGAAATATTCGGATTAGGGAGGATCGGCGCATTAGTTTGCATCTGAATCCGTAGTTCGATACCGACAAACAGCGGTTATCTTCTAAGTTCGCTTACGCCTCTCTTACCGGTTATCGCAATACGAACCACCCTTATTACGGTCTGGCAGATTGAATGGAAAATAAAAAGAGGACCAACCCGAAGGTTGGTCCTCTTTTTATTAGTTGCTGCAGTCCTGTTGATGGACTTATTGACTTGCCTTAGGTCGCCTTGCTTCACGAAATCGCCCCATGGTTTGATGTTCGGACCGACAGGCCACACATTGTCCACTGCATACAGTCCGGTCTGTCCGAAGACCTCTTCTAGGAAGAATGCAGCTATCTGATCCTCGTATTTTATGCGGTCGGCTGACAGCACAGATTTCTGAGCCAATGGAATCAACTTTTACGGCGGGGGAGAGTACTAGCCGCCCGGCATGGGCCAAGAGTGAATCAACTTCACCCAAGGCCCACACCGGGCGGCGATGATATTTACTATGGATCGAGTTTAGCGAGGCTTTATGTACTCGAAACCATTAACCTGGCGGAGGTCTCCCTGTTTGACGAAACCAGTCCACGGAGCAATTTTCGGGCCGATAGGCCATACATTATCGACTGCATACAATCCAGTCTCTCCGAAGACTTCATCGATGTAGAATGCAGCTATCTGATCTTCGTATTTTGTGCGGTCGGCTACCAACACAGATTTCTGACCCAGCGGAATCAACTCTTCGGTGATGGGGTGCTCGGAGCCCCAACTGAAGTTTCCGCTATTTAAGAAGCTGGCCATCCCTTGGATCGGGGACAACCGCGGGCCTACATTGTGGCATGACATGCCCTCGTAGGTACGGGCAACCGCTGTGGGTCGGTAGGTACCGTAGGGGACTCGCTGGAAGTCGACATCAATTCCTATCGCATCCCAGTACTGGGCGACGGCTTCACAAGCTTCCACCTCTGACGGAGCGCCGCGAATTGCTGTAGTCAGTGTTGCCTTGAAACCATCAGGGTACCCAGCCTCAGCCAATAGGCTCTTGGCTCTCGCCGGGTCATAAGGCCAGGCTTCTTCGGGAGATGGTAGGCGGTCCTCGAAGCCCATCCAGTCCTTGAGAGTTATGGGGCGTCCGAACCCTTGCAGCATATTATTAACTATCGCTTCACGGTCAATGGCGATCGACATCGCTAGTCGGACTGTGCGGGCCGTTGCCCATTCTGGGGAAGTGATGTCACTGTTGGAAGACACCCATGGTAGGTCGGGGTTGTAGTTTGGCCACATTTCCCCTTGCACATTGGGCTTGCCAGTATCGCCATCTCGGGCTGCTACGTAGGTTTGACCGTAGAAGTTTATTCCAGCCTGTACGGCGTTGGGGACCTGCATCAATGTTGCTCCCTTGACCGATTCCACTTCTGATATGGAATCGAGGGCCATGACGAAGGTGTCTAAATTACCAGTCTTGAAACCGGCTACCCGGGCCGACTCTTCGGGGATCTCGTGGAACATTAATTCCGCGAAAGCCGGGGTAACTCGCCAGTGGTTCTCCACTGCCTTCATCCTCCAGAATTCGCCGGTCTTGGCTTCATCGATTTCCCACGGACCGGTGGCAGCGGTATTGAAGTTAGCTTCATCTTCGCCTTTTTCATCCCATTGCTTCTTGCTAACCATCCAGGCCCCAACAGCACGTGGGGTCGCGATCAATTCATAAATCGGTATCTCGGAGAAGGGCTGGCCCATATCGACTACCCAGGTATAGTCATCAGGGGTTGTTTGGTTGCCGTCTTCCGCAAAAAACATCTTCGCGGCGTTGGCAGATCTGGCGTGTTTATCACTCTCGGCGATTTGCTTGTGGGAGAATACGACGTCTTCAACGGTCATCTCTCCAAATCCTTTGTGGAACTGAACACCTTTCCGGATGTGGAAAGTCCAAGTCTGACCGTCTGCTGAGGTATCCCAACTCTCGGCCAGCATTGGCACAAGCGCCCCGCTGTCGAATCCAGCCATCCCTAGAGTTTCGGTGATAGGTATGGCGCTGTTCAAGAATATCTGGGGGTTACCGATCAACTTAGGGTTACCGACATAAGGGCCAAGCTCTTTCTGGCCAACGTTTAATGTTCCAGAAGGCTTAGGAGCCGCTTGGGGGGCCTTGGTAGGAACCACTGTCGGCGCGGGAGCCGATGCTTTTCCGGAAGAAGGTGCCGAAGTTGGCACTGCGGCGGCTTTTCCTGGAACGGCAGTTGCCTGCTCCGGTATTGGAGTCGACGTGGCCGACGAGCCGCAGGCTAGCATTGCAGCTAGCAAGAGCGTCAATGAACCAAGAATCAAGAATTTTGGGGTTTTTAACCAGTTGATCAAGATGAACCAACCTCATAATTGAATTTGGGGCTACGGTGTTCTATAGGGTTCTGGAGCCGCTTCCAGTTGGAAAATGACTCTTAGATGCTGGGAATGGTTAGATGTTTATAAAGTTAATATAGGATTAATTAACAAATTAATTACTGAAAACTAGCAAGACACTTATGCATATATCATCAGAAGATCTAAAATACCAAAACACATATGCCCTTTTGGTAAGTAGATATATACTATTGCTTATCTTAAGTCAATAGTTTGTATTTGATATTTTGATAACCCTAATTGAGTAAACCAGAAGTGATTACGGTTGGGCAGACCGCTTGATTGTGGTAATCATCGTTGATTTGAACTTGGATGTGGACGTGTGGTTTTGCGCCAGAGCTTACAAATGTGACTCATGCCGTTGATTTACCAAATAAAAAAGAGCCAACCCATAGGGCTGGCTCTTTTTTGTTTTTGGCTGTGATCCTGTGACTAGCTCGCGGGATTTATTTTGTTAATTGGATTATTTAGGCTTTATATACTCAAATCCATTGATTTGGCGTAGGTCGCCTTGTTTGACATGATCTTTCCAAGAATCCACGTCTAACTTCGGTCCAACTGGCCATACATTGTCGTTAACGTAAAGGCCAATCATGGCGAATGCGTTATCGAAATTCCATCGGGCAAGAGCGTCTTCCGCCGCTTCCCGGTCGGCTCGTAGAATCGACCCTTTGGCTTTGGCGATATGCTCTTCTAAGAAGTCATGTTCCGCCCCGTAGCTGAATGGCGATGCATTCAGATAGCTGGCAAATCCTTGAGTTGGTGCTAATCGAATAGATGCTGCGTGGCATGTAGCACCTCGGTATGTACGCGCAACCAACGTTGGCCTTAAAGTCCCGTAAGGTAGGTTTTGGAATTTTACGTTAATCCCGATGTCGTCCCACATTTGTGCGATTGCTTCGCAGTTTTCGAGTTGTGAAGGGGCACCGCGAATAGCTGCCGTGAGTGTGATATCTAACCCATCGCCGAACCCTGCTTCAGCTAAAAGAGCTTTAGCGGCCTCGGGGTCGTACTCCCAAATCATATCTGAATCATATCGCGCTTCGTCGGCTCCACCCCAACCTTGGAGTGTATTTGGGTGACCGAACCCAAGCAGCAGATTATCAATGAGCGATTGTCGGTTAATCGCAATCGACAGTGCTTTACGAACCTTTACAGCATTAGCCCATCCGGGGGAATCAACATCGGAGTTAGTTGATATCCATGGGTGGTCACGATCCTCATCCTAAACTTTGTATCCATCTTCTTCTTTCAGATGGAGGTTGCCGTAGAAATTCAATTGAGATTGCATTGCGTTCGGAACTTGTAAGAGTGTGGCGACTTCTACCTTTTCTACTTCAGGTATCGAGTCCAGAGCCATTACAAACGTGTCGAGGTTTCCTGTTTGGAAGCCAGCTACTCTGGCAGATTCCTTCGGAATCTCCCAAGCTATCATCTTTGCGAAATTGGGTGTTTGCCTCCAATGATTTTCAACAGCAGGCATTTCCCAGTATTCGCCAGTTTTCCATTCGCCAATCTGCCAGGGTCCGGTGGCAGCGGTATTACGATTTGCTTCTTGCTTACTATCCAAGCACAAACTGAACGAGGCATTCCCATTAATTCAAGTATTCCAACGTCGGAGAAAGGAGTGCCGGTATCGACTATCCAGGTGTAGTCGTCAGGCATTGATCTACTTTCGTTTCCATTAAAGAACACTTCTTTAGCTATGGAAGCTCGGGCATTTTTTTCGCTGTTGGCTACCTGTTCAAAGGAGAATTCAACGTCTTCGGCCGTCATTTCGCCAAAGCCTTTGTGGAATTGAACCCCTTGTCGAATATGGAATGTCCATATTTGTCCATCTGGAGAGACTTCCCAACTCTCAGCGAGCCCTGGAAGCAGTTTGTTTCCTTCAAATGCGTGGATACCTAAGGTTTCAGTAATTGGTGCAGCGCTGTTAAGGAATATCTGAGGGTTACCAGAGATTTTTGGGCTTCCAAAATACGGGCCCAATTCCTTTTGTCCCACATTTAATGTGCCTGACAGCTGGACCACTCCTGCTGGAGCCTTATCTAAGTATAAACTAACGTCTATGACAAATCAATAAATTGATACTGCGAACATTCTGTTATTCCAAATTAATATGGTTTCAGCTCGCTAGTTCAAACGACATAACATAAGGCGGTAGGGTCTTGGAAATACAGCCTGTCACGAGGGTTTTGAGAATGAAGTTTTAGAGAGCAAATAGCCTGCGGGCCGGTTTTTTAACGGCCGGAGGCAGTTTTAGCTACTAAGGTCAGTGGGTGGTCGGCGCTGCTCTCCGCGAAGGAATTTCTCCAAATCCCGGACTAACTCGGCGGGATCCGGAATCTCAATGGCAGCAACAGCTTCGTCGTACTGACCTTCAAGCTTGGTGACGTAGGAGGCGATCTGGTCGTCTTTGGCCACAGCTTTTTCCACTTCTACATTGAAGACGCCGGCCGCAGACTTTAACTCAGCCAGATCCAGGGGCAGATTTAGCAGCTTCAGCAGTATCTCCAGCAATGTTGATCCTACCCTGTGGTTGGGCGCCGCCTGCAAGTAGTGGGAGGTGTGACCCCAGATAGAGGTATATTCCAGTCCTTCTTCGATGCAGGCGGCCATCACGGCAGAGCTGATACCGGTGGGCCCTTGATAATTGGACGACCGAATTCCCTGTCCTTCCAGAAATTCGCTGAGACTGGATTCGCTGGCGGTGCCGCTGAGTTTGACTGGGCGTGTGTGAGGCACGGCGTCTAACAGCGCGCCGATGTGGACTACTGATTCCACACCGTGGTCTTTTGCCACGGTGGCCACAGTCTTGGCAAACGTGCGCCACTTAAGGTTGGGTTCAACGCCTACAAACACCATGACTCCGGAATGAGCTCTGGGGTCTGTCAGGTACGAGAACTCGTTGGCCGGCCAGTGGATGCGACGCTTTCCGTCTCTGGTGCGGGAGGTATACGGGCGGGTCTGGGAAAAGTCATAGAATTCTTCCGGGTCAATCTCGGCGAATTTCTTGGACTTCAGTTTCCGCTGTAAAAACTTGATCGCGCTGGTGGCTCCCTCTGCAGCGTCGGCCCAGCCGCTGAACACAACCACCATGTGTTTCAGTTTTTTATCCGGTGTCTCGTGAATGATTAGATGTTCCATATGATTATTGCTTCCCAGTCATGATCAGGTAAAAACTATCTTTAGATACCGGTCGGAGTCTACGCCTGTATAATGTTGGAACCGGTTAATTTGAAGTGAACCAGTCCAGCATATCATCGACTTACGAGTCGAATCTGTCGAGCCGGAAAAGGTCTATGTTGTGACTGGTTTCTCCGTTTTGCGCCAGATCGGCCATGATCTCGCCAATCACGCTGGCGAATTTGAATCCGTGACCAGAGAAACCTGCAGCCACCGACACTTGGGGCTGGTCTGGCAGCACGCCGATCATGAACTGCTCGTCTGGAGTATTGGTATAGATGCAGGTCTTGGTGTCCAATAGGTCACCCGCTGCTAGGGGGAAATAGCGACTGGTAAACCCGCGCAAGATTTCCTCGTCGTCTGCGTGTATCTCGCGGTCCATGTCGTCTGGGTCCACTTTCTGCTTTAAATGATGCGCCCGGCCAATCTTGAATCCCGGAACGCTGTAGTTGGGAAAGCCGTAATAGCGCCCCTCTTCAGTCCAGATGCCAAAGACCGGGAAATTCTCCGGTGTGAACAACTCGGGCCGATCCGGCTTAAACCAACCCAGCACTTGCCGCTCAGGCACGGCGTACGGCGCCACGTGAGGGACTAACTTGGCGGCCCAGGCACCGGCGGTTATCACCAGTCTGGCTGCGGAGTAGGTATCACGGTTGGTGCGAACCTGAACATCGTCGCCCTGGACTTCCCAGCCCAGCACCGTTTCGCCGCTGTGGATCTCTGCTCCGGCCTCTTCAGCCACCTGGGCGTGACTCACGATGCACAGTTCCGGAAGCAAGAACCCGCCGTCTGCCTGGTAGACCGAGGATATCCCATCGGGAAACTGATAGCCGGGAAACCGTTTATTGACCTCGGTATTGCCGAGAATCTCGTAAGGAATCTGGTGCATGTCGCAGGCTTCAATAGCGCCTAAGTAGAAATCACTGTCCGGAGGCCCAGCACGCACCGAGCCGGTTGTGACCACCAGTGTTTCACGAGCACTTTGCTCCAGTGCATGCCAAAGCTCGTAGGCACGGCGGACCAATGGAACATAGGAAGGGTGTTCCTGGAGGGTGTAGCGAATCATCCGAGAATGACCATGGGACGAGCCTAACTCGTGGGGAATCTCGAATTGTTCCAGGCCCAAGACCTTTAAGCCGCGCTTGGCCAAGTGGTAAACCGCGGCGCTTCCCATGCCGCCGACACCAATCACTATTGCGTCATAACCTGGCATGCTGTCTATCAACCCTCAGGAAATCTTAGTAAACCCCTTTAACCAGGGATTAGTCTCTGGGAATCGCTGTGCCTGGGTTCTTCATGCGCATGCTGAAGACAGAGGTACGGGCGGTGAACAACATAGTGCGGTTGTCGGGTCCACCCCAGGCGCAGTTGGCGGGTATCTCAGGAAGAATAATCGTGCCCAGGTGGTTGCCCGACGCGTCAAAGACCCAAACCCCTTCCGAGCCAGTGCAATAGACATTGCCCTCGACGTCTACTTTCATACCGTCAGGCACGCCGTCTTCTGCGGAATGCATGTTGGCAAAGACTCGGTTATTGCTTAGGCTGCCATCGGGCGCCACGTCAAAAGCACGAATCAGTTGATGCTCACACACCTGCTTCTTCTCTTTTTCTTCAAGGCAACGGCTGTCCAGGCGCGTGATAGCTACGTAGAGAATCTTTTCATCCGGAGAAAACGCCAGTCCGTTGGGGTATTCGGTCTCGGTGGTGCCCACAGATTGGCTGCCATCGGGGGCAATTATGTGCACACCGCTGAAATCCAGTTCTCTTTCAGCGTCCGTAAGACGTCCGCCCGGATCTGTAAAATAAAGACTACCGTCAGAACGGCCAACAATATCATTAGGCCGGTTCAAGCGTTTGCCGTCGGCGTGTGTGGCAATGGCCGTGTAGGAACCGTCAGCCTGGCGGCGCATGATCTGGCGATTATCGCTCTCACAGATCACCATGTTTCCCTGTTTGTCGAAGGTCATTCCGTTGGTGCCGAAGCTAGGATCTCGGAACGTCTCCAACTGGCCGCTGGTCGACATTTTGTGAATTTTCAACGATCGAATGTCCACAAACAGCCAGTAGCCGTCCAAATGCCAGAGTGGGCCTTCAGTAAATCCAAAGTCAACGGCCAGTTTCTCGGTCGGTGAGTCGGTGATATTTGGAATTTGGTCGGACATGGTTTTCTCCCACTAATACGCGTGAATAAGATCAATGCCGGATACGTCAGCTACAGAATCACTCCAGGTGCGACAGATACTGCTCTTCAAAGTCCATGCCGGCCGTATCACTAAATGCGTCCATCAGTCTGCGAGTGATCGGGCCTGGAACCTGGCCGCCGGCGATGGTCGTGTTATTGAACGAGGACACAGGCAAAATGCAAAGACTAGTTGAAGTCAGGAACGCTTCATCAGCCACGTAGGCGTCATAAAGATCCAGGTCCCGCTCTTCCACTGGCATATCAAGACCCCGTGCCAGGTTCATCGCCACGCCTCGGGTGATGCCCTCAAGTACGTTTTGGCCCTTGGGTGTGGCAACTGTCCCGTCTTTAACCAAGAAGATGTTGGATCCACGGCCTTCGGTCAGGTTCCCAGACTCATCCAGCAGCACTGACCAGGCGTCAGGGTCACTAGCAGCAGCTTCCAAGTCGCCCATAATCAGGTTCAGATAGTTGTGGGTCTTGGCCCGGGGACTGAGGAAGCGAGGCGGCACTCTGGGTACTGATGGCGTGAATATTGAAGCGCCATCGCGGTATAAAGCGGCACGACGCGCAAAAGGAATCGGATGAGTCTCAATCAAGATGGTCGGGCGCATGACATCGCCGGGCAGTACCGGCTCGATGCCACGACTGATTCGCTGCATGACCCACATGTCTTGGCCTCGTGGCAGCAGTTTGTAATTATGTTCAATAACCTGACGCGACCAGTCTTCCATCTCCGACTGTTTTAACCCCACATCAATCCGCAAATAGCGCAGCGAATCATAGAGTCGGTGTATGTGTTCCGGAAGACGGAAAGGCGTTCCATTGAATGTCCGTGCTGCGTCAAAAACGGCGTCCCCGTAAAGGTAGCCTCGGTCCCTAATTGATATGCCAACTTGGGATTCGGGCTTCAGTTCGCCGTTGAAAAATACAATGGGTTCGGCCTGTGCCATTTTAAGTACCTCAATTAGTTCTGAATCTTCTGATACTTCTGAAATATTCAGTGATTCACACCTAACAATTCAGCAAAATCGGCTGCTTACTTCTTAAAAGCATTGGCGCCGGTAACCAGAGCCGGTAGTCCTCCCATCAAAAATGCCACGCCTACGGTCTCGGCGATCTCCTCTTCAGATGCGCCGGCAGCTCGCGCCCGATTGGCGATTGTTGTTACTCCGCCATCGTGACCCAACAGAGCATCACACAGCATGGTCATCAGGGTCTTGGTCTTGTTGGAAAGTGCACCGTCGGGAAGGATGACATCACGGGCGTCCTCCGACACTTTCAGGATATCGGGTGCGCCGCTCTTTAGTAGGTCTTGCCATGAAGCAGTTTGAGTCATGATGAACCTCCGAAGTTTTTACTCGAATATTAGCTCCGTTTCAGCCTCTAGCCTACTGGCTGATAAGTCATGGCTGGCACGGGATAAAACACGCTTGAAAACCCTATGGTTGGTGTGCGCCGCCATAATAGCACAGAGCATAGGATTGAGGTCGAAAATAACTTGGCTGAGACGATTAAATGGACGGGCAGTTAAACCCTAGAGGGTGGGAAAATGGAGTTGGCAATACCTAGGGAACGGCACAAAAAAAGTGGCCGAAGAGGAGGGACCCTCGGCCACGAAGCCATGTTTGCCAATCCCGCGCGAAAATGCACAGGAATAAAACCTATAGGTAAGACGACCAGATATCTTGCTTTTTCCGTTACTCTGTGCCCAAATCAGTATCTTTTGAAATGGAACAAGTTTAAATAAACCCGTTTATATTCAGGGCTAGAGGGAAAATTCAAACAAAATTAACCAAGCTGTAAGCAGCCACCCTTTACACACATCACTACACAACACTTCGGGTGACTGCCACAGGCCAGTTTCTGACGGTGGGACGAAAGCCGACTATCAGCTCGAAACAACTAAATCGCCGCCTGACTGCCCGTTATCAGCGAAGAAGAAAAGTCGAAGACCGCTGTTAAGCGGCTCCGATACGAAAAACCTTGGTGCCACATGACGGGCATGTACCCTGAGTGGCGGGCTTCCCGTTTTTCATAGTGATCTTTTCGGGGTTCTTGATCTCGCGCTTGCTTCGACACTTCACACAGTATGCTTCCATAAGAAACACCTCCCATCGTTACGGTCTCGATATTCTAGCTTGGATTTTAAGACATGTCAACATATAGTATGCCAATTTCTTAAATTATGGCAACTAATGAGACTAGTTAGTCTCATCTACATGTAGTATGTGAAACATCCTAGAGACATTAGATAGAAGTATCTGTGTACTTTCAAGTGCATCGTGTTTAGAATATCCACCAGAATGGGAACACTATTAATAGTCCGTCACGGCGAAACCGAGTGGAATGCCGAAGGACGGATACAAGGCCACACTGACATAGGATTGTCTAAAAGAGGCGAGGATCAGGCACGTTCACTGGGGCAACGGTTGGCAGACCGCCAAATTGATGTTGCCTACAGTAGCGACCTGAAACGGACCTCTGAGACTGCCAAGCTCGCACTGGACGGACGTGATATCACGCTGAACGAAACCCCCAGACTCCGCGAGTACCATAAAGGTATTTTTGAAGGCATGACTCTGCCGGAGATTCAAGAAAAATTCCCGGCGGAATACCCCAAGTACCTGGAGAAAGACCTGAGTTATGCGCCTGAAGGTGGGGAAACCACCCGGGACGTAAGCATTCGCATGGCCAGCATATTTGATGAGATCAAGGCCAATCACCTGGATGAGACCGTGCTGGTTGTGAGTCACGGCGGCGTGCTCCGTGCGGCAATGGTCTCGCTGTTGGGTATGCCTTTGGAAGGCAACTGGTCATTCGTGTTTGGTAATTGCGGTCTGACAATGGTAGATACCTATGCGGACAACGCAGTATTGCGACTGTTCAACGACATTTCTCATATTGACGGCACCGTGCATCACGGGCAGGCTGGTTAATTAAAATGCCTGCTTTATCAAGCCAAAAAAGGTCAAACGTTTAGATGGCCGGGAAAGCACTAATGGTCCAGGGCACCGCCTCCCATGTGGGAAAGAGTGTGCTGGTCTCTGCTTTCTGTCGCATCTTCCGCCAAGATGGGTACAGCGTTGCGCCCTTTAAGGCCCAGAACATGTCCAACAACTCGTATGTGACTGCAGACGGCCTTGAGATTGGCCGCGCCCAGGCGGTCCAGGCTGAAGCTGCTGGTGTGGAAGCCCGAGTTGAGATGAACCCGGTCCTGCTCAAACCAGAAGCCGATCACATATCGCAGGTGGTCGTTATGGGTAAACCCCTGCTGACGGCCAAGGCCAGAGATTACTTTGGCCTCAAACCCCAACTCTGGGAGGCCGTGCACACATCTCTTGATAGCCTGCGGGAGGACTTTGACATCGTAGTGATTGAGGGTGCCGGCAGTCCCGCCGAAATCAATCTCAAAAAGAACGAGATTGTGAACATGCGAGTGGCCCTCTACGCCAACGCCCCAGTCTTGCTGTGCGGCGATATCGACCGTGGCGGAGTGTTCGCGGCCTTGGTGGGCACCCTTGAGCTCCTCGAGCCTGAGGAACGGGCCATCGTCAAGGGAATGATCATTAACAAGTTCCGTGGTGACCCCAGCCTGCTCACCGATGGAATCACCTGGCTGGAAGACCGGACCGGTATTCCGGTGGCTGGGCTGATACATCACTACCGTGACATCCACATCCCCGAAGAAGATTCAGTCGCCCTGGACGACGCTCCAATCGCCACGCACCAATCTGTATTAGACGTGGCCGTGCTCCAGCTTCCCCATATTGCTAACTTCGACGATTTTGACCCAATCTCACGCCATCCCGGTGTGGAACTGCGCTACGTGGATTCGCCTGCTCAGCTGGGCCGTCCCGACCTGGTGATTATTCCAGGCACCAAGACGACCATCCCTGACCTGGCTTGGATGAACGAACGCGGCCTGACCCAGGCGGTTAAAGACCTGCACGCCGGTGGTGCTGCGGTGATTGGTATCTGCGGTGGCTATCAGATGCTGGGCACGAAAGTCAGCGATCCGGAGCACATAGAGTCATCCATCACGGAGCTCGATGGCCTAGGCCTTTTGAACCTGACGACCATCTTTGAAGGCAGCAAGGAAACGCACCGAATCAAAGGTCGCGTTTCTGAAGCTACGGGTCTACTGGCCGGAGCAGCAGGTATGCCAGTCACTGGATACGAGATCCATATGGGCCGTACTATTGGCGAGGGATTCTCGCCCCCGTTCCTGATCCAAGACCGTGCCGATGTCCCAGTGAGTGGCGACGGTGACTTGGAAGGCGCAATCGACGCCTCAGGCAGCGTGATGGGCACTTACATCCACGGTCTGTTCCTCAACCCAGAGCTGAGGGGAGCAATGCTCGCGGAGTTGGCACGCCGTAAGGGTGTTTCCCTGCCTGACGTGACCACAGAGAATAACCTGGATCGCGAATATGACAAGCTGGCCGACTGGATCCGTTCCAGTATCGATATGGACCTGATCTACCAAATGTCAGGCCTGAGCCGCAAATATAACGCGGCCAGACCCTAATGGCCTCCGACCTCTGCTTGGTGTTTGGCGGTGTGCGGTCTGGCAAGAGCGCCTTCGCCGAGAGCAGAGTGGCGTCGCTGGGTCGGCTAAACGGCGGTTCGATATTATACGTGGCTACCGGCGTTGCGATTGACGACGAAATGAAAGAACGCATCGATCGCCACCAGCAGTCACGGCCGGCAGACTGGTCGACCCTTGAAGAACCGACCAGACTGGCAGAGCAAATGATCGGATTGCTAGGACAAGAGCCGAGTCCGGGTGCAGTGATTATTGACTCGATTGACGTCTGGGTTGCCAATCTGTTGCTGGAACACGAAACCGAATCCAAGCAAGCTATAGAACAGATAGTCATCGCCGAGACCGATAAACTGCTGGTGCTGACCGCCATGTCTGACCAGGCGTTTGTCATGGTTAGCAGCGAAGTTGGGATGAGTTTGGTGCCTGTTGAGCCCCTGGGGCGTCGGTTCCAAGACCTTTTGGGCACGGTCAACCAACGCATTGCCGCCACCGCCACGGAAGTGCACCTGGTGGTTGCAGGAATTCCATTAGAAATTAAATCAGGAAACGGGGAGTAGAACCCTTGGCAACTTCGTCATCAAACGATAGCGGGTCAAACGGCAGCGGGCCAAACGGAAACGAATCAGTGCTTTTGGGTACCGCGACTGTTCGGGCGCCTGGCGTCTGCGGTGAACTGGCCCAGGGAATCATCGATGGCAACCACTTCCTGGTCACCTGCCCGGTGGATTTCTACTCCAGAGTCAAAGTTGATATCTACTCCGGTGGACATGGTATAGAGGTCCCAGAAAATTGTGAAAAGACTGGAGCTGCCGTCCGGCGCACTCTTTTGCAACTGAAAAACGCCAAAGTTCGCGCTAAGCTGACCATTAATAACCCCATTCCCCGTGGCAAAGGTATGGCCAGTAGCAGCGCTGACCTAACTGCGGCGATCGCGGCTACCGGCCTGGCACTGGGTCACGAGCTTACTTCTGAGCAGATAGCCAATATTGCCCTGTCCATTGAGCCCACTGACGGCATTATGATTCCCGGCGTGGCCCTCTTTGACCACCGAGCCGGGACTATTCACGAGAGTCTAGGCCCGCCTCCGCCTATGGAGATCGTGGCCCTGGACCTGGGAGGCACCGTGGACACGGTGCAGTTCAACATGGTTGATCGCTTCCAACGCTGGAAGGCAGTCAACGAACAGACTACTGAAGCCCTGCGTCTACTACGAAAGGGAATTGCTGAACAAGACCCGGTTCTGGTGGGCCAGGGAGCCAGCATCAGCGCTGAAGCCAGTCAAATAGTTCTCTCCAAGCCACGTATTGGCGAAGTCAAAGAATTTGCGGAGTCAGTTGGCGCAGTAGGGATCAACGTTGGACACAGCGGAACAATAATGGGTGTGCTGCTGGACGCCCGCGAGCGGCGCGGCGCATCGACCTTCCACAAGGCCAAAGAGGCTTTCCCAGACGCCAACGAGGTGTACCATTTCCGACTAATGGGCGGCGGAGTCCAACAGGTGAAAACCTGACCCTCCGAATTTTTATCAAGACCAATAAAGAAAAAGGACCAAAATGGCCGAATACAAGATAGCAGTGATTCCCGGCGATGGCGTGGGGCTAGAGGTCATCGCCGAAGGCAGAAAAGCCCTCGAGGCTGTGGCTAGCGTGACCGACGGACTCAGCTTTCAGTTCACCGAGTTCCCCTGGGGCTCGGAATACTACCGCGAAACCGGCAATCTCATGCCTGTAGATGGCATCGAGACATTGAAAGCCTTTGACACTATCTTGTTCGGCGCGGTTGGTGACCCCAACATCCCCGACCACATCACCCTGCATGGCCTGTTGTTGCCCATGCGTCGCAGCTTTGACCAGGGAGTTTGTATCCGCCCCGCCTATCTTCATCCAGGCGTGGAATCGCCCTTGGTCGGCAAAAAGGCTGGCGACATCGACATGGTCATCTTTAGGGAGAACACCGAGGGCGAGTACGCTCCCGTGGGTGGACGCCTTTATGCGGGCACAGCTCATGAAACAGTGGTCCAGACCAACATGTTTACCCGCCGAGGCACCGAGCGCATCATCCGGGCGGCGTTTGAGTACTGCGACCGGCGCAACAAGGCCAAGGGCAAGAAAGTAACCTCAGTCACCAAGTCCAATGCCCAGTCGTTTGGCATGGTCTTCTGGGATGAGGTCTTCACCGAAGTGGCAGCCGATTTCCCGCATATCGAGACTGAATCGCTGTTGGTTGACCGGGCCTGTATGGATTTGGTCCGCTGGCCTGAGGACTTTGACGTTATGGTGGCGTCCAACCTATTCGCCGATATTCTGTCAGACATCGCAGCAGTTGTGACTGGCAGCATGGGTCTGGCACCCAGCGCCAACATCAACCCCGATCATGAATTCCCGTCCTTATTCGAGCCGGTTCACGGCGCAGCGTTCGATATCATGGGCAAGGGAATCGCCAATCCGTTGGCAACCGTCTCCGCCGTGGCCATGATGCTTGATCACTTCGGCGACACAGCAGCCGCCGAGCGTGTGGACAAGGCTGTGGCCAAATGCCTGGAGCAACGCACTATCTTGACCGTAGACCTGGGCGGCACCGCCTCTACCTCTGAGATGGGCGACGAGGCCGCACGGCTAATCCGCGAGGGGTGATCACCCTTCAAGTCCGAACCATCTACCTATCTGCAGACAATAATTTGGGAGAAGACAGATGCCATACGTAGACAACTCCGGTGTAAAAATTCATTACCATGTTGAGGGAGACGGTCCTCCCCTAGTGATTCAACACGGACTAACCAGCAGCCTGCAAAACTGGTACGCCTACGGCTATGTGGAGGAACTAAAAAACGACTACCGCCTGATACTGGTAGACGCCCGCGGTCACGGCCTTAGTGACAAACCCCACGACCCGGCAGCTTACGACCTAGAACTCAGGGTTAGCGACATTCTCGCCGTCATTGACGACCTAGGCGTGGATAAGGCGCACTATTTGGGTTACTCCATGGGTGGTCGAATCGGATTTGGTTTGGTGAAACACGCATTGGGCAGGTTCCATTCGTTTGCTATCGGTGGTATGGGCGCTCACGTTGCCAACACCGATACCCCGCCCGAGCGTAGGATTGGCGTGCTGCGGGGTGGGATTGACGCCTATGTGGCCAACGCAGAGGCCAATGAAGGCCCCATGGAAGCCGGACGGAAAGCAAGGCTGCTGGAGAACGACGCTGAAGCTCTGATAGCGGCCACCCTTGCGCCGATGGGTACAGAGAACATTCCTGAACTGCTGCCAGGCCTGAATCTGCCCTTCCTGATCTACTGTGGTGACGCTGACGGGTTCTACCCCGCTGCCAAGGCCTCAGCAGAGGCGATACCAGGCTGCGAATTTGTGACCCTGCCTGGTCTGAATCACGGAGAGGCGTCCCGGTCCAGCGAGCCGGTGCTGCCTCACATCACCAAATTCCTCAGAGAAGCCGCCAACAAAGTAGGCGCAGGGGCCTAGCAGTCTCGCGCAGGCTCAAACGGGTCCGGGAATAGATTAACTGAAGGGGTGCGGAATTGGCCATTGGTTGGGGATTTATAGGCACCGGGAATTATCCCAATTCCCGGATCGCGCCGGCCGCTGTGCTGGCTGAGAATACGTCAATCGTGGCCGCCTACAGCAGAGACCAAGAACGGGCAGACGCTTTTGCCAAGACCCACGGCGCGGATGCTGCCTACACTTCGGTCGAGGCGTTGTTGGCTGATTCCAGAGTCGATGTCGTATTCGTCGCCTCCCCCAATAATCTGCATGCTGAATTCACTCAACTAGCCGCCAAGGCCGGGAAGCACATCTTGGTTGAGAAGCCAATGGCGACGACCGTAAGCGATTGCGTGGACATGATTAAGGCGTGTAAAGCCAACGGAGTTAAATTAGGAGTTGGCTTTCAACTGAGACACCATCCCGGCCACATCGAGGCCAGCAAGCTGATTCGCGAGGGTGCACTAGGACGTGTGGCGCTGGCACAGGGCCTGATTGGCTCTGGCACTAGGGGAGAGCTCCAGCGCGAGCTCCGCTCTGGCCTGAGAGAGTGGTGGGAATCTCCGGAGATGGTCGGAAACTCCAGCACAATGATCGGTTCCGGCGTTCACTGTGTGGATGATCTGGAATTCGTCATCGGTCAGACGGTCGTGGAAGTGACGGCAATCACTGATGGACAGACGGATGCCTCTCCGCTGGAAAACATGGTTTCTTTGTCGCTGCGGTTTAGCGGCGGCGCCATCGGGGCGATGTGCTGCGGAAACAAGATGCCAGACGCCTTGAACGACATTACGATCTACGGCAGTGACGGGCGGGTCATACTGAAAGATTCTTCGAGGCCGGCGTTTGGCGGCAGTTTGGAGGTAATCAGCGAGACTGTGAACAACACGGTTGATTACGAGCCGGACGCCCTGTCCCTGGCCAAATGGCAGATAGAGGGATTCAACCGGGCCATTGCCAACGATGAAGAACCCCAGGCTTCGGGGTTGGACGGCCTCAGATCGGTGCAAATCACAGACGGCATGATTGAATCGGCCAAGACAGGCCGGACAGTCAAAGTGGAGCCGATTCACATCGGCTAATGGAGAAATTTGGGTGCTGGGCGGGCCTAACCTGCCTTACGTGGAACCCAGAACCACGCTGACCATTTGCTTCTCCAGCGCTTGGCCCAACTGTTCAACCGGCCGCAGTCGGTCATGATCCCCAACGGCCCCGATGAACACCACGCCCAACAAGCGGCCAACTCTGAAGTCCACCACGGTGGAAGAGATTAGACCGTTGGTGCCACCCTGCAATATGCGTAAGCCAACAGCCTCGTCGAAGAACCCCTGAGGCTCGAGTCTGGTTGCCGAGACTAGTTGATGCCCCGGTCCCACACTTTCACCGATCTGATCCTCAAAATCCTTCAGAAAGATGTCGTGCATCCAGTAATGGACCGAATCAGGGGAGTCGAAGAGGTGCACCACTGAAGCGGCCATGAAGTCGAAACCGTCGGACATGGCCATGTTGGAGGTGGGTCCGAGCTCACGCATCATGCCTGTGACGCGTCCGGCATCAGAAAATCGGTCTGCAGTGCTTCCCGCAAAGCCGTTCTCAGCCAGGGTGGCGTTATCCAATGAGCCTTCACGGATAACTTGGTGTCCTTGGAAAAACTCTGGGAACCCAGTCTTCTCCAAAACCATTAAATCCAGGGCGCTTTCTCCCACACTGTAGGTCGCCCGGTCAATCGAGAAACTTGTCAATCCGGTCTCCTGCATTTTCGGCGCCCCTGCCGGGCGCGGCCAACTGAATCGATGGCCTGAACCTCAAGCTCAGACCATCGATTTTATTTCATAGGGCTTTAACGGTAAAAGGTCTAACCGCAGACCATTGGATAAACGTGCAGATGGCGAGTCGCCTCTGCCGGGGTCTTGCTCTTGCTCCAGTTGTCACCGCCGTCGGTGCTGCTGTAGACCTCACCGCTGTAGGCGGCGCAGTAGATGTGGTCTGGAGCTCCGGCATCAATGGCGATCGCCATCATCCGGCCGGGGACGGTCTCGCCAAGATCCATACGGTCATAGGTCTCACCGGCGTCACGGCTGCGGAAGAGAGCACCCTGTTGGACGGTATCTGCAGGTGCGGCGCCACCACCGGCTCCGGCAGCCAGGTAGATGGTCTTGGGGTCGTCTGGCGCAACGAGCAAGTCTCTGCAGTACGAACCCCCGGGGAACATGTCTTCAAATTGAACGTGCTCCCAGCGTACGCCCTTGTCGCGGCTGCGGAACATGGCGGTCTGTGTGGCAATGTGCACGGTTCCCGGGGCAGCGGCACTGACCTGAACGTGGTGCAGGTCCAGGGTATTGTTCTTGAGATACGGGCCGTCAATCATCGAGATCCAGGTCTCGCCGCCGTCACGGCTAGCCAAGAGGCCGCCAACTTCTATAGCAGCGTAGATGTCATTGGTGTCAGACGGGTCGAAGGACATGCCAATGACTCGCTTGGCAAGTGGAGGCATATAGGTGGTGATAAACGGATATACAACCGCACTGGTGTCCATCATCTTCCAGGTGTCGCCACCGTCTTGGGAGCGTGAGATGGAGCAGGAGTCGTATCCGGCAAAGATCACATTGGGGTTGTCAGGGTGAAGTATCAGCGACCAGACCTCATATCCGGGGGCCGCGTCGTTCAGCGCCTCCCAGTTTTCGCCGCGGTCCTTGGAGCGGTAAACGCCCTTGTCGGTGCCGGCGAAAACTATTTTGGGGTCATCTGGTCGGATGGCCAATGCCCGCACTTGGGGTTGATCAGGAAGACCTTTGGAGACGTCAGTCCATTCTTCTTCCCCGTCAGCGCGGCGCACTAGTCCGCCTTCTCCGATGTAGTCGCCCTCTCCGCCAAGGCCAATATATACGTAAGTCCGGTGGTTTGTGGCTACCATAGTTGTACCTCCAGTCTTAATTCCATTCGAGATTAAGATACACGAAATCCTGGGATATTCAATCCCAAGGTCGTCTCAGGATATTTCAAAATCTCAACCTGAACTTGTAATCTCAATAATAAAGCAGTTGGTCTAGCGCGACACACCAGTCTGCGGTAGTATTTAACACGCCAGCCAGGGGCCATTCGTATACAGCCTTTCGTGTCCAGATAGCGAAGCCCAGTTTTTTAAAGCCAGAATTTAAGGGTATTCATGAAGAACAAGATTTTTAAGACCATGGACGATGCCGTTGCGGACATTCCAGACGGCGTCACGATACTCAGCCCCGGATTCAGTGGCGTAGGTGTGCCCAGGAACCTGTTGGCAGCCCTCAATCGCCAGGGAGCCAAGGGACTCACCGGCGTTTCCAATAACGCCGGGACAGTAGACGAAAATATCGATATTGGCACTTTGGTTGAAGCCGGACAGATGAAGAAAATGATCTGTGCCTTCACCGCGTCCACCCATCCGTCCCAGGTCACACCGTTCACGCGGATGTATAACGACGACGAAATTGAGGCAGAGTTGGTGCCCCAGGGCACCCTGGCCGAGCGACTTCGCAGCGCTGCCGCTGGAATCGGCGGGTTTTACACTCCAACGTCAGTAGGTACTGAACTGGCGGAGGGAAAAGAGCACCGCGAGATTAACGGCCGAATGCATGTTCTGGAGTATCCATTGCCCGGTGACTACGCTCTGGTTCGCTGTTGGAAGGCTGACACTGCCGGCAACCTGGTTTTCAGGCTGACCCAGCGCAACTTCAACCCCCTGATGGCCATGGCCGCGAAGGTGACCATTGTTGAGGTTGAAGAGGAAATTGTCGAGGCCGGTGAACTTGACCCTGATTTGATTCACGTTGCCGGTATCTACGTGGACCGGCTGGTGAAAATTCCCGCAGACGGCATCTGGATCTAATAAGTAAGTAGCTTTCAGCTAAATGCTGACGGCTTCAATACGGAGATAACAATGGCTGAGAAAGTTAAATTGGAACGTCAGGCAATGTGCGACCGCCTGGCCATGGAATTTCAAGACGGTTGGATCGTTAATTTGGGAGTGGGTATGCCCACCCTATGCTCCAACTACTCAGATTCCAGTCGGGAGATTATCAACCACGCCGAGAATGGCGTGATTGGTTACGGTCCGCTGGCCAAAGAAGGCGAGGAAGACCGCCATCTGGTCAACGCCGGCGGACAGAAAGTTACGCCTCTGCCAGGCATGGCCTGTGTGCACCACGCTGACTCGTTTATGATGATTCGCGGCGGCATGATTGACGTCACTGTGATGGGTGCCTACGAGGTTGCCGAGAATGGTGACTTCGCCAACTGGCGCATACCCAGTCGCAAGGGCGGTGGAATCGGTGGCGCAATGGACCTGGCCGCTGGCGCCAAGCGCGTATTCATCGCCATGGAACACACCACCCGCGACGGCGGCCCCAAACTGCTGAACAAGTGCACCCTGCCAATCACCGCCCCCGGTGTGGTCAAGATGCTGGTCACCGACCTCGGCCTGTTCGAGATCACACCAGAAGGATTCATGCTCGTGGAGCACGCTCCCGGCTGGAGCCCAGCGGAAATCCAGGAACTGACCGAGGCTAAGCTGATTATTTCAGACGGACTAACGGAGTTCCGCTTCAGGGCTTAGTAATCAGAATACTCCCCTAACAAATGGCAGAAAAACAAAGAAGCCCGACCGCATCATTCGGTCGGGCTTCTTTGTTTGATCGTAGTCCCAGCTTTAAAAGAAGTTAGTTCCGCCGTTTACGTGCAATGTCTGGCCGGTCATGAAGCCGCAGTCGTCGTTAATTAGGAACATGGCGGTGGCAGCAATGTCATCGACCGTGCCGAGGCGGCGCACCGGGATGTTGGATGTGTCCTGCATTCCGCCCTCTGGATACCAGGACATGTCCCTGGTGGTGTCGATTCGCCCCGGAGAAATGACGTTCACTCGGATGTTCTTGGGTCCAAATTCAGAAGCTAGTCCCCTGGCCAGTCCGATGATGCCCATCTTGGCAGCAGACACGTGGGCGCGGGTGGCTGAGCCCACAAAAGCACCATCTCCAGTGAAGAAGACAACTCGGCCGTATTCGTTCTTTTCCATGTGCGGCATGGCAGCGTGGACGCAGTAGAATGCCCCGTCCAACACCACGCCTCTGACATATTCCCAGTCCTCTAGCGTGAGTTCCGTGAACGGGGTTTTTGGGCGAATAGCGGCGTTGCTCACCAAGATGTCCACTCCGCCGAACTGTTCCGCGGCGGCGGCAAACATGCTGTTCACCTGTTTATGATCCGAGACATCGGCAATGTAGGGCAGCGCCTGTACTCCCAGAGCGCGTGCCTCGGCCGCAACCGATTCCGCTTCTTCTTTATTGCTCCGGGCGTTCACCACCACATTGGCGCCCTCTGCGGCCAGCTTCAAAATGATTGCCCGGCCGATATTGCGGCCAGAACCGGTGACCAGGGCTGTTTTGCCTTCTAATCGCTTCATGGTGAAACCTCGGGTTAAATGCCTAAATTCCAGTCTCAGGCACGCCTAGACAAGGCCAGTGACTCGTGGGCGGGATTATAGCATGGGTTTCTTGGATTCCCGTCGTAATATCCAGAGTAATCTTCGGAGTAGTCCATTCGGTCCAACAACGTCGTATAATCCGAAGCTGTATGCCGATAATCAATATTCAATCCAAACCAATCGCCGGTAACTGGGAGGGCCGCTAAGCCCTATGCCGCTGCTGTCCCTAGTCTCCTGGCTATTGTGCCGCCGACTGCGTCAGTCCTGGTTATTGTTGGCGGTAACATCTTTTGGCATCTTGGCGTCGGTCACAATCATGGCCACCGGGGCCTTGTACTCCCGCGCCCTTGGTGAAGCGGGCCTACGACACTCAATATCCTCCCACAGGGCCGAGGTTCACGATGTACAGGTTATTGCGCAAAATCGGCCCCTAGGCCTGGGTGACTACCAAAAACTGGAGCAGTTGGTAGATGGAGTAGCCGATGATCGACTGGGTGATTTGCTGCTGAAAACCGAGCGGTTTGGACGCACCCAGGCCAATCTAATCCTGCTCGATTCACCCGCCGCGCCGATTCTGGGCTCTCCCGGAGGCCGACCTTTCTTCCTCACTGGCTTCGAAGAGCATACGGAGCTGGTCGAAGGACGTTGGCCCGACCCCGGCGCATTACGAGACCCAAATAAGCAGGGCGATATCGAAACGGTTCTGGGACGGGAAGCGGCCCGCCAAATGGGATATGACGTTGGCGACCGGATATATCTGATTCCCCGCAGAGGCTCGCCGGAGCGGATCATCTTCAAAGTGGTAGGTCTGGCTAATCCGATAGATCATCGTGAAGAATATTGGATGGGTGCACCGATTTATTTTGACCTGCGGCCGGTTGGCGAGTCGGTGATTGTCCCTCTATTCGTTACCGAAGATGACTATTTCCAAGGCATCGGCGAGCGTTACCCGACATTGGTGGGCGATTTTGGCTTCTACCTATTCTTGGATTCAGAATTTCTTACCGCTGGCAATGCGACTCATGTTAAGGACCAGATACTTGGCTTGGAGACCGACGTTAACAAGGTTTACCCACGCACATTAGTCCTGAGCCGCCTGGGTCTGACGATAGAAGAGTTCGACAAGGCCCTAACGCTGGCCAGAATTCCGCTTTACCTGTACCTATCTTTGGTTGTGGTGGTTGTGTTGTACTTCTTGGCACTCATCACCGGGACTCTGGGTCGCAGCCAAGCAGAAGAAGCTGGCCTGCTGCGTAGTCGTGGCGCCAGCGTGGCGCAGGTGACCGGTGTGCTGGCGTTGGCCGAGGGAGTGGTGGTTGTTATCGCGATGGTCATTGGGCCGTTCTTGGCCTGGGCCATCGTCAAGACACTGCTGCTGGACACGATAAATCCCGGTGGCGACATAACGGCTCCGATTCCCTTGGGCTTGGCCGGAGACATGTTCTGGATGGGTGCCTTGGGGGGCGTGTTAGCGCTGTCGGTGCTACTGATTACGGCAACGGGGCGGGCCAGGGTGGGCACCCTCGAGTCGTTGAAATCGAGGGCCAGACCTCCGTCCGTGCCCTTCCTGCACCAGTATTATCTGGACATATTGGCGGTGGTAATCGTGGCCATCATCTGGTTCCAGGTGCGCGGTCGCGACGGATTTGTCACCGAGGAACTGTCCTCCCAAGGGATAAATGTTGACCCGACTTTGGTCCTGGGCCCGGTGTTGGGTTTATTTGCCGCTGGCGTGCTGCTCTTGCGGATAATTCCGCTAATCGTCCGGTTGTTGGCCTGGTTGGGCACTCGCATCGGCCCTGCCTGGTTCCAGTTCTCGCTGGTGCGCCTGGCCAGAGACCCCATCCCCCACGGCTCGTTGGCGGTGATATTGATGCTAGCGGCGGCTTTGGGAGTGTTTGGAGCCACATTTCAGTCCAGCTTGTCCCAAGCTCAGAGCGATCAGGCACGGTACAGCGTGGGCGGGAATATGGTGTTGAGTGGACCAGCCCTGCGGATAGACGCTCCAGAAAAACTGGCGAGAGTGCCCGGCGTCACAGCAGTGAGCCCAGTATTCCGAGATTCGGTCACGCCTCTAGACGGCCCGCGCGGCGAAACTATGGAGCTGCTGGCCGTTGATCCGCCAGCCTTGGCTAAGACCGGTTGGTTCCGGGACGATTTCTTTGAGGGCGGTCTGCAAGAAATCAGCCGACTACTCAGGCCCAGGCCGTTCCCGGCCAGTCTCGCTGGCACCGGCATCCCACTGCCAGAAGATAGCCGATCCCTGGGGATTTGGGTGGACAGTAATGCTCTGCTGGAACTTGACCTAAGGTCGGGTGTCAACTTGTGGGCCAGGATCATGACGGCTACCGGCATCTATCGCAACATTGACCTAGGCGACATCATGGAGACGGACAGCCCCGGTTCATCTGTCGCTGAGATTGCCGATGTGAAAGCGGTTGACGGACGCTGGCGGCTGTTCACGGGAGACATTCGTGCATACGCTTCAGTCTCGTTGCCGCTGGAATTGGTCTCAATCTTCATCTCAACCTCTCCGGCCAACAGATTGTCCCACGGGGTCATCCACTTGGATGATGTAACGGCTTTTGGTACATCTGCTGACACGGTGCCAGTTGGGGTGGTGCCATCGGGTGTTGTAATCGAAGGATTTGAAGGCGATACACCTTGGGTGCCGTTGGTTAATCAGGATGAAATCCCGGATATCGCTGAATCGTCTCGATCCAGCGCCCGCAGCGGTGGGTCAGGCATGAGTTTTTCTTGGCAGAAGCCAATCTCTACCGGACAGCGGGGCATCCACCTTCCGCCAGGACCATTTCCCTTACCGGCCATCGGCGGGCCCGATTTTGTTCGAGGGCAGCACATACGACTCAAACTGGGATACTTGGCAGTGCCGATTCAATTTGTGGGCATCACCAGCCACTTCCCAAGTCTAAAACCAGACCGCAAACCGTTTGCGATTGTGGACCTGGCCGACTACCGCGAGTATGTTCGCCGACTCCCGTTCAGCACCCTGGACGAGCCAGCTGAGATGTGGTTGGCGCTGGACCCTGAAGCAGACCGGGAGCAGGTTATTGCCGATATACCCAGTGTGATACCCGGTTTGGTCTCCGTGCGCGATGCTGAAGTCGTGGCGGGATTGGCCGAGCGAAACCCCCTGGCCGGGGGCGGCTGGAACGGGCTGACCATCTTTAGCATGGTGGCCATCGGCATCGCAGTACTGCTGACACTTACCGTCCACGCCTTGGTATCGGTCAAAACGGGGCGAATGGACCTGGCAGTGGTGCGCGTTTTGGGCTTCTCACGTCGTCAATTTCTGCTGTCACTGGCCACAGAGCGCCTGATTATCGCAGCAGTAGCCATTGCCGCCGGCGCTGCCATGGGGTACTGGCCCGGGTCGCTGGTGTTGGAATTGGTTGACCTAACGCCCCAGGGGAACGCCCCGGTGCCACCGCTGTTGCCTTCCGTGCAAGGCTGGCTGATGACAGGCGTGTTGGCCGGACTGATGGCTGGAGCTGTGCTTTCAGTGGGATTTGCCGTGGTGGCTGCTCGCCGACTCAACACCTCTGAAGTCCTGCGGGGTGGCGTCTAATGATGCCAATGATCAGGTTCGCCTATGTGATGGCAGTACGCCGAGCTGTGACTGGTTGGCGACTGGAGGCCGTACTCTTTGGCGGCATTTTATTAGCAGTGGCGTTGATGGCCAGCGGGGTAATCTTTTCCGACCTGTTGTCCAATGCATCGCTGCGCCACGCTTTGCAAGAAGCCACGCCTAAAGAGACCAACATTTCCATGAGGTCTTTCAGCAGCCAGGATGAGCCGTCGACCACCTCCGGACGCCGCGCCGCGTACCAGGACCGACTGAATTTCGCCCAAGAAAGCGTCTCCTCAGTGCTTTCTCCATACATGAAAGAAGAAGCGTTGGTATTAGACACGGCCACCTTCTATTTTGAAGGACAGCCGGGCATGGATGTGGACAACGATAGCCGGCCCCGAGGCTCCGTGGTCCACATGTCTAGCTTCGGCACTGATCGAGTCACGCTCACCGAGGGGAGTTGGCCAAGCGCAGAGAATGCGGCCGCATCTGAAGACACCCCAGTGGAAGTGGTGGTGGACGGGCTAGGACTAGGACTTTTGGGTATGGCAGTGGGCGATGTGGTGAGCATCTTCCCCGCCGCGTCCTACACGGACCCTCCGCGACTGCCAGTTCGCATATCGGGCGTTTTTGAGCGAGTCGATCCAGATGACGAATTCTGGTACGGCGTCTATGCCGACTTTAGTCTCAAGAACGACCGCTGGACCATCGTGCCCATGTTCACCAGTGAAGAGGCTGTAATCAACCGGGTGATTGGCCGTTATCCAGCCCTCTATACCGACGTTACTTGGTTTTATTACCTAGACCGGGAAAACTTGCGGGCCAACGACGTTCGAGACCTTCAAACTCTCCTTTGGAGGGTCGAAAACGACATCACATTCGAGCTAAAGAATTCCAGCTCATCAATTCGGTTGGACACACTTCTAAGCGACTTTGACGAGCAATTAATCCTAGCCAGAGTTCCGCTGTTCTTGGTGGTTTTCCTCATCACTGGGATTCTGCTCTATTATCTGGCCTTGGTGGCTGGGTTGATCATCCGCTCTCGCTCCAGTGAGATTGCCATGCTCAAGAGCCGGGGCGCGACTACGATCCAGATTGGCATACTAGGACTGGGAGAGGGCCTGCTGCTGGGCCTTCCGGCCGTGATCATCGGCCCGTTCCTGGCAATGCTCGTGGTCAAGGTGCTGGGCAACGTGTTCTTTGGGCTGGGCGGCGGGGCTGATGAAATCTCCGGTGTTCCGGTGGTTGTGTCTCAGGGTGCCATGATACTGGGTTTGATCGGCGGTGGATTGGCCGTGCTAGTTTTCACTTTGGCCACTGTGGCGGCGGCCAGGCACGGAATCATCGAAGCTAGACAGTCCGGCGCTCGCCCGCCAACAGCGTCATTCTTGCATCGCTACTACTTGGATGTTGTTGCCCTAGGCTTGATTCTACTGATCTGGTTCCAAGCCAGGAGCCGAGGCGCATTCCTGATTAAGTCGCCAGACAGCACCGAGTTGAAGCTGGATTTTGTTGGTCTGCTCATTCCGGCCCTGTTACTGCTGGCCGTTGGGTTGGTGGTGATGCGGGTATTCCCGTGGTTTGCGCTGCTGTTGTCACGCCTGGCCGGTCCGATTGCTCCATCGTGGTTGGTGCATTCACTGCGACACGTAGCCCGCGATCCAATGGTTCCCGGTATCTTGATTGTCTTGTTGACCATGTCCACTGCTTTGGGCGTAATTGGCAGCGCCTTTAGTTCCACTTTGGAGCGCAGTCAAAAGGAACGCGCCCTGTATTCGGCGGGGGCCGACTTGAGGGTGCGGCATACCGGCGTATCCAGCGTGAAGCCTGGCGGCAGGTTTGCCGAAAACGTGGCGGAGAATCCAGCAGTGATCAGCGCGACTGATGTATTCCGCTCTAACGGGCAGATTACCACCACAGGGTTTAGTGACCCTACCGTGATTCTAGCGGTGGACTCGGCGAAGATTGCAGACGTAGCCTGGTTCAGAGACGACTTGGCTGATGGTAATTCGATGAGTGACCTAGCTGAGTTGTTGGGGGACGGACCGGAGGCTCCCAAGGGCTTGGAGCTCCCAGACGACGTGATTGGACTGGCTGTATGGGTGCAGCCGACTGGACTCGACGGCGGCGCAAACCTCTGGGCGAGATTGCGCGATGCCAATGGTGTGTATTTTGATTCTTGGGTGGGCACTTTAGGAAACGAAGGCTGGAACAAGATTCAGTCAGACATTGCACCGGTGATTGCGGCCGGACGGCGCCAAGCCAGTGACACACGCAGCAGCACCCTTGTACGCCCATTCACACTACAGGCGTTTCAGATAACCAATCGCCTTGGTGGGTTTGGGTCTGACGGCCTGGGCGCCATTTTCTTAAGGGAGTTGGAAGCGGTTACCACCAGCGGACCCGTTCTGCTGACCGATTTTGAGATGTCTGACGGCTGGTCCGTTGTCCAGGACTTCTCACGGCCCGGCCTGTACGCCTTGGAGACCAGCGGGTCGGCAGGGGGTGAACAATTCCCAATATCGACACGCTTCAGTTGGGCCAGCGGCGGCGTTGGGCTACGGGGTCTGAGACCCGGCCCTACAGAACCCCCAATACCTGCGTTGGTTAGCACAGAGTTTTTGGAATTGGCCGACGCTGCCCTTGGTGACGATGTGATTCTGGGATTGTCCACCTACGCAATTCGGATAAACGTTGTAGGCGTGGTAGATTATTTTCCGACGTTGGACCCCGGAGACAAACCATTTGTGGTGTTGGACTTGGACAATTTTGAGGCTGTGGCCAACCAACATAGCCCTGTTCCCCCGGCTGGAGCCAATGAAATTTGGGTGAACCTGGAGTCTTTCTCCGCAGACATACCAGATGATTTTGATCATACCAGGGCGATTGGCGACGCCGATAAAATTACCGAGTTCATGCGAGAACTTGGGGTCAACGTCAGAGACGTTTATGACGCAGAGGCGATGGTGGCCTCCCGGGTTGACCAGCCGTTGGTCAACGCCGGTTGGGGAGCGTTGCTGGTGCTGTTGTTCTTGGCCGTAGCTCTGGCCACTGGCTCTGGAGTGATGCTGTTTTCGTTCCTGGATACAAAAGAACGTCAGACGGAATTCGCCCTGCTCCGCACGCTGGGTTCCTCCGGCGGTCAGATGCGGGGCATCGTGTGGTTTAATCTATTCTTAATCGTCATCTGCGGCGTGGCCTTGGGCACCTGGGTGGGCCAGCTGATTGGAGCAACCCTGCTGCCGCTCATGGAACTGGCTGAAGAAGGCGAACGAGTAACACCGCCCATGGCGCTTACGACCAACTGGCTGTCGCTTTTAGTGTCTTATTCAGTCTTGGCGGGCGTCACATTGGTGACCGTGATTTGGCTGGCCTGGTTGAGCGCCAAGATACAGGTGCAGCAGGTTCTCAGAATGGGAGACGCAGGATGACGCGACTAGAAACTTCTTGCTTAGTGAAACCCGAGGCAATCCCGGTTTTAGGTATGGGAGACAATGCATGACCCAATTGAGTGAATATCTGAGCAATCAGAGCGGTGATGCCGCCCCGGTGCAGCATGACGGTCCGTATATCAACTGCAATGACCTGTTCAAGATTTACAAACGCGCCGATCTGGAAGTCGTTGCCCTGCGCGGATTGGACCTGACCGTCGAGCCCGGAGAGTTGATTGCGATTATCGGGGCTAGCGGCAGTGGTAAAAGCACGTTGCTGAACATCCTGGCTGGCCTGGACCGTCCCTCTGCAGGCCAGGTCATGGTTGGTTCTAGAGATTTGCTGGACGTCTCTGATAACGACCTGGTTATGTACCGACGCTCCGAAGTTGGCTTTGTCTGGCAGGCGACCGCCAGGAACCTGGTGCCGTACTTAACTGTGGCCGATAACATTGAACTTCCTATGGCGCTAACTGGCCAGCCAGCCAAGGCTCGCCGTGCTTGGTCCAGCGAATTACTGGAGTCTCTAGGCATAGCCGATAAGGCCAAACGGCTTCCCTACGAGTTATCCGGGGGGGAGCAGCAACGGGCCGCAATTGCAGTGGGTCTGGCCAACAAACCGCCCCTGCTGCTGGCGGATGAGCCCACCGGGGAGTTGGACACGGAAAACGCCGACAGTATCTTTGAAATGATCCGCGGGTTGAACCGTGCCTACGGGGTAACGGTGGTCACTGTGACCCATTACGCGGGAGTCTCCCAGTTTGTGGACCGGGTGGTACACATCCGCGACGGGCGCATCGGCTTGGAAACCTTCACCAGACCGGATTACCGGCATGACGGCGACACCGTTGAAGATGAGTACGTGGTGGTAGACCAATCCGGGCGGCTTCAGCTCCCCATTGAACTGGCCAATCGGTTCCGCAGCGGCGGTTTGGCTAAGATTCAGGTTGAAGAAGGTCAAATTGTCATTGACCCTCCCAGCACAAACCCTCGACAGACCCGCAGTCGGCGTTAACGGATCCGAAATTACTTGGCCCGGACCTGATTTTAGGAGTTAAGCAGTGGTGGCTAGCGAATCCAATACAATAGTCGGACCGGTGATTACAGCGGTCGGTGTCAGTCGCATCTTCGGCTCCGGTGATACCGCTGTAACTGCCCTTTCTATCATCAATCTCACAGTGGAACGGGGTGATTTTCTGGCGGTCACCGGTCGGTCTGGCTCCGGCAAGACCACGTTGTTGAACCTCCTCTCCGGGCTGGACAAGCCCAGCTCTGGCGCAGTGGAATTTGATGGCGATGACCTGGCCAATCTGAGAGAAGCAGACCTGGTTGATATGCGTCGGCACAAGATTGGGTTCGTGTTCCAGTCGTTTGGGTTGATGCCGTTGTTGTCGGCCCAGGAGAACGTGGAGCTGCCGCTGCATATTGGCGGTGTATCTTGGCGGGAACGCAGACAGCGGGCACACGACGCTCTGGAGGCTGTTGGCTTGGGCACAAGAGCCCGACACCGTCCCTTTGAATTGTCCGGTGGTGAACAACAGCGAGTGTCCATTGCCCGTGCCTTGGTGACCGGACCAGAAGTGGTGTTTGCCGACGAGCCCACCGGAGAACTCGACACCGCCACCGCGCGTTCCATCGCCGAGACATTGGGCGAGGTTGCCGAATCTAGGAGGGCCACTGTCATAGTGGCCACCCACGACCTGGACTTGGCCGCCACCGCTCAACGCCGACTGGACTTGGTTGATGGCGTGATCGTCTCCTGATGTTCTTCCCGGATTAGCTACTACTCCTCTCTCAGGCAGCGAGCCATTCAGTAATGGCATACGTGTATACTCTGACATCTGAATCTAGTTGGACTAGGAGTTGGCATGTTTGTGCGTATCTACACTGGCGATGATGGCCAGTCCCACCTGGAAGAAATGGCTGCCCCTGAAGAGACTATTCACCGTATACCTACCAAACCCGGTGAAGACCTGGTCTTCCGGACGTCTACGGTGAACAGTTTTAGTGACTGGCATAACCCGTCTCGACGACAATACCTGTTTGTTCTGGACGGCCAGATGGAAGTCTCAGTGAAAGATGGCACCACAATGCTCTTCAACGCCGGTGATGTGCTATTGGCTGAAGATATGACCGGCCAAGGCCACGTGACCAAAGCAATTAACGGCACCTACACTTCCGTTTCTATGGGTATACCAGACTAACGCTGACCCTTCGTCTGGATAGACATTGCCACGGGATGCACGCTTGACACGGTCGTGCCGTTATCTATAATTGGCGACTAAGTAGCCCGTTGATTCCTGCCAATCAAGCAGGGCGAAATTCGATACTGGAAAGGCGAAGTTAACGATGATTACAAAATTCGACAGCCTATTTGCCGGTCACGTAGACATGACCAACATCGGCTACGGCGGCACGGCGGTCAACGACCGGAAGTTTGATAACGAACACCTGATGACCGTTTACAGCAAGTCTGAGGCCATTGCCAAAGCCCTAGACGAGAACGGTTTCGACACCATGTGGATGGCGGAGCACCACTTTCAGCCAGAAGGCTACGAATGTATCCCTAACCTGATTATGCTTAATGTCCACTTGTCTCATCTGACTAAAAACTTAAAGTTTGGCTGCGGTTTCAACATCGCCCCAATGTGGCACCCCCTGCGCTTGGCGGAGGACTTTGCCACCGCCGATATCTTGACCAAAGGCCGGGTAATCTTTGGCGTTGGACGTGGCTACCACACCCGTGAGGTCGAGACATTTGGTTCCGACATCACCGATCAGGTTGCCAACCGGGAGAAGTTTGAAGAAGCGGTAGACATCATCTTCAAGGCGTTTAACAACGAGTCCTTCTCCCATAAGGGAAAGTACTACACTCTGCCCCCTGAGGTGCCCTATCGCGGCTACACCCTCAAGGAGCTGACTTTGGTGCCCCGCCCGTCGACTCTTCCCGTTGAGTGCTGGCAGCCCATCCAGGGCGGCACGCAGAGGGCGCTGGACTTCATGGTTAAACACGGCATCAAGGGAGTTCTTGGCGGCGGCGTCGCTGAAGGCGGCGTCATGGATGACATCATGACCGGCTACCGGGACGCTTTAGTCCGCGCCGGAAAGAAGGATGCCCAGCTAGGTGAAGGTCTGAGCGTTGGCTTCCACTACCACATGGCGCCGACCGTGGAGCAGGCCATGAAAGAAGCCCAGGGTTACTTTGAAGAGAACCTCAAAATGTTTGGTCCTCTGCGATTGAGTCGTGGCATGACCGATGAGCAAATTGATATCATTGGCGATCCCCGTCGGGCACCGACGGGCGGTCTTCCCACCATCCAGGAAGCTGTTAAGAAACAAGCATTCTTGGCTGGCCCTCCGGACCGGATCATTGAGCAGATTAAGGCTGTCGAGAAGGCTTACCCGGCCCTGGAAAGGATCGGCATGAGCCATCCCATGGGCACACCTCAGAGTGTAATCACCGACCAGATTGAATGGTTCGGCAAAGAGGTCATGCCCGCCTTCAAAGGGAAATAAGCCCAGGAAATAATTTTGCAACAGCTTCTTAAGAGCAATAAAAAAGCCGGTGGAGAATTTCCCCACCGGCTTTTTCTCTTCTGTTGTGAAATTGGTTAGCCTCCGAATAGCTTTTTCAGCCATCCAAACATGCCACCGCTGCTCTCAGCTCTACCTTTCAGGTTGATTAGAGTCTGGTCCATACCGGTGCGAACAACACCGGCGCGGACCTGCTCGTAATTGTCGCGCAGACCAACAAGCATCTCGTGGGTGAGTTCTCCCCAGTCGACTTCCACCTCGTGGTTTACCTTGGTGCCGTAGCCCTCCGGCGACATATTGAACCACAACTGAATCCTGCGGACCTGTTCCGGGAGGGCCGGATTGACCACAAATGAGAATGAATTCGGTGCGCCCAATGTGGCCACGATGGAATCTCCAGTCAAGTCCATGTCGATGCCGTAGGCCATCATGACAGTCTCTTCGGCCATGATGTGGGTGCCCAGTCCAACCGGGCTTGCCGGCTGTTGGGTGATCTTCTTGAGTTCATTGCTTCCAGCCAATTCGGCGTGATTGGCGGGATTACTTACGATGTCGAAAATTTTCTGTGCCGGGTCGTTTATGACGATTTACGATGTGTAGCTAAAGGCTGGCATGGTGCCTCCCCCTTCAATTTAACTCACGTTTCGTCGCGTAGTTTCCGGAATCCTTCTTGCGTCATAATCATATGTTAATATTCTTTATCAACTTATACGCTGGGAATGCAGTATAGGAACAAAGAAATTATTTGCTTTAGCTTAGAGTCTGGAGGTGGAAGCAGGAAAATTACGCAACTCAGGGATCACTTGTCGCTGGTACAATCTTGGAATTCGGTCTAATCAACCAATCGTGTGAAAACTGGAGGGGCGATGGCAATATTTGAACTGCGAACCTACACGCTTTATGTGGGCAAGATGGGTGAAGCCATCAAACACTATTCCGAGGCTGGATGGCCTGCATTACAGAAGGGAGGCTTCGACTCTAAATTAGTTGGTTATTTCACCAGCGACGTCGGAACCATTAACCAGTTAGTCCACCTATGGCGATTTGAGGACGACGCTGACCGGCGCGATTTCTGGTCTAGGTTGTTTGCCGACGATGCTTTCATGGCATTTGCGGGCAAACTGCGGCCCTTGGTTATGACCCAAGAGGTAAAATTGATGCTGGAAGCGCCCTGGGGACCGCACCCGTAATTTTAGCTTCGACCGCTGGCCAAACCGTGCCCGCGTTGACAGTGATTGAGCCCCAGATTACACTTCGAGCAATCCTGTACCGGGTACCCACGAAGCAATTTTGAGAGCAAATATGGTTTCCTCTGACGCTGTTGATCTGACTAATGCCATTGAATTGATGTTTGAGACTGGCTGGACCGATGGTCTGCCAGTGGTACCGCCGACCGAAGCCCGTGTGAAGCAGTTCGTTGATTTCACCGGACGGGACGGCGGCGAACTCATCGCCGAACTGCCCCCGCTGGGCGGAAAAGCGACTGTGGAACGCATCGCCGTCAACTCGGTGATGGCCGGTTGTTTGCCAGAGTACATGCCGGTGATTATCACAGCCATCCAAGCGATGATGGACGACCGGTTCAATCTTCGCGGTGTGATGTGTTCAACTGGCATCCACACCCCGTTAGTGATCGTCAGCGGCCCTATCACCAAGGAACTGGATATCAACGGCGGATATAACTGCTTCGGCGCCGGTTGGCGGGCCAACGCCACCATTGGGCGCGCTGTCAAACTGGTGTTGGTCAACCTTGGCGGAGCGATTCCTGGCGAGACCAACAAAGCCACATTTGGTCACCCGGGCGCGTACACCTACTGCGTGGCTGAGGACCAGGAAATAAACCCCTGGGAACCGCTGCACACCGATGCTGGCCTGGTCGCTTCAGATAGCGCCGTGACTGTTTTCCCTGCTGAAGCCCCCCACAACATCATGTATCACGACAATCAGCCGCGAAACTTTTTGAAAGTTTTGGCCGATACTATGTGCACCCTTGGCAATGTTCAGATGTACGTTTCGGGTGACACTTTTGTGGTTATTGGCCCCGAGCACGCTCGCTTCCTCAGCGATGGTGGCTGGCGCAAGCAGGACATTCGCCAATTCCTCTTTGAGCACGCCAGAAAAACCGTACGAGAATTGAGACGCGGTGGCCCGCCCCAAGGCGACTCTGACCGTGGCCACTTCTGGCCCCGATTTGTGGATGCCAATGACGAAGACCAGACAATACCAGTGGTACGCGCCGCAGACCGAATACACATCATGGTGGCGGGAGGACGCGGCGGCCCACATTCGGTATACCTACCTGGCTGGGGATCGCGCCGTGTCACGCTCAAAATAGAGCAACCTTAATTCCTGAACGAATATGAAATCGCCGGATAACACCCCACTTCCAAGGAGAATTTATGGTTAGCGCACCAAGAGCAGACATAAAAGCCAGGCTAAACGAGCTGGGCTTGCTCTCACCAATTGACCCGAATGCCAATTCTCGGTGGAGCCCAGCCCCGCGTTTGGACTCCATCCACGGCAAGGTTGGCGGATTTCTCGGCAACCGCAAGGCCAATGCCAGCCTCTTGTTGCAAGGTGTCAAAGAACTGATGTACAAGGACTATGAGCTTAGGGATGGGTTTGAAGTCGACAAGTACGTCTATTCCCGGCCAGCCGCCGATGACATCATTGATGACCTGGTTACCAAGTGCGACTTTGTTGTCACCTGCATCGCGGATTGAGGCTCTTGCACCGCGTGCAGTGTGCACGACGCGATGGCCCTAGAGAACCGGGGTGTGCCAACTATAGTCATCTGTACTGATCCGTTTTTGAATTCGGCCTATCGCCACGCCAAGGTGTTTGGACGCCAAGGGTTTCAGCCTCTGGGCATCCCGCACCCCTTGGGCGGCATCAACGCGGAGGCCGTTTCCGAGCGGTCGGCTGAACTGCATCTTCAGATTATTGAAGCTCTGACCACCGGCGAATAAGACTAAAACATGCGGAGAGCAGGTTTGCTCCCGATTAAACATAGGAGATTTCAATGGTTCGAGTAGGAGCAGGCGTCCGAGTTTACGAGCAGTTAGAGACATGGGAGAAATTACCGGAGGGTTGGGTTTTGGGTCAGACCGCCATCGTCACTGACTCCCAAGACCGGGTCTATCTGTTCAATCGGGGCGATCATCCCCTGATGGTCTTTGATCGTGACGGCAATTTCTTGAATTCCTGGGGAGAAGGCGCATTGCCCGACGCCCACGGCATGTTCATAGATGCCGATGACAATCTTTATATGCCGGTTAAAAACAGCCACGTTGTCTTGAAATACCGGCCTGATGGCAATCTGTTGATGACCATGGGTGACTGGGATAAGCCTTCTGACACTGGCTGGTCAGGCAACGTCAGCGACCCAGTCAAACAGGCGGCGGGCCCCTTCAACCGACCCAGCGACATTGCTCTGGACTCGGCGGGAGACCTGTACATCTCCGATGGCTATGGGAATGCGCGTGTCCACAAGTTCACCGCCGATGGCAAGCTACTCTTCTCCTGGGGTGAGCCGGGCAAGACCGGACCCGGAGAGTTCCACGTCCCCCACGGAGTCTGGGTACACACCGATGGCCGGGTGTTTGTGGCCGACCGTGAAAATAACCGGATCCAAATATTTGATGCCGACGGCAAATATCTGGAAGAATGGGGCGGCTTGGCCCGGCCCTGTGACATCTACATCGACCAGGACGATATTATTTACGTGCCGGAATTAGACGGCTTTATGAGCATCCTAAGCATCGAAGGCGATATCATCGCCACCTGGGATAGCCCCTTGGATGCCGGTATGGGCAATGGAGCGCACGCTGTGTGGATGGACTCCCATGGCGATCTCTATGTGAATCAAAACGTGGAAGGCCACCGCTTGGTCAAATACATCCGCCAGTAAGCAAATCGCCTCGCCGATATCTATCTAGCGGCTAAAGAAGGTCTGATTGGGCGAAGCAGGCATCTGGATTGCAATCATCCTGGTTGGAACTGGGCTTTTGGGTGCGCGCGAATATGCCCGGTCCAGCGGCACCTTTGCGGCGCGCCTGGAACAGGTCAAGGTTGCCATTATGGCGGGCTCGCTAGTGGTGCTGGTAGTCCTGTCCGGAGTGTTGGCGGTGTTGTTCATCATCGTCGTTGTCCTGGTGGAAATCTGGCGGCCTTTGCTGGTTGTGTTGATTGTCATGGCCGGATTAGGAATCTCCATATTTTGGCTGTTAAGGCGTAGATGATGAAGCCATCGCAGACCATGAAGATAATGGAATACTGAGGAGCGAACATTGGAAGTTGGAGTAATCTTCCCCCAGACTGAGATTGAACCAGACCCGTCAGCGATCAAGGACTTTGCACAAGCTGCAGAAGACATGGGCTACGCCTACATCTTCATTGCTGACCACGTGCTGGGCGCAGACCCGGCCTACCACGATTTCCCTGCCCTACGCACTTACAACCATAAATCAGTGGTGCACGAGATTATGACGCTGATGGGTTACCTCTCAGCGGTCACAGAGCGGGTTGGTCTGGCCACCGGCATTCTGATCCTTCCGCAACGCCAAACGGTGTTGGTGGCCAAGCAGGCGGCCGAGGTTGATGTGCTCTCCGGAGGGCGGCTTCGGCTAGGCATTGGCGTTGGTTGGAATACCGTGGAGTACGAGGCTCTGGGCGAGAATTTCCATAACCGCGGTGCACGCAGCGCCGAACAAATCGAGGTCATGCGCGCACTCTGGACACAGGATGTAGTCGATTTCCACGGCAAGTGGCACAACATCAGCCACGCCGGCCTAAATCCGCTGCCGGTCCAGCGGCCCATACCCATCTTCTTGGGTGCTGGTAGCTCGGCGACTCCGACCATCTCTGAACCAGTGCTAAAGCGGGTGGCAAGGCTGGCTGACGGCTGGTGCCCCAACTTCAATCCGGACGAGACCGGCAAAGGCTATGTGGAAAAAGTCCACGGGTATATGCGCGAAATGGGCCGCGACCCCAGCAAGCTAGTCCTGGACGGCAGACTACGCGTCAGTGGCAAACAGCCGGAAGACTGGATGGATGAAGCCAAGGCCTGGCAGGAACTGGGCGCTGGTTATCTGTCGATAGAAAACCGTCAGGGGGGGCTCACCACGGCCGGCGAGCATATAGAAGCCATGCGCCGCTTCAAAGACGCAACAGACCTCAAATTCTAGACCGTATTTCTAGAGGAATGATTTCAACGCTGTGGGGTCTGATCATTGACAAAATTTGAGCCCAGAGACCCGGACTTCATCGCCAAGGTCCGCGACAGCTTTAGCCGCCAGACGGCCATGCAGACCCTGGGTGCGGCGTTGGGTGGTATTGAGCCTGGCGTCGTGGAGATTGAGATGCCTTTCCGGGCAGATTTCACTCAACAGCACGGCTTTGTTCACGGCGGAATCATCACGAGCATACTAGACAGTGCCTGCGGGTATGCCGCTTTTAGTCTTAACTCTGCAGACACTACAGTCCTGACCGTGGAGTATAAGGTTAACTTTCTGGCTCCAGCCAAGGGAGATCGGTTTTTGGCGCGCGGTGAAGTGGTACGTCCCGGGGCCACTGTGACCGTCTGCAAGGGGGACGTATTAGCCTACGACGGCGGCGAAGAAAAGCTGGTGGCCACCATGCTCATGACCATGATGACCATGCCCAACCGGTCAGACCTGACAGGCTAAACCACCGATCGGCCTAGTCGAACATCATGACGCTGCGGGCAACCGATCCTTCTTTCATGTACTTGAAGGCATCGTTCACGTCATCAAGCTTGAGTCGGCGGGTTACCAGTTCGTCCAGCTTGAGCCGACCTTGCAGATAGAAATCTACGTAGCGGGGCATATCCACCCGGAAATGGTTCGACCCCATACTGCTGCCCTGGATGCGCCGTTCCCGTAAGAAAGCCGAGCCGTCCAGTTCAATCTTGACGCCTTGGGGAATCATGCCAATGATGGTTGCGGTACCGCCGGCTCGTAGAATCCCAAAGGCCTGCTCTGCCGTTTCTTTCTTGCCGATGGCCTCAAATGAGTAGTCCACTCCGCCATTGGTCAGGTCTTTTACCCGGGATTCAACGTCGCCGCTGGAGGCGTCAATCACGTCCGTGGCCCCGAAATCGCGGGCCAGCGTCAGTTTGTCTTCCACACCGTCGATGGCGATTATGCGCAATGCACCGGCTAGTCTAGCTCCCTGAATGGCATTCAGCCCTACTCCACCGCAGCCAATGACCGCTACAGTGCTGCCCGGCTCCACCTTGGCGGTGTTCATGGCTGCTCCCAGTCCAGTGGTAGCGCCGCAGCCGATCAGGGCCATCTGCTCAAAGCCGATGTCTTGCTCAATCTTCACCAACGAATTCTCGTGGACCAGCATCATCTCGGCGTAGGCACCGAGGTTGGCAAACTGCGTAACAGGCGCGCCGCTTTGGCTCAGTCGTGGCGTTTCATCCGGGCCACGCACCAATCCGGTGCGAGAGCAAAGTACTGGGCGCCCAGTGGTGCAGCGTTCGCATTGGCCGCAGAAGACCGATAGGCAGCAGATTACCCGGTCGCCGGGAGATACATAGTCCACCTGGCTACCCACCGCCTCCACCGTGCCGGCGGCTTCATGTCCCAACACCACCGGGAAGACCGTGGCGTAGAGACCCTCCACAAAATGCAGATCGCTGTGACAAACGCCAGAGGCACGAGTACGCACCAAAACTTCTCTGGGACCGGGCAGGGCGACGTCTACTTCTTCCATCTGCAAAGGTTGGTTCACTTCATGCAACACAGCTGCTTTCATGGCCTGTCACTCCTTAATGGTCTGGGGGTGAATATCGGTGCCTCACGCTTAGTGAGGCATAATACGCTTTATTGATAATAATGTATGGACAATTATCAAAGGAATTTATAAAGGATTTAGCGAATCATTTAGTGGTTTCGTAATATAGCACGCTTGTCTACCCTCAGGGAAAAGAAGATATTTAGACTGCTAAACGGTTACGCCGGTGAAGTTGAAGTTTGCTAGCTTTAGGGCTGGGACTCTGGTGGCGAAACCAACCTCGTTCAGCACCAGCTTAGACTCGCGTCCAACGAGTTCAACACCGGCCAGGGCGTCCACATAAGACTGGGTGAAACGGAGGTCTTTTACGGGGTGGGTGATTTGACCGTTTTCGATCATAAACGTGCCGTCACGGGTCATTCCAGTCATGACGCAGCCCTTAGAGTGGGCCAGGCGAGTGTAGAAAAACCGGGTGATATAGATGCCTCGTTCAGTGGAACCAATCAGGCCTTGGAGGGATGAGTCACCTTCCTGCATGAATAGATTGCTGGCGATGGGCGCTCCGGTGAAGTAGGCCTGGTGTCCGGTGGATACCAGGCCGTCTTTTCCAGCCGTGTAGGAGTTATGAACCGGTGTGTTAATTACGCCTGCAGTGATCACATCCACGCGCCGCCGGGGCATGCCTTCAGCGTCAAACGGCACGGGCCAGCCCTGGGTGGCGGAGCCGTCATCCCAGATGGTTACGTTGGGGCTCATGGCCCGGTCGCCGATGATGTCATTCATCCAACTACGGCCTTCCTGTACTGCCTGTGCGCCCATACCGTAGAGGCTGAGGGCCTCCAGTATGTCGTCCACGGCGTAGGTGTCCAGTACCACCGGATAACGCCCCGGTTCGATGGCCATCGGTTTGCGTCCGTCCACCGCCTTGCCTACGGCTTCCCGGCCCAGGGCCTCCGTGTCCATGTCAGCCAGCCGCCAGCCGCCGCCCTTGGCCCAGCCAGCGGAGTCGTCGCTCATGGTGTTGATGATCAACCCGGCAAACGTCCCAGCATGGTAGGCGCGTGTACCGTGGCTGCTGACCACGGCAATTTCCTGCACGCCAGTCCGGCAGGCACCGGAGACGTTCAGGTCATGTCCTTTGCCCTGTAGACAGACGCCATGCACGATCTTCGCCCGGGTTTCCGGACTGCAAAAGGCCGTTGCCTCATCCCAACTCTCGACCGTGACCGCATCAGATGGTGGCGGCAGACCGATGAAGCTGCTGTCTTCCGGCATGAGCAGAGCATTCTGGTGGGCCGATTCCACGGCCTTTTTGATTCCGGAGTCGCTCAGGTCGTTGGTCGTGGCCCTTCCCAGCCGTTTGCCCACGACCGAGCGTACGTTCAGTACCACGTTGCCGTGGGCCACATTCTGGTGGATGGTCCCGCCCGCAAAGCGGGATAGGCCTAGGTCTTGGGCGTTGAGATAGATATCAGTCTCTTGGGCCTTAGAGTAACCAAGTGCTTTGTCCAGAAGAACCAGAGCGGCCTCTCTGCCCAGCATTACTTCATTACCCCTACTTGGATGTTTCTGAACCTAGCAGGCGCGGCTCCATGGCCCGTGTGGCCAATCTGACCGGGTTGACCCTTGCCGCAATTGGGGATGCCCCACATGGTCCAGAGTTTGTCGTTGCAGACAGCGTCGCAGGAATTCCAGAACTCGGGCGTTATGCCAGTGTAGGTGCAGTTGCGCAGAATCTTCCCCAGTTTGCCCTTCTTGATCTCGTAGCCAATCTCCGTGCCGAACTGGAAGTTGAAACGTCGGTCGTCAATTGACCATGACCGGTTCATCTCCATCATGATTCCGTCTTCGGTGTCGGCGATCAGGTCTTCAAGTTCCCAGTTCCCCGGCTCCAGGCTCACATTGGTCATGCGAATCAGGGGAATGCGGTTCCAGGATGCGGCACGCATGGAACCGTTGGGTTTTAATCCTAAGTCCAGACCGGCGGCGGTCTCCCGGGAGGTCAGGTAGCCTGTGAAACGCCCATTCTCGACCACTGGCGTGGATTGGGCCGGCACACCCTCGTCATCCCATCCGTAGGAGCCCAGGCCCGGCAGTCGGACACTATCTGCCGTGATGTTGACCTGCTCCGAGCCGTACTGGAAGTTGTTGAGCTTGTCGGTGGTTAGGAATGACGTTCCAGCGTAGGCGGCTTCTGAGCCGAGAACCCGATCCAGTTCGATGGCGTGGCCGCAGGACTCGTGTATCTGCAGCCCCAATTGCGACGCACCGATAATCAATGTAGTGACTCCGGACGGGCAGTGGTCTGCTGACAGCAATGCCACTGCCTCCGTGGCGATGCTCTCGGCGTTGCCGACCAGGTCCATGGCGTCGACAAACTCCCAGCCAGCGCAGCCCTGCTGCCGCATAGACTGGGGATAGGAACGCCGCTGCACCTCGCCATTGCCCCGCGCAGTGGCCATGATTCCGCCACCGGCTTCGTAGATGGTCTGCTCAACGTGGGCGCCCTCGCTGTTGGCGAAGGTCTTGTGCTCTTTGATGAAAATCAGGTTACCGGTGCGAGCGGAAATGCCCTTCACCAAGCCCATGCGTCGGTCAGATTCCAGCAGCAGTCCAAGTTTGTCTTCCGAGGCGATGGAGAACGGGTCAATCTGGATGGGAGTGGTATAAACGCCCCGGCTGGTCACTGGCGGCCCCAGAGATACCGGCCCGTTGTTGGATTGGGCCGAAGCTTTGGCTATATCTACTGCCAGGCCGGTTATGCGGTCTACCTCGGCCGCGGAGACGATGTTGGTAGAAGCGAAGCCCCAGAAGCCGTTCACCAGAACTCGCACGCCGATGCCAAGGGACTCGTCGTTACTTAGGGTGTCCACTGCACCGGAACGCACCACAAACCGCTCTTGGTTGGTCTCAACGAGCCTCACATCGCAGTAAGATGCGCCCTGCACTGACGCCAAATCCAAGGCCCTGGACAAGAAATCATCCATTGGTGTGTATTTCTCCGCCTTTAAGCAAGTACCACAAAGATTAGCAGACATTCCAAAATAAATCTGCGAACCAAATGCGCGAGCGGGTCAACAAGATTCCCTCCCCTTCGCAAAGGAGAGGGTTAGGTCCGACCATGTCGAGACTCTCGACGAAGTTGGAGGTGGGGGCAAACGCCCGCCGACAACCGTCCTCTCCATCAGCGGTCAAACCCAGGCACGAGCGGTTCGATAGGCTCAGGTTGAGCGGTTGGGGCAGACCAGTGTTCCGGCACAGTGGATTCCAGTTTTTGCTGGAATGACGGGCAGGGGCAGAGGTTTGTGAGTTGGTGCTTGTCCTGTGTGGCCGCTAGCGGGACCTGAGTTTGAATCGCTGTATCTTGCCGGTGGCAGTCTTGGGCAGCTCTTCCACAAAGTTGAACCACCGGGGGTACTTGTACCGCGCAAGGCCGTCTTGGCAGTGTTTCAACAGGTCATCTGCCAAAGATTCAGAGGCGTCAGCGGCGTTGTTCAAGACCACAAAAGCCTCCGGTTTGATCAACTCATCGGCATCGGGACGGCCAACAATTGCGGCTTCCAAAACCAGCGGGTGTTCGATGAGACGACTCTCAATCTCTACGGGCGAGCACCAAATTCCACCTACCTTAAGCATGTCATCACTGCGCCCGCAATATACGAAATAGCCGTCCTGATCCTGGAAGTAGGTGTCGCCGGTGTTGAGCCAACCATCCACCATGGTCTCCGCTGTCTTTTGCTGGTTGTTCCAATAGTGAACCGAATTTGAATCGCCTTTAATCAGGAGGCTACCAGGCTCGCCGGCAGCGACAATCTCGTCGTAGTCGTCCAGTATTTTCATCTGGTAACCGGGCACGGGTTTGCCGCTGGTGCCAGGACGATGATCCGCCATGGTGTTGGAAATGAATATGTGCAGCGCCTCAGTGGAGCCGATGCCGTCCAGGATCAAGGTCGTAGTCTTTTCTTGCCAGCGCCTAAAAATGTCCGCGGGCAGCGCTTCTCCAGCCGACACACAACACCGAATAGAAGAAAAATTGCGTGTCGACAGGTCGGTGGAGTCCCCCTCCAATGCTCGCAATTGAGCGGCATAGAGAGTTGGCACGCCAAAATAGATGGTCGGCTTGTGGTCTGCAATAATCTGAAATGTCATACCGGGAGAGGGCCGCTGACTGCTGAGCACTGCGGTGCCGCCAACCCACATCGGGAAGGTCATCGCATTCCCCAGGCCGTAGGCGAAGAACAACTTGGCTGCAGAGAAACAGATGTCTTCTTGGGTCATTGCCAATGTGTCTTCGGCGTAGTAGACGCAGGTGGTGATGATGTCTCGGTGCCGGTGCACTGCTCCCTTGGGTCGTCCCGTTGAGCCCGATGAGTATAGCCAGAAACAATCAGAGTCAGCGGTGGCTGGCGCAGGCTCCAGGATGGGGGAGTGGTCGGCCAACAAGTCAGAAATTCCGCTGGGACCGTCAACAGAGAAAATGAACCCGGGCTGATGGGAAGAAGCTTCCAGAGCAGTAGCCACTTCATCCTGATATTCCGATGAATAGATAAGGCCAGCGCAGCCAGAGTCTTCAATCATGAACTGGTAGTCGTCGGCCCGGAGCAGTGTGTTTAGGGGAACGGGCGCCAGGCCAGCCTTGATAGCACCCCAGAAGATGTAGAAGAACTCCGGGCAGTCTTTGACCACCATCAATATCCTGTCGCCGGGCTGCGAGTCGAATGAACGGAGCAGATTTCCGCACTGGTTCACCCGCTCCGCCAGCTGTTGGTAGGTGATCTTGATGTCTGCCGACTCGGTGGCGTCGGTATTTATGATTGCGGTATAGGCGCCCCGATTATTCTCCAAATGACGGTCTATCATGGGCACGGCCACATTGAAAACGGGCGAGTACTGTATATCTGCTGGAATGGACGAACGGTCTACAAAAACACTGTGGTCTGCCATCGCGTTACTCATGAATTGATGCCAATCTAATTGAACCGGATGTATTCGTAATCCCAGGGCTTTCCGTTGATACCCCGGACCGGAGGCGCTATCCAAGCCGCTATCTTGCCGGGTTCAATCACCCGGTGCATCAAGGAACCGATGAATTTCTCATCGTCAGTAGTTGGTAGCCACTCGCCCTGTCGTGCGTGCCATTCGTCTTCAGGTACGACCTGGCCTTCGGGCGTGACATTGACGCCTGCGGACGTTCCGATGTGCCTGTTGAAAAATCGGTGGGGCAGAGTAAATCTGAATTCCACGCCGTGGGATTCCAGCACCTGATTCCAGCGGGCAACCCCCCGTTGGGAGTCCTTGATGTAGTCGTCCCGGAGCCGCTCGTTGACCGCATTCAATGCTGGGCGGTCTTTTAGGATAATCCGCCCGCCCTCCACCAGGTGGACAGGCCAGAGGCTATCGGTCAGTTGGTGGTCGTCAGTTAGCCGTGATTCTTGGAAACGCCCCTTGAGTCCAGAGTTGAAATAAGTGGCGGCGTTGGTAGAAATCTCCTGCCCAAACAGGTCCACGGAAACGGTGTAGTGAAGATTGATGTAACGCTGGATGGTCTCCAGGTCTATACCGCCGCCCTCTCGAACCTTTTTGGGTTCATCGCTCTGGACCTCTTTCATGACCTCACAGGTACGTTGTGCCACCCTCATGATGCCCGTTTCACCGACGAACATGTGGTGGGCTTCTTCTGTGAGCATGAACTGGCAGGTACGCGCCAAGGGATCGAAACCCGACTCTGACAGCGCGGCCAGTTGGTATTTGCCGTCGCGGTCAGTGAAGTAGGTGAACATGTAATACGACAGCCAATCTGGGGTTGGCTCGTTAAATGCGCCCAGGATGCGTGGTTTGTCGGCGTCGCCTGAGTGGCGCTCCAACAGCATCTCCGCTTCCTCCCTGCCATCTCGACCAAAATAAGCATGGAGCAGATAGACCATGGCCCAAAGGTGGCGCCCCTCTTCAACGTTGATTTGGAAGAGATTGCGGAGGTCATAGAGCGAAGGACAAGTGCCGCCCAGGTGGTTCTGCTGCTCCACAGAAGCGGGCTCGGTGTCTCCTTGCGTGACGATCAGCCGACGCAGTTGGGACCGATATTCTCCGGGAACATCCTGCCAGACCGGTTGACCCAGGTGGTCGCCAAAAGTAATCTTGCGGTCTAGATTTGGCTTGGCCAGGAAGATTCCCCAGCGGTACTCCGGCATCTTAACGTAGTCAAAATTGGCCCAGCCGTCAGCCTCGACACTGATGGCTGTGCGTAGATAAACATCCAGTTTGGTGCTGCAGTTGGGACCCAAGTCCTGCCACCACTTGATGTAGTTGGGCTGCCAGGACTCCAGTGCGCGCTGCAGGCGTCGGTTGTCGGACAGCCCCACGTTATTCGGAATGAGATCTGAATAGTCGATGTCGGAGTGCTCAATGCTCATGGCTAACTCATGCTCACATATTAGGAATCAGGCAAACTTTAACTGGCTTTAGATCAAATGCGACCCTTGTCGAACCTGGTTTTGGCGCCTGTGCCATACAGTTGGAGGGCTCCGTTGTCGCCGGAGGCATTGGGGCGCTGGAATATCCAGTTCTGCCAAGCGCTGAGCCGTCCGAAAATCTTGCTCTCCATGGTCTCCGGACCGCCGAACCTGAGATTGGCTTCCATGCCGGATAGAGCATCCGGCGAGAAACTGGCCCGCTCTTCCAATGCCAATCTCACCTCATCTTCCCAGTCGATGTCGTCGGGGATGAAGGTGACCAACCCCAATTCCAGAGCTGCCTCGGCGTCCAGGTGGGTCCCTGTTGTTTCTCGAATCGCCTCGACCGACGCCGGTTGATCAAGAAACCGGCCTTCCAACCGGGTGATGCCGTTAACCATGGGCAATTGGCCAAAGTTCATGCTTGTGGATTGGAGGAACGCAGACACCGATTCTGGTTGGTCCTCAAAAAGACCGTCCAACATAAAACTTCGGTCTGCGGCCAAGACTAGCTCCAAAAGTGTGCCAGTGAAACAACTACCTGGTTCGATCAATGTAACTAGTGACCGGGAACTCACATCAAGGCGTTTCAGCGTGCGTTTCAGGTATAGAATAATCTCCCTGACGAGCCAATCTGACGCGTTTTCCAACAACAGGTTGTCGTAGGCCGCAACCATGTTGCCATCGCCTTGTGTGTGAAAAACCCAAGTGCCAATTTCAGTTTCGTTTAGTCGTAGGTGCAGAATCGCGTCGTCGAGCTGACGAGCCAAGGTCAGGGGCCAGAATCTATCCCCCATTGGTTTGATTGCTGATACATCGTCGGGCGGTAATTTGGCGGGGCCTTGAATCATGATGTGGGCTGCGCCTAGATTCCGGTCTAGGTGGATGTTGATGTGTTCGTATTGAATCTGGTCAACATCGATTTCACGCTTAAGTGGAGTCAGTTTGATTCCCTGAGCGGAAGTCGGACGATCCGACTTCTGGGCTGCTTCAGAGGCAGTTTTTTTGACAGTATCTTTAAATGAAGAACGCGGCGCCAATTGGTCGACGAGCTTCCAGTCCAAGGCTCGGCGGCCCCTGACCCCTTCAGAGGTGGTGCAGAGAAAGTCAGCGTGGTCATGACGAATTTTTCGTTTGTCCACCAAGCGGGTTAATCCTCCGGTGCCTGGCAGCACGGCCAATAGGGGCAGTTCAGGCAGTGAAACTGTGCTTGAGCCGTCATCAATGAGCAGGATGTGGTCGCAAGCTAGGGCCAGTTCGTAGCCGCCGCCAGCTGCGGGGCCGTTGATGGCGCAGATATAGGTCTGGCTTGAGTGTGTAGACGCGTCTTCCATGGCATTGCGAGTTTCATTGGTGAACTTGCAGAAATTGATCTTGAATCCGTGATCAGACTGGCCCAACATCTTGATGTTGGCCCCGGCGCAAAACAGGCGGTCTTTGGCGGAGGTAATGACCACTGCGCCAACCTCTGGGTGTTCAAATCGCAGTCGCTGCACGGCATCATACAGCTCTATATCAACGCCCAAATCGTAGGAATTAAGCTTGAGGTCATATCCAGGGACCAG
>DUCU01000100.1:0-344 GCA_012959605.1 Dehalococcoidia bacterium | reverse complement strand
CTGCGCCACGCCCCCGTCAATCTCCAGTTGCCAGTGTTTGTACTGGACGGGACTGGTGGCGAAGTTAACTACGAAGTCTGCCGGCGTGGTCTGTAAATCAGACATGGCGCACGGTCCGTGTTGGAAAGATTTGGTCAATCTTATCAGAACAGCCGTGGTTGATTATTTAAGAACAAAACCCGGCGTTGACACCGGAAATGACGGTAATCACACTGCCAATATACTGTGATATATAGTATTCCGTAATTGAATTAACCATTCAAGAACACAAACATTAAAATCGGAAACGCCAAAGGGATTAACCATGAAATATGGGTTCACAATACCGGGCAGCGGACCGCTCT
>DUCU01000099.1 GCA_012959605.1 Dehalococcoidia bacterium | reverse complement strand
AAGCAGGAATACGGTTACTCCGTGTTGCACCAAGACAGCCCGGAAGGTGGCTCCGCACTTTTCAACGACCTTCCACCATCCTTTCAGGTGTGGATGAGCCACGGCGACCGGGTGGAATCCCTACCTGAAGGATTTACCGGCACAGCCTATACCGAGAACTCACCGCTGGCGGCCATTGGCAACGGCGACAATATGTTTGGGATTCAGTTCCACCCAGAGGTGAATCACACTCCGCTGGGCCAAGACATACTGAATAACTTCCTTTTTGACTCCTGTGGTTGCAAAGCGGATTGGATCCCCAGCAACGTGGTCCACGACTCCATCAAGAACATCCGAGAGCAGGTTGGCACAGGCAAGGTTATCTGCGCCCTGTCGGGCGGCGTGGACTCCGCCGTTACTGCCGGCCTGCTGCACCAGGCCATTGGCGACCAACTCACCTGTATCTTCGTGAACAACGGCCTACTAAGAAAAGAAGAGGCCGAGCGGGTACAAACCACTTTTAAGCGCGGCCTGGGTCTGAACCTAACCTACGTGGACGCCACAGACCGGTTCTTGAACCGCCTGGAAGGTGTCACCGACCCGGAGATCAAGCGTAAGGCGATTGGCGAAGAATTCATCAGGGTTTTTGAAGAGGCCGCTTTAGGCTTGGATGACGCCGAATTCCTGGCTCAGGGCACCCTTTATCCAGACGTCATCGAGAGTGAAGCCCCGGAGAACCGGACTTCTGCCCGGATCAAGACCCACCACAATGTGGGCGGACTGCCGGAAAACATGAAACTCAAATTGGTCGAGCCCTTGCGCTACCTCTTTAAGGATGAAGTCCGTGAGGTTGGCCTGGCGTTGGGTCTACCCAATGACATGGTCTACCGCCAACCGTTCCCCGGTCCCGGCCTGGCCATCAGGATCATCGGCGAGGTCACCAGCGAAAAGCTGGACATGCTTCGGCAATGCGACTGGATTGTCATTGATGAAATCAAAGCCGCCAACCTGTACGACCAGATCTGGCAAAGCTTTGCTGTACTGAGTAACAGCAGGACCGTGGGAGTGCAGGGTGATTTCCGCACTTACGGGTACGTCTGCGCTATCAGGGCGGTCTCCAGCGAGGACGCAATGACTGCGGACTGGGTACGCCTGCCTTATGAGGTCCTGGCCCGCATGTCCAACCGTATCGTGAATGAAGTGCCCGGCGTGAACCGGGTGGTTTACGACATCACCAGCAAACCCCCTGGCACCATCGAATGGGAATAACCGGCTTTCTGGTTCGATCAACTTCGATGCTGAGCGCCTACCCCCATCCTTCCCTTCTTTCTGGGAAGAGGAAGGGATTGTGTTTGGAATGCCAGAAATGGTAGTTGACGTTTCGTACCCCCACAAAGACCGGTTACACCGGTGAAAATATTGCTAGTCGGCTCCGGTGGACGGGAGCACGCCTTGGCCTGGCGCATTAATCAAAGCCCAAACTTAACTAAGTTATGGGTCGCTGGCGGGAACGCAGGTACTGCGGCCATATCTGAGAATTTTGATATTCGGTCCAATGACGTTGACGGTCTGGTAGGCAAAGCGAAGGAACTGAAAGCAGATTTGGTGGTCGTTGGTCCGGAGGCTCCGCTGGCAATGGGGCTGGCTGACCGCCTCGGCAGACTGGGAATACCAGTGTTTGGCCCCAGCCAAGCGGCAGCGCAGATTGAGGCCAGCAAGGGTTTTGCCCTGGAACTGATGCAGAAGGCCGGAGTGCCCTGCCCCGATTTTGCCAGTGTACGCGATGAGGCCGGAGCCCAGGCTTATATAAAAAGTCATCCTGGGCCGTTGGTCGTCAAAGCAGATGGTCTGGCCGCCGGAAAGGGCGTGTTACTGTGCAACGACTCGGAACAGGCACAAGCTGCGGTGAAATTATGCATGTCCGACCATGCCTTTGGTGAGGCTGGGGACACAGTTATCTTGGAGGAATATCTCAGCGGTCCAGAGGTCAGCGTCTTCGCTTTCTGCGACGGGGAGAACCTCTCCCCCCTGGTAGCCGCCTGCGATTACAAACGACTGGGTGACGGCAACGTTGGCCCTAACACCGGCGGCATGGGAAGTTTCTCCAGTCCGGATTTTTGGACTCCGAAGCTGGCAGTCCAGGTTGAGCAGACCATCATGCGGCCGGTACTTCAGGCAATGGCTGAGCAAGGTGCTCCTTATAAAGGCGTCTTGTACGCCGGTCTGATGCTGACTGACGCCGGACCCAAAGTGTTGGAGTTCAACTGTCGGTTGGGCGACCCGGAAACCCAGGTAGTGATGCCACTTTTGGCGTCGGACCCACTGGAACTAATGCTGGCCTGCGCTGAGGGCACACTCAATAAGGTGCAAGTGAAGTGGGACGAAAGGAACTACGTGGGAGTGGTCATGGTCTCTGGTGGCTACCCGGAGGAATACCAAACTGGTTTTGAGATAGATGGCTTGGATGCGGACGACCCGGAGGACACAATGGTCTTCCACGCTGGCACCAAGTTGGGCAATGATGGCGTTGCTGGTCATCCGCTCACTGCCGGCGGTCGTGTTCTGACGGTGGTCGGCGGCGGTGACAACATGGACCAAGCCAGAGAGCGCGCCTACGCCAGATTGGAACGAATCAGCTTTGAAGGCGCTGCTTGGCGGCGGGATATCGGATCCTCGGCCAATCAGGGCGCTGCGCGGTCAACCGGCTAAGCAGATGCAAGATCTTGATGTGTTATTCACGCTGGTCGAAGATGACCAGAGACTCCAGACCTACCGCCGTAAAAAATGGCTCCGCACTGAGGAGTTTCGGCAATGGCTGGGGCAGGACGCGTTGTTGGAACTGACTATGGACCAGGCGTTGGAGCTTTACCGGGCATCGGGAGGCCGCGACTCCTCCGTGTTCAAGGCAAATACCATTGAAGACATCCGAGATGGTCTGGATTTTCTGCTCTATGATAATATCAAGCTGGAAGGCCGCTTTGACGAGTGCGCCGCGCCTGGGGGAGCCTACCGTTTGGAGGGCACCGGCAAGGAGTTTCCCTCCTACCTTTTATGCTTGACCAACCCGTCTCTCTTCGCCGTTTGGAACGCCAATGCGGAGGGTTTGCTGAAGCAGGCGGGTTTACTCGCCGCCAGTCTCAAGCGCGGCCCAATGGGCATCCGCTACCTAGACGCGCTGGAAGCCTTGAATCAAATCAGGACCCGATCGGGCCGAGGTGATTTCCGAGAGATTGACGAATTGGCTTACCAAGCTGCCCGCAAATAATCAACGCAACCCATAATAGACTAAGACACCCCAGAGGATGAACCCATGACCTGGCGTGACACATTGGAAGGCTTGAAACAGGACCTGAATGAGGTCCGCGCCCAGCGTCAAAGCCGGGTTGAAGAAGAAGAGGCCGGCCTCAAGAAAGAGCGGGACGACCTCTCGCTCATGGCCAAAAATCTGGGCGTCGACGAGCTGCTGGCTGAGATGAACTCCACCCTACTGGATGGCAAGGGTGAGATTGAAACCATAATTGGCTGGGAGCCGGACGACGAAGACGCTGAAGGCGACCTCGGAATCAGCATCATCGACGAAGCCTCAAAAGACGACGATGGTGATACCGATGTAATTACAACCATCCTTTCGTGGGATGAAGGTGGAGAACTGGAGATTGCCGTTGACCTGGGTCTGTCCAAAGATGGGATATATCTACAGATCAACGAGATCGAAATCAGGCCGGAGCGTGAAGCCCTGGAGCAGGGCCTGATTGAAGCATTCAAGGACGAATTAGAACTCTAATATTCTGTCTGACAAGACTATAAATATGATGACGCCAGGCCGGTTTAGCAGACCCTGTATGTGGTGATCATTTAGGGCCGGTTTGAGCGTAATTGGGAGGTTGTTTTGCCGCAAGTAGGTGTTATTATGGGAAGCGCTTCGGATGAGCCCGTGGTGCAAGATACCATCAAGGTTCTCGAGGATATGGGCATCGATTTTGAGACCCGTGTAATGTCGGCTCACCGCACACCGGAACGGGTCCATGAGTACGCTCAAACTGCCCGTGACCGAGGCATAGAAGTGATTATTGCGGCCGCTGGTGGTTCTGCCGCCTTGGCCGGTGCTATAGCGTCAATGACCACAATACCGGTCATTGGCATTCCGCTTACGTCCAGCGAGCTAAAAGGCATTGACGCACTGATGTCCACGGCCCAGATGCCACCTGGAATCCCCGTTGCCTGCATGGCAGTGGGGAGCTGGGGGGCCAGAAACGCTGGGTACTACGCCGCTCAAATCTTGGGCCTAAAATACGGCAATATAAGGCAGGCTTATGATGACTACAGACGCGAACTCCGCGAACGGTAGACCGCATCCCGTAGTCCTCACCGACTTCGACGACACCGCCGTAGCTCAGAACGTGGCGGAGATGCTGCTCAACCAGTTCGGCGACCCAGATTGGAAGGATGTGCGCCAAAGCTTCCGCGATGGCCAATTAAGCCTGAAAGATTATCAGGAGATTACCTTCCGAAACATCAATGCCGACCGCGCCACCATGCAGTCCTACGTAAAGGAGCACGCCAACCTGCGGCCCTTCTTTAAAGATTTATGGGGTTTCTGCCAGTCCAACGGCATACAAATGGCAGTGGTCAGCCAGGGTTTGGATTTCTATATCCAGGCCGTTTTGGAGCGTGAAGGTGTCGGCCGGGTACCCGTCTACGCCGTGGATACCAAGTTTGAAGGCGGCGAGATTTCCTACCACTACAACCACACCGATCCCGGCAAAGAAGACCAGGGGAACTCCAAAGGGTTTGTGGTGCAGTCGTTCCAGCAAAAGGGCGCCTATGTGTTCTTTGCCGGCGACGGCCATTCTGACTTGGAAGCCGCCCGGGTTGCCGACGTTACCTTTGCCCACCGGAATTTGGCGACGTTCTGCGACGACGAGAAGATTGTCTACCAGCCATTTAAAGATTTTAGGGGAATGCTGGTGGCAGTCAGGAATTATTCACTAAACGGCAGCAATTCAAACGGCACGCCGCAGGGCGTTGAGGCGTAACTGTGATTGACCGATATTCCAGACCCGCCATGAAGCAGGTCTGGTCCGACGAAAATAAATACCTCAAATGGATGGAGGTAGAACTGGCCGCCTGCGAAGCGTGGACCGTTGAAGGCGTTGTCCCGAAAGAAGACATGGTCAAGCTGCGCAGCGCCAAGTACAACCACACCCGCATGTTGGAGATTTTCGAGACTACCCGCCACGACGTGACGGCCTTCCTGTCATCGATTACAGAATCCATGGGACTGGAAGGACGCTGGCTGCATCTGGGCCTGACCTCCAACGACATGCTGGACACCGGTCTGAACCTACAGTTGGTTGAGGCTGGCTCTCTATTACAAATTGAGATGGACCGGGCCATTGCGGCTCTGGCGGCCAAAGCAGTTGAACACAAAGACACCCTGGCCATGGGTCGCACCCACGGAGTTCACGCAGAACCTATGACCATGGGCCTCAGGATTGCACTTTGGTGGGACGAGATGACCCGCCAGAAAGAACGCCTCGCCGATGCCATTGAGGGTCTGCGAGTGGGCATGGTCTCCGGCGCTGTTGGCACCCACGCCACTGTGCCTCCCTCCATTGAAGAAACGGTCTGCAAAGAACTTGGCCTCAAAGTTGCCAAGATCACCAACCAGATTGTGCAACGGGACAGGCACGCCCATTTCATGAGTACCCTGGCATTGATTGCCGCGTCGCTAGAAAAATTTGCCACAGAAATTCGGGCACTACAACGCACCGAATTGCATGAGCTTGAAGAGCCCTTTGGCCACGGCCAGACGGGGTCGTCTTCAATGCCCCACAAACGTAACCCAGAGTTGGCAGAACGTATCTGCGGCCTGGCCCGGTTGATCCGGGGCAACTCGATTACAGCTCTGGAGAACGTAGCCCTCTGGGGAGAACGTGACATCAGCCACTCCTCTGCAGAGCGCATCATCATCCCTGACTCTTGCTTGGCTCTGGACTACATCCTGAGCATCTTCAGCGGTATCATGGAGGGTTTGCGGGTCTTCCCAGAACGCATGATGGCAAACATTGAAAGCAGCCGCGGTCTAATCTTCAGTCAACGTGTGCTGTTATTTCTGGTAGACAAAGGGCTGGCCCGTGAAGACGCCTACACGATCGTCCAATCCAACGCCAGCAGGACCTGGGAAGAGAACAAGGACTTTCGGGAGCTGCTGCGGTCTGACCCGCAGGCCGGAGAGCACATTTCGGCTTCAGAGTTTGATGAATTATTCGACTACGCCTACTACACTCGTTATGTCGATGAAACCTTTGCCCGGTTGGGTCTGATAGAACCGGCTGCAAAGCCAGAAAAAACCGCTACTGCCGGCGACTGATCCAATAGAGTTAACTAAGCCAGTCTTTCTGGCAGGTATTTTGAGATAAAGCGGCCCGTGCTGGGCGCGTGATGTGTGATGAAGGAGCCAACATGCCACCTGACATATTGATGAACAGCGATATGCCCAACATTCTCCATCGAGGGAAGGTTCGGGATACCTACGATTTGGGCGACGGTCGCCTATTTATGATTGCCACCGATCGGCTATCTGCCTTTGACGTTGTTTTGCCCACCGGTATCACCGACAAAGGTCAGGTGCTGAACCGTATCTCCGCATTTTGGTTCGACCGCACCGAAAACATCGTCCCTAACCATTTCATCTGCCTGGCCGATTCTCCGGATGCCGCCCAGTACATCGACAAGAGCAGTATTGCCGGGGCGGTGTCCGAGCAGATCGCCCGGCAGGCCATGGTGGTCAAACGGGCCGAGCGCCTGGACTTGGAATGCATCGTCAGGGGTTATATCACCGGCTCGGCTTGGTCTGAATACCGCAGACAGGGCACCGTATCCGGCATGGATGTTGGTACAGGACTGGTTGAAGGGCAGGAATTCCCAGAGCCACTCTTCACTCCCACGACCAAGGCTGAAGAAGGCCATGACGAGAACATGTCCAAGCAAGAAGTATTGGACATGGTTGGGGCGGATATGGCCCGACAGCTTGAGGAGATGAGCAAAGCAGTCTTCAAAACGGCCCACGACTTCGCAAGGGGCAAGGGAATCATATTGGCCGATACCAAAATGGAATTTGGCATAATCGACGGCGAACTAACTTTGATCGACGAGTTACTCACCCCTGATTCCAGCCGATTCTGGGACATCACCGGGTACGCACCGGGCAAGTCTCAGCCCAACTATGACAAGCAATTCGTCCGAGACTGGTTGGACGAACAGGGCTGGGACCACGAGCCTCCCGCCCCTGAGTTGCCGATTGATGTGGTGGCAAAGACGTCCGAGCGCTACCGCGAAGCGTATTATAAACTGACCGGGACCAAGCTCTAGAAACCTAATATCGGTTTAACACGGATTGCCCGGTATTACCTCGATTCATCAGGGATCAGGGTTGGTTCCTAGCAAAATTCGGAGGAGTTCACATTGCCTGCATCAAGACGTCGCCGCGGTAGGGCAGCCACCAGGGCCGCCCGCTCCGGCAACATGATTTCAACCAACCGGCGCAAGAAGACAAATAAGCTATACATCGCGGCGTCCGTAATCATTGCGGTATTAGTCATTGCCAGCTTCGCCTTCGCCAGCTTCAGCGGCGGTGGCGGCAATTCACAAACCGGAGACGCCGGTGGTTACGTCTCAGGGATTGGAGTCGAGGTAGACATCGAAGGTTCCACCCACGTGGATGAAGGGGAAACAGTCGTTTATGCAACTTCCCCGCCGGCCTCGGGTAACCACTGGCCGGTTCCAGCTCCCTGCGGATTCTATGACGAGCCAATCCCGGATGAACGCGCGGTTCACAACATGGAGCACGGCAATATTGTGATCAGCTACAACCTACCCGTTGAGTCGGATGTTTCGGCTTTGCGTGACGCGTTAGGCGATATCGAATTGAACCGTGTCTGGGGTGTTGCACGGCCGTACACGGGAATTGAACCGGGTCAGGTGGTCCTCAGTACTTGGGGAGTTATCGACTCCTTCTTGGGCGTGGACGCAGACCGAATCGACACTTTCTTTGAGGCCTATTCCGGAGTCTTGGGTCCGGAACTAGTTCCGTGTTAAGTCCCAGGCCGTGTCAGGAGACTCGTTAGCTGATGTATCAAGCTAGAATACACATTACGCTTAAGCCAACGGTGAACGACCCTCAGGGGGTTACCGTGCTGTCTAGCCTGCACCGTCTGGGTTTTAATAGCGCTGGTGATGTGCGGGTAGGCAAATTCCTGCTGGTCAACATTGACGCGACTGACCGGGCAAAGGCTGAGGTTGCCGTGACCGAGATGTGCCAAAAGCTACTGGCCAACCCGGTCATCGAGGACTTCACGTTCGACCTAGAAGAGATATCAGCTTCCAAGTCCGCTCCTTAGTTTAAGCGCGGTTCAAGCGCGCCTTGGCGGCGGCCTTGCTAAAAACCAACGAGAGGGGAGACTGACATGACAACTGGAAGCAATAACACCTACGTTTACGCCGGAGCAGAGAAGAGCGGTATCTACCGTCTGGCACCGGGTTCCACGCAATGGGAGGAGCTCACGAAAGGTCTGCCGGTAGACCCCATGGTGAACGGAATTATTATTCACCCAAACGATCCTGAAGTGATTTACGCCGGCACTCAGGACGGCCCTTTCCGCAGCAACAGCCGTGGTAATAGCTGGGAGAGACTGGACTACCCCAAGACTGGCGCTCCGCCGTGGACGTTCATGTTTCGCCCCGGCGACCCCAGTGTGATGTACCTGGGTTCCGCGCCCGGAGAGATTTACCGCAGCACGAACAGCGGAGACTCCTGGCAGATGATTACTAAATCCATGGGGTCCGCTGAGATCAACATGGCCTTTCCCACGCGGGTAATTGCCCTGTGCGCCGACCCGAATTTCCCCGACGAGATGTACGCCGCCCTGGAAGTGGCCGGTGTGATTCGCAGCTCCGATGGAGGAGACACCTGGGAAGAGATATCCGGGAGTTTGGCCCCTAGCGAGGACACTCTTGATTTGCATGGCGCCCAATGCTCAGCAGCCATGCCCCATACCGTGTTCATCACCACCCGCCAGGGTCCGTTCATCGGCCCGGACCGGGGCAGCGAATGGATCCCCGCTGATATCGGAAATTTCTCTGAGATTACCTACACCCGTGATTTGAAGGCAGCTACCTTTCGATTGGAGCAGCAGCGCGGAGTACGCAGGGTGCGCTCTACCGCAGCCGGGACTTGTTCAAGACCTTTGAGCAGGTAGACCGTGGCATCACGGCCAACTCGACGATGATGACCGTGGCCGTGGACCCCAGATCACCGAACCACGTCTTCTGCAACTCCCGTGACGGCCAGGTATTCGGGTCGCTGGACGACGGCGCAACCTGGACCACCTACGACCTGCCAGCCAAAGCCAGAGAGGTTCGGGCTCTAGCCGCTGGCTAAACCCCTCTCAAGTACAACTGAACTCAAACAGAAAGGCCCCAGCGATTGCTGGAGCCTTTCTGTTTTGAAATCCCAATATTGCCTCCCAACAAATTCATTCTGAGGCCGTCCCGATTCATCGGGAAAGAATCTCGTTTCCACTGGCAACGAAACCTGATGCTGTGGACCGAGACTCTCCGCTCAACCAATGGTGAGTGTCGTGCACGGCCTCCGTTATTTCTGAAGAAACCGATATCCGGTGTAGTGTTCCTGAATATATTAGTAGTTTCTGTTAAGAAGACTGGAGTCTTACGACCACAATCACTGATATAGATGCAGCTTCGAATTGACAGGTATAGTTCTAAGCCATTGATGTATCAGGAATACAATCGGAACACCGATTTAGATTAGTTGCCGTGACGAAATCCATAAAATTACCTCCCAACCAGTTAGACCGACGGGGTGGGCTGGACCCGGCGAAGGGCGGGGCCGTCGGAAAAGCCCGTTGCCGAATCAAATTGCAGTAATTGACGCGCTTGGGATACCGTTTTATAGTTCGCGCAAAGTGGATTATATCCACAAGGAATGCACGTCCTAGCCCACAATTCCTCCATCGGGCTCATAGCCCTATCCAACATTCACCAAGCGAGGAGAATCATGGCGATTGATAAAGAAACTGAACTGCATTACTTCCAACTCCTTAACGACATCGCTTCCGGGGAGAGGCAGCATGGCATGTACATACAGGCGTGGGCCGACAAGACCCAGGACCCTGAGTTGAAAGCTTGTCTCTCGATGGTGGCTGATCGGGAGTTCAGCCATTACCACATCTTCAAACGACGCATTTCTGAACTAGGTTACAGCTGGATAGAAGACAGCGAAGACCCGGTACTCGAAGAGCGCTTACGAGTGAACGGCTCCGATATGCCCGATGTCGAGAAAGCACGTTTTGCGAAAGACAAGATGGCCCAACGACCGAGCCCGACGACTCGAGAAAGGTGCGAATCGGCGATGTCCGATGATACGGTAGACCCACTAACCCAGTCGTTGCTAAGTTGGTTTTCAGACGTGGAGGTAGACTCAAACTTCCACCTAGGCCAGTCTTATGCCCGCATCGAAGCTAACGTGGAATAGGCAGAGCCAATAACGTTGAAATCATGCCACATTCCCAAGCCGTTTGATCCAATCGTCGACAACTAGGACAACACTTCCTGTGACCAAAGTGTATGTCGGTGACGAACGCTCGACCCGGGGCTACAAGCCGGTCGAGAGAGTGCATTTGCAGTTATGTCATTCTGAGGAGAGAGCCGAAGAATCTCATCGTCCTTGGCAAAGAATCTTGATGCGCGGCAACGAGACCCTTCGCTTCTCTCAGGGTGACAAGCGACGAAGTGCATTTGTGTAGTCTGCCTAAGCAGTCTCGATTCCTGCTGCTTTATGTAAACCAAGTTCTTCTATCGCGACTTCCCGCATGCGATATTTTTGTATCTTACCGGTAACGGTCATTGGGAACTCGGTGGCCATTTTCACGTAGCGGGGTATTTTGTAGTGGGCTATCTTGCCTTTGCAGAACTCCCGTATTTCCTCTTCGTCTGCGGTCGCTCCCGGTTTCAGCATGACCCAGGCCATGACCTCTTCGACGAATCGCTCATCGGGCACTCCAATCACCTGAACATCGGCAATCTTTGGGTGGGTGTAGAGGAATTCTTCGATCTCCCGTGGATAGACGTTTTCGCCGCCTCTTATAATCATGTCTTTCAACCGACCGGTAATCCGGTAATAGCCATCTGCATCCACTGTGGCTAGGTCGCCCGTGTGGAGCCAGCCTTCTTTGTCGATGGCCGAGGCGGTGGCGTCTGGCAAGTTGTAGTAACCCTTCATCACCATGAAGCTGCGAGTGAGTAACTCACCCTGCTCTCCAGTCGGCGTGTCTGATCCAGTCTCCGGGTCAACCAGCTTAACCTCTACGTTGGGCAGTGCAGTGCCAACGGTGCCGACGCGCCGCTCTAGGGTGTCTTCGGTGCGTGTCAGGGTGATGACGGGCGAGGCCTCGGTCTGGCCATAGCCGATGGTGATCTCCCTGGCGCCCATCTGGTCAACCACCTGGCGCATGACCTCAATGGGACACGGCGAGCCAGCCATCATGCCAGTGCGCAAGGAGCTTAAATCAAAGTCGGAGAACCGGTCCTGGCCCAGTTCGGCGATGAACATGGTGGGCACGCCGTGCAGGGCAGTGCACTTTTCTTGTTGCACGGCCTCCAGGGCCTTCAGAGGCTCAAAGTACTCTGATGGGATAACCATGGTGGAGCCGTGGGTCACGCAGGCAAGGTTCCCGAGAACGCAGCCAAAGCAATGGTAAAAGGGCACTGGGATGCACAGGCGATCTTCCTCGGTGAATTTCATGCCCTCGCCCGTGTAGTAGCCGTTGGCCACCAGGTTGTAATGGGTGAGCATGGCGCCCTTGGGATTGCCGGTGGTGCCGGAAGTGTACTGAATATTGATCGTGTCGTCTGGGTCACAGGAACCCTGCCGCTGAGCCAGATCAGCCTCGCTAATCTCGGAGGATTTCCCGCGCACGTCTTCCCACGACCACATGCCGTCAGGCGTCTTGGTCTCGGGGGCTGACGGAGGCGCGATGAATATCACATTACGCAGATGGGGCAGGGTTGAAGACTGGAGTTTGCCGGGCGCAGAGTCTTTGAGTTCCGGAACAACCTCGTTGGTCATGCCGACGTAGTCCGAGGTGTGGAACTGGCCAATGAGTATCAGTGCATCGGCCTCGGACTGCTTCAAGACGTACTCGAGCTCATGGGTGCGGTAGGAGGGGTTAACGGTGACTAGGACCGCGCCAATCTTGGCAGTGGCGAATTGGGCGACAACCCACTCCGAGTAGTTGGTGGCCCAGATGCCGACGTGCTGGCCTTTTTCGATCCCCAGGGCCATCAGCCCTCGGGCCACACGGTCGCATTCAGCCTTGAATTCCCGGTAGTTGAACCTGGCGCCAGCTTCAACGTGGACCAGCGCCTCACGGTCTGCGTAGCGTTCCGTCTGTGTGTCCAACAAGTCGCCAATCGTGGTGCGAATTTCTAGTTCACCGGACATGGCCTCACCTCTTGATGGGTTGTCTGTGATGAAAATCGATGGAGTAGTCGGTATTTTAACCGACCGGGAGATAGAGGTGCACCGACCTTAAGATGCCTGCACTCCCAACTGTCTGGCCAGGTCTGGAAAGTCATCAGCAATTATGTCGTGGTTGGGATTCGGCACAGGGTCGGGAGGCCCTTCAGCACCCCACTCATCCGGGCGGCGCACGAAGGCTGTCTTGAAGCCAGCTTTTTTTGCTGCGTCCAGGTCGAAGTTATGGCAGGCGACCATGCAGCACTCTCCGGGCTCCAGATGAAGCCATTTGGCCGCGGTCAGGTAGGCTTCTGGAAGGGTCTTGTACTTCCCGATAGCTTCACATGAAATGACCGCGTCCCAGCTCAGATCGTTCCGCTTGGCCGTGGCGATGGTCATCCTGAAGCTAAGAATGGTGAAAGACGCGCAGATATACTGCTTTCGCAACTTGGGCAGCACGGCAGGGAAATCGGGCCACGCCCGGAGACTGTGAGCAGTCTGCCACCAGATATCGCGCCGGTCTTCCGCATTGAAAGCGTCCAGGCCATTCTCTGAGATGATTTCATCCAACGCCATGCGGTGAGACTCATCGTGATTACGCTCCGGAGGGCTGTGTTCCCCCATGCGTACCGTCAGGCCCAGAGACCGACGGCGCAACTCATTAGCTAGACCCGGCCAGTCTTTCTGAAGCCCATACTTGGCCCCGGCCTTGGCCAATGCGGCGCTGAAACCGGTGTGCCAATCGAGCACTGTGCCCCCGGTATCGAAAGTGAGGGCTTTGACTTCTTCGAGGCCCATAGCCGCCTCCCGTTTGGTCTTTTAATGAACGTGGCTGGAGTATTCACCGTGTGAGGCAGGTATTGTAGAGTAGACCGAACTTTAGCGGTACCCCAGACTAGGAGCCTTACCATGCAAGCCACTCCCAACCCCTAGAGTACTCTCCACTTAAAGCTTTCCGCCTGCATATTCCACGATTTCTTTGCAGATATTCAAACCCAGTCTGGTTCCTGTTGGCCTATTTGAAGCGCCACTGCCGGCCTGTATGAATTTCTGGAATATAATCTCGTGTTACGAAGGTCGGATCTCGGACCCGGTGTCCGTAACGCTCACTTCGAACATCTCACCCGAGCTGTTTGATTCATTTGGGTCAAGCTTCCTAGCCTTGATCGAGACTTTTCCACCATTAGGCGTAAATTTTAGTGAGTTGCCCAGCAGGTCGGTCATAACCTGGAGCAATATGTCTCGGTCATTCCAAACGGTGGGTAAGTTTGAATCTAGATCCGACTCGATGCTTAAGTCTCTTTGGGTCAATAATGCTTTCGTTCAGTTCAAGGCCTCTTGGACAACATCCGAGAGATTTACCTCGGCCCATTCCCAATTCATTTGACCTGATTCCAATCACAGCGATTGAGAAGAAGCTAACCAAGGAGAATAGAACCGGTAGGTTGTCTTTAAAAAACGCATAACGGTCCTAAGGTCTTTTAGCAATTATTTTTCGTAAAATTGTCGATTTTTTCTGAGGTAGATACGCTGGTCTGATGGCAGTTTAAATTCGTCGAAAATGGCGTTCACCGGACAGACAGGTTCGCAGTAGGAGCAGTTTATACAGACGCCAGGATCTATGAAATACATCTCTTCCTCGTCGTCGGAGGCAATACATTTCACGGGGCAGACTTCGATACAAGACTTATCTTTGACCCCAATACAGGGCTCAGTGATTACAAAAGGCAAAGTATCCTCGATATGTAAACGGGTCACACCAAAAGTGCCCCCGGGAGTTTGTTGTCCCTCCGTTTGCTGCGACTCATTAGGTGGTCCGACTTAATGCAGACCACCTCACTCGTAACAAACGGTAGCAAAATTATAGGCCAAACCAAAAGACCGCGACAATCGGCGGTCTTTTTATACGAAGCAGACGGGAAGCTGAATTCAGGTGTTCGATCTCATGGCGAGCGGCATATCAGACCGTATCCCGGGTGAGACGCTCTTTACCCGATTCCATGAACTCTTTGGTCCAGGCATAAAAGACGTCCGGTTTGATCCCCTCCCGCCGACAGAGGTCACTAACCGTGGTCTCCCTTCGGAAA